>DATNNY010000448.1:0-12159 GCA_035601635.1 Pyrinomonadaceae bacterium
TCATACACGCCGGCGGAACCAGCGACTCGAGAGTGCGCGGGTTGATTCTGGAAGCGCCGCATGTGTTTGTCGAAGAGTTGGGGTTAAAGAGTATCAGGGCGATTGCGGAGGATTATCGAACGCACAGCGCAGGCACGATGCTTCCGCACCGCCCGCAGGATGCGGGTGCTCCAATGGACACTGGGGCTCCGATGGGAGCTTCCGTCTTGAGACAACGCCTGGCTCGTTATCATGGAGAGAATGTCGACGAGACTTTCTGGGGTTGGAATGATGTCTGGCTCAATCCCGAGTTTGCCTCATGGAATATTGAAAAGTATCTGCCAAAGATTAATGTGCCCATACTGTTGATTCAGGGCGAGGACGATCAGTACGGAACCTGGGAACAGATCGGAAGGATCGAAGCTGGATGTAAAGGGCCGGTGCACACCGTCCTGCTGACAGATTGTGGACACAGCCCGCATTTGGATCAGCCCGAGCGTACGATTGCGGCGATAAAGGAGTTTGTGGGAGAAGTTTTTGGACTGCGTTGACTTGTCGACGCACTCCAAAGAGGCGCTTCGGCTCCTCATCTCCCCGAGTTCTGCCGCTCGATCATCCATTGCGGATACATCTGCCGCGGCGCGGTGGTGGCAGACAATCGTTCGACTTCTTCTGCGCTTAATTCCAGCTCAGCCGCTTTCAGATTATCTTCCAATTGCGACATTTTGTTGGCGCCGATGATGATCGAGGTGACGCCGGGCTGAGCCAACAACCAGGCCAAAGCTACTTGCGCTACGGTCGCGCCTTTCTGCTTCGCTATTTCATCCAGCGCCTCGACCGCATCAAATCCGCGGGCTTCGTCAATCGCGGGAAACTGAAAGTTAGTCCGCCGCGCGCCTTGCGGATTGGGATTGTCGCGCCGGTACTTACCGGAAAGAAAACCGCCGGACAAAGGCGACCACGGCATCACGCCGACTCCTTCTTCACGACACAGCGGCAGCAGCTCGTGTTCAAGATCACGTCCGGCTAAAGAGTAATAAGCCTGCAGAGAAACGAAGCCGGCCCAGTCTTTCTGTTGTGAAAGCACGAGAGCCTTCATCAAGTGCCGCGCGGACCAATTCGAGCAGCCGATGTAGCGCACCTTGCCCTGTCGCACGACATCGTCAAGGGCGCGCAGAGTTTCTTCCACCGGTGTGAGAAGGTCCCAACCATGTACCTGGTAGAGATCGACGTAGTCAGTGTCCAGACGTTTCAAACTTTGTTCAATCGAAGAGAAGATGTGCTGGCGTGATAGGCCGACGTTGTTTAAGTCGCCGGTCCCGTTGATGGCGCCTTCACTCATCGCGCCGCGCACCTTGGTTGCGATCACGACTTTGTCGCGCGCCGGGCCGCAGTCCTTCAGGGCCTTACCCAGAATGGTTTCCGCCTGACCGTAAGCGTAAACGTCCGCTGTATCGAAGAAGTTAATTCCAGCGTCCAAAGATCGCGCGACCATCTGATTGGCGCCCGCTTGATCGACGACCGCGATGTTCAGAAAGTTATCTCCGAATGTCATGGTGCCGAGGCACAGTTCGGAAACTTTTACTCCGGTACGTCCCAATACCTTATATTTCACGATTGATCCCTTCTCGAAAACTACCTTCATCGTAAACCGTTAACTGTGAACCGTAAACCGCAGGAGCTAGTCACGGGTGAATCGTGAAGGGAAAGTTAGAGAGTGAACATAAATGCGTAGCGGATCGCCTGAGGATCTGCGACGAGCTAGCAGCCGATCCTTCCGAGTCTCACTCCAATTTCATTAGCGCGGCGGCTTTACCCCGGTAATGATTGATTGCTTTGGGAATGGAGCCGTTTGAAACGGTTTCCGGGTTTTATCGGCGTGGACATTTTACTTCGCTAAGCGAGGTGCTAACGAGATCAAACCCAATTGCCCTCATCTGGAAATGTGCTGCCTGCCAGTTTCCACGAGGTCTCTCGCCACGTTTTTTGCGTTACCACGGGCTGATTTGGATTGCACAAATCGCGGCCAACCCGTATTATCGTTCAGTCGAACGGTCTCTCCCGACCTTCCTATCGACGCAAATCAAATCAGTCAATTCAGAAACAGGAGAAAGAAGAATCAATGCGCGTTTACACCAATTTCGGCAAATTAGCCATGCTTGCAACAGCCTTGCTGATGATGAGCTTTACGCCTGGCTTTGCTAAGACCAACGTCGACTACAAATTCAAGGTCCACAACAACACCACCCACGACATCAAGAAGATTCTGGTGTCTGACGATGGCAAGAAGTGGGGCTACTTTGATATCGGTGACGGCATTAAAGCCGGCGACACCGACGAACTCGTCTGGGACAAATCAACGGACAACGGAGCCTGCGAGTGGATTTTCAAAGCGGTCTGGAGTAACGATGAAGAGTCCGAGCCAGTGAAGTTTGATTTTTGCGAAAAGGGACTGACCTTAGAGTTCACTAAGTAACAGGAATTAATTAAGCTTCGACCCCAAAAAAGCCTCTGCCGTTTGGCAGGGGCTTTTTATTTGGCGAAGCGCGGACATCCCTGTCCCGCCTGAGCGCGCAGCGCGAGGGACTTTTAGAATAATTCGTCGTGAAGATTCGAAGCGGGCTGCGTCGGCTGGCGGACAGGATGTCCGTGCCCCACTCCGCATTCAGAAATCCAGCCGCAGCCCCAGACGAATCTGACGCGGACGCATAGTGCGCGTGGCCACCAGAAAGGAATCGAGGAAGGCCTGTTTCGTTGCGGCTGAAGATGTGGAAGCAAAGGCACTGAAGTCAATGAACTCGCTGCCAAAACTGAACACGGTTTTGTTCAGGACATTGTCGAATTCGACGGACGGGCGCAACTTGATCCTATCGGTGAGCTTGAATTCGCGCGTCACGCTGAGATCGAAAATAAAAATTCCCGGGCCCATGCCGGCGTTACGCGGCAGGTTTCCCGTCTGGCCAATCGTCGGCAAGCCGAACTGATCAAGGATTGATGCGTCCAGCGGTTGGCCCGGTCGGCGCCATTTCAACGCTTTGATGTCGCCGGTAAAGTTCGGACGGTCGTTGCCCACGTCATCAAGGTTGCGATCGGCGCCGCCCAGTCCGAGGTTAAATGGTGCGCCTGACGCCAAACGTAAAACCGGCGAGAGGCGCAGCCTGGCCAGAAGCTTCGGCGTATCGACGGTTCCGGAAAGTGCGAAGCGGTGGCGGCGATCCTGCAGGCTCCGCGCCCGCTCTCTCCGGAAATCGCCGGCGACCAGCGCATCGGAAGTATTGACGATGCCATCGTCCCTCAGAGAAGACAGCGTGTAGGCCGCGCGGAAGGAAAAACCTGCACCGTTTTTTGTGCGTTTGAATCGATTGCGCAACTCCAGCGTCAAGCCGCGATAGAAGCTGTTCCCGACAGGAATCAGTTGCTCGATTTCACCTCTTGACGTGTCTGGACGCAACCCATTCAAAGCTGCCAGGGCCGTGTTCACCGCGGTCGTCGAAGTAAACGAGTTGAGATTGACGAGCGAGATCGGCACGCCGAGTTCCGTCATGCGAACGACCGAATTTGGATTCGCCGAATCGCCCGGCGACAGAACAAAGCGCACCAGATCGCCGGCGGACGAAGTATTCAGAATCGGCCGGACACCTCCCGATGCATTGAGAAAGTTGGTGAAGTCGCGCGATGCCAGAAAGTAAGTGAAGTTTGTGAACCCTGCTGGCAACACCGGAGCGTTCGTGTTGAACTCTCGCCACAGGTGCAGCCCGCGGTTCCAGGTGCAGTTGGCTTCAAAAACAAAGCCGCCGATCTCGCGCTCAAAACCGAGATTGGCCTGGTAACTTTCCGGAATGCGAAGCTTCGGATCCAAACGACGCGAGAATCCCGAATTGAGCACTCCGAACTGTTTGATCAAAGACGAATCGGTTGGCAGTGTTTGGGGAAATTGAAGATTTGCGGTAATGAAAGTCCGACGTTGGGCGTTTGTCATCAATTTGCCCGTAGCCTGATCAACCAGCGTGTCAGTGTCAAAGAAAAGTTTTTGGGCGCCTAGAGTGAAATCATCAAGAGTGCGCAGCAGCGCGCGGTTATAAAAAATTCCAGCGCCGCCGCGAACTACTGTCTTCCCGGTCCCGAAGGGATCGTACGAGAAAGCTAGGCGCGGTGCGAAGTTATTAAGGTCGCGCACAATGGTCTCGTTTTCATAGCGCACTCCATAGCTCAGTACCAGGTTTGGCTTCAGCCGCCATTCGTCCTGCGCAAAAAGCCCCGTGTAGGTATTGTGCTGAGTGGAAGTGGTCCGGAAGTTTTGCCGGAAGCGGCTGGCCAAATTCGCCAGAAAATCTCCGGCGCTGTCGAAATCCCAGGTGCCGGTGGCATCGCTGAGATCGATGAAAGTGGAGTTGATTCTTTGCACGTCACCGCCGAACTTTATCGAATGGTTGCCGTTGAGCCAGGCAAAAATCTCCTGGAATTGAAAGCGAGTCTCGCGGCGATCAGTAGATCCGCTGGTGGAAGTGCCAGCCACGAGTCTGCCGCCGGCCAACTTCAAAGGATCGTTGATTCCTATCAAGACTACCGGCGAGTGGGTACCACCTTCGGCCAGGATCGCCGGAGTCAAACGCGAATATTGAAACCGCGTTTGCGCCACGGCCCGCGCCGAAAGCACATAGTTATCAAGCCACGCGATCGCGTCGGTGTCTCGCGTTTTCCCCTGCAGGGCCTGGGCCAAACGGTCGCCACCGCCAAACTGTCGCAGGTTTCGCGAACGGCCCAGCTGGTAAAGCAGTTGCCCATTGTGGAGTTCGGTGAACTTATGATCGATGCGCATCGTGAGAACCTGATTGCGTCCCGGCGTATTCACCGAAGTGATGAAAGGCGCGATCACCGCGTTTAAGGCCGGCGCTGAAGCGTTCTCCATTCGCCGGGCGGACAGGTCCGTTGGCAGAGGCAGAGGAAACAGAGGGTTCTGCTGTACCGGCACCAGTGTGTCAATCAAGGTCGAGTCCAACACCTCGTCGTATTCATAAGCGCTGAAGAAGAAGGTGCGGTTGCGGCCATTGTAAAGCTTCGGAATGACGAGCGGTCCGCTGAAGGTAAAGCCCGGATCGTGTTCCTGTAACGGCAGACGCGATAGCCCGAGGGAATTATTTTTCCACGTATTCGCATTCAGAGATTCGTCCCGGAAAAAGTAAAAGGCCCGCCCGTGATATTGGTTTGCCCCGCTCCGGGTAAGCAGATTGACTCGGCCGCCCGAAGCACGCCCGTACTCAGCTGCAAACTGGTTGCGGATCACCTGCACTTCGGCGACTGCTTCGATCGACGGGGTGAAGCGCTCGCGAGCTCCGCGGTCGTCATTGTTGTCGAGACCATCGATCGTGAGATTGTTCGAGTAGGCGGCGCCGCCGGAAAGCGAAAAATTTCCCGCTTCCTCAGGAGTCGAACGCGAGCTGGTGCGATCTTCGGCCAGTTCGCGGGTCGAGAGGGACTCTTCAACTGCGCCACCGAGAGTGAAAATCAGATCAAATGGCGAACGATTATTGACCGGCAACGATTCAACCTCGCTCGTAGTCACCGTACCGCCGACAATGGTGCGCATCGTATCGACCTGCGGCGCTTCGGCGATGCTTACGACTACGGCTGTAGCACTGATCGCGGCCGGCTGCAGAACGAAATCCAGTGTGACGTTCTGTCCAGCGAGCGTGTTGAGATCGCTCTTTTCTTCAGCGGCAAAGTTTGTAAAGGAGGCCGTAACATTGTAGATGCCAGGCGGAAGTTGAATCAGCCTGTATTGTCCGTTGCCATCCGCGATAACGGTTCGCTCGGCCCTGGTGGCTCTAAGCGTCGCGGTGACAATCGCTCCGGGAATCAGCGCTTGATTCTGATCGGTGACGCTGCCGCTGATCGTGACGTTGTCGAGATCCTGCGCCGTCGAGAGGCTTGGCGTAAGACACACGAAAGCTGCCAGCAGAACGAACAGGAAAGTACACTTTGCCGAGATCCGCATTGGGAGCAAGTAAGATTTACGCGAAGACTCCTGGCCGGCTCTTTGGCCGTACACTCGTAGGATCGTAGTACCTCTGTCAACCAGACTCTCCTAGTCCAGACATCATTTGTCAGGGAATGATTTAGCGCCTTTTGCCACCGTAGGCGCGCGCTTTCGCGAGAACAGAACGATTGATGGCGCTGATCGGAATCGGAAACCAGTTCACATGGTGAATCTGAAACTCTTCGGCTCCGCTTTCAAGGCAATCGAAAAAAGTATTCGAACTCCGGGTTCAGTGGCGTCCATCTTCGGCGCTTGTCTTCTCAGAAATAGTTGACAACGAAGTTGCAGGAGGGTATACGAGCTTCTGCCGCCACACCTTAACTTGAAAGTGATCCATGGCCCTCCCAGTCAGATGAGAGTTTTGCTGACGGGTTGCGGATCAGGCGGAAATCAGAATTAGTGCGCTAAGAGCCCCAAGGGATCTAGCAGAACTGTCCTAGCGCTTTCAGAGATCAACCTCGCAGGTACTCAAAACTCTCAAACACCATTGGAGAACTCCTATGAGCACAAAAAAATCCAAATCTAAAAAAGCTGCCTCGAAGTCCGCCAAGGCCGGAGCCAGGGGCAAAGCAAGCCAATCAGCACTCCCGCCCAGGATATATGCGAACGTCTCGCCGCATTCCATCGGCGGAGTGTCCATGTTCGAAGGCCAGCACCAGATTCATGCTGGGACCGTAACCAACTTCTTTTCGGATGGCGAAGTCGTTAACGCCGCCGTATCGCGCTTGCAGGAAGCCGGCTTCGAAATTCTGCAGATTTCGCCCCTGACTATTAACATCGCCGGCACGGCCGCGCAGTACCGGCGCGCCTTTGGCACCGACATCGTTGTCCAGGATCGACCGGTGATGAAAGAGGGCGCGAAAAAGGATGTGGGGCAGTTTCTCGACTCGCCGGACACGAACACGTCCGGCCTGATCCAAACCCAGGGAACGAAATTCGAAGACACTATTGAAGGCGTTGCGCTGGAAGAGCCTCGCTACTACATGGCCGGACCATCAATGTTCGCGCCGTTAAAGTCTTACTGGCATCTGCGACTTCCCGGGGATGTATCGCTGGGCTGCAATGCCGATAAGGCACATCGCGCGGGGATCACAGGCAAGGGAGTTAAGGTGGCAATGTGCGATAGCGGATGGTTCAAGCACCCTTACTTTGTCGGTCGCGGGTATAAAGCCGCGCCGGTTGTGCTGGGCCCTGCTGCGACGCTACCTCTCAAGGATGAAGTGGGTCACGGCACCGGCGAATCGGCCAACATCTTTGCAAACGCCCCTGACATTGATTTCGCGCCGGTGAAGATGAGCTTTGTGAATTCTACCGGCGGCTTCAACGCGGCAGTGGGCCTGGCCCCGAATATTATTACGTGCAGCTGGGGCAGCAGCACCAATGGACCTCTGAGTGCCGCCGATCAAGTTCTGGCCGCGGCGATCGCGGCGGCGGTCGCGGCCGGAATCGTCGTCGTCTTTTCGGCCGGCAATGGTCACGCCGGTTTTCCAGGTCAGCATCCTGATGTGATCTCGGCGGGCGGTGTCTTTATGAATCCCGATGAGTCGCTGCAGGCCTCCAACTATGCCAGCGGCTTTGCCAGCCAGATTTATCCGGGCCGAAACGTTCCGGATCTTTGTGGACTGGTCGGCATGATGCCAAAAGCGATCTACATCATGTTTCCGCTCGAACCGGGCGATCAGATTGACGTCGGCAACGCCGGTCTTACCCATCCAAATGGTGACGAAACTACGACCAGCGATGGTTGGGCAGCGTTCAGTGGCACATCAGCGGCAGCTCCACAGCTGGCCGGAGTTGCGGCCCTGATCAAGCAGGCCTGTCCTTCACTGACACCTGCGCAAGTCAGGAACATCATGAAGAGCACGGCGCGGGACGTGACTACGGGGCACTGCAACACTGTGCAGGGGGGGCCCGCTGGCGGAAACGTTGCTACGGTCGGACCCGACCTTGCCACGGGCACGGGCCTCGTTGACGCTCACAAGGCAGTGATGCTGGCGAAGGTGCAATGTCTCGGCCCGATCATCCCGATTGGAGTAGTCCAGCCGATTGGAGTGGTCCAGCCCGTGAAGCCGATCACGGTGCAGCCGATCACGGGTCCCATCACGCCGGTTCAGCCGATCACCGGGCCGATCAAGCCGATCTCGGTGCAGCCCATCACCGGGCCGATCACACCGGTGCAGCCAATCACCGGCCCCATCAAGCCGGTGACGCCCGTGGAGCCGGTCAAGCCGATCACTGGTCCGATTAAGCCGATCACTCCGATAAAACCGATTCAGCCTGGGCCGATAACGCCCATTCAACCGATCAAACCGATCGCTCCGATTGTAAATCCAGGGCCTGTTCAACCTTCCGCTGGAGGCGGCATGTCAGGAATGGAGGGCACGAGCGAAGCAAGCTCCGGCTCTTCGCAGGCGACCCTCTCGGAGGCAGATGTCGAGGCGCTGAGTGGAATGATTATTAACTCAGAGCTGGATATCTAGTAATCCGTGGTCTCTCGATCAGCGACGCCGTAACAGCAGACCGTTGCGGCGTCGCCTCTCCCAACCGCCGGACTGGAGCAGGTTTTATGAAAAAAGTTTTACTCCTTAGCATGCCCATGGGCGCTCTGGAGCGTCCATCGCTCGGCCTCAGCTTGCTCAAAGCGCGCCTGAATGAACTGGGGGTTGAGTGCGACGTGCGCTATCTAACGTTTGCGTTTGCCGAGTTCATTGGCCAGGGAAATTACCAGTGGATGTGTTACGAGCTCCCCTACACGGCGTTCGCCGGTGACTGGTCGTTCACTCAGGCACTCTACGGAGATCAGCCTGAAGTTGAGCAGGAATACATTCAGAAGATCTTGCGCGAAGTGTGGCAGCTTTCGGACGAAGACATTCGTCGCATCCTGTATATCCGTTCAATGGTTCCACACTTCCTCGATCACTGTCTGGCCGCGGTCTCGTGGCGCGACTATGCAATCGTGGGTTTCACCTCAACCTTTGAGCAGAACATCGCTTCGCTGGCGCTGGCTAAGCGGATCAAGCAGGCGTATCCCAAAATCTCAATCGTATTCGGTGGGGCGAACTGGGAGGCGGGAATGGGACAGGAACTCCACCGTCAATTTTCCTTCGTTGACTATGTCTGCTCGGGTGAGGCCGAAGAAAGTTTTCCCGCTTTGGTCCGGCGTATTTTCGCGCGGACTCCGATGAACGGGAGCCGCGCGCCGATCCCAGGCATCGTCTATCGCGACCGTAAGCGGGAATCCGTGTCAACCGGCAGCGCCGACCTGATCCGTGAGATGGACGCTTTGCCGGTGCCGGATTTCAGCAATTACTTTCACGACCTGGCCCAGTGCACGGTATCTGCTCCGGTTGCTCCTACCCTGCTTTTCGAAACCTCGCGTGGCTGTTGGTGGGGAGCCAAGTCGCACTGCACTTTCTGCGGACTTAACGGTGGAACCATGGCCTTTCGCAGCAAGAGTCCACGCCGCGCGCTCGACGAACTCGAGCAGTTGGTCGATCGCTGGCAGCTCCCAAATGTGGAAGCAGTCGATAACATTCTCGACATGAAATACTTCAGCGATATGCTACCGGCGCTCGCTCATGCGCGCCGTCCGCTGCAAATCTTTTACGAGGTCAAGTCGAATCTTTCGCGCGCGCAGGTCAAGACCCTGAGTGAGGCAGGAGTGAACCGGATTCAACCGGGCATCGAAAGCTTGAGCGATCATGTGCTCAAGCTGATGCGCAAGGGCACCACGGCTCTAAGAAACATCCAACTGTTGAAGTGGGCACAGGAATTCAACATCCTCGTCGAGTGGAATATTCTCTACGGCTTTCCTGGAGAAACACCTGAAGATTACCGTCGGGTGCTGGAGTACTTGCCGGCGATTCGTTTCCTGCGGCCGCCTTGCGCGGCGGGCCCAATTCGACTGGACCGCTTCAGCCCGTACCACAATTCCTCGGCTGAGTTCGGCCTCGTCAATGTGCGACCGCTGAGCACTTATCGATATCTTTATCCCTTTGCCAAGGACAGCCTGGAGCGGATTGCCTATTATTTTGATTTTGACTATGAGCCGGAAGGCGACCCTACCGGTTATGCCGCAAAGGTGGTTGAGTACGTTTACGAATGGAAGAGCAACCCTGAGCTGGGCACCCTTCGTTCGATCGTGCGCGCCGATGGATCTTTGGTACTTCTGGACACTCGTTCTGACGCCACCATTCGCGAATTACTGCTGACCGGATTGGAGCAGGCGGCTTATGAATTCTGCGACGAACTCCGGGCCGGCCCGAGCATTGTTCGACATCTGCACGCATCTTTCCCGCTCGTCGAGTTTTCGGATTCACAGGTTTTAGATTTTCTTGAGTCGCTGGTCCAAAACCGTCTGATGGTGACCGATGGCGTTAACTATCTGAGCCTGGCCATTCGCACTCAGCCAATTGAAGTGGAAGCCAGGCGCGACGAACCAATCACATTCGGCCCTGGCCCGCTACGATCCGCCAGCAGTTATTTGCGCGCGGAACTCAAAGTGCTCCAGGCGTAGGCCAGGATTATTGAAGCAGGAGAGACCGTGATGGATCCTGATTCCAGCTCTCTGCGCAGCCTCTGCGGCCTCGCGGAGATTCAAGATCATCCCATGTTGACTCTCGTCGCAGGGACAATGAAAAGGGCGATATAATCGTTTCCATTATGGCGCCACAAAAAACAATCCAGTCAGCTCAGGTTGCACTACGTCCGGCAAGCGGAAAAGCGTTCAACCCGCAGACCGCGATCACCTCTGAGAATATCGCAGACTACCTGCCCGCTCCGGAAACTGTAGAGGCGGCCCGGAAGGGTTTTGCGGCGGCCGGGTTCGAGGTAAGCAATCCGGTAGGGATGAGCTTCTCGATCACTGGTCCAGCCAGCCTCTTCGAGAAAGTGTTCAAGGTCGAACTCGTCGCAGACGATCGCGGTGGCATTAAAGTCGCTGACGGCAAGGGTGCCGATCAAACATATGAACTGCCCGTGGAATCGCTGTCTAATGACCTTCGGCAGTCGGTCGCCGCGGTGACGTTTTCGCCGCCGCCTGACTTCGGGCCGACTAGTTATTGACGAGTGACGTTTGGTACTGGGGTAATTTAGGTTACCAGTCGGTTCGTGATGCGGGGCACTAGCCCCGGTGACGACCAACCCCACTACTTAAACGCTTGCTTGTCTTGACCGACTTAAACTGTGATGCAAGTTAACGTTCTGAAGTCGAAAGTCAGATCGAACCTCGCGTCCGGCTATCGCGCGGAATCCATTCCCGCGGTAATTCGTCGATCCCACCTGATGGAACGAGGCGGATTCGATGTCTTCGAGGGTCTGGTTGACGAACGCATGCGGCGCGAAATGTTGTCGGAGGCAGTCGCGCTCTTGCCTCACGCCACGAGATCCGAGGTTACAGTTTCTGATGGCGAAGAGCAGCGGGGAGGCAAGCCCCGGCGTCGATTCATTAATGCGCAGGGTGGGCCGTTACAACAGGCATTTAATACTTCACCTGAGGTGCTCGATTTTTTGCGCGGACTTACCAATCGTGCGCTAACCTTCACTGGCGAGATCGGGACGTATTCTTACTACATGGATCCGGGCGACTACCTCGACATTCATCGCGATATTGTAACTTGCGATGTTGCAGTCATCACCTGTCTGCACGATCGCGCGAAGGATAACGACGACAGCGGAAGTCTGTGCCTCTACCCCGCTCGTCTTGGTGAGCCTCTTTGGCAAATTCGAGCCACACCTAAACGGGGAGCAGTTAAAGTGCGTGTGCAGGTGGGACAGACCATAATACTCTATGGCGGAATAGTACCTCACGCCCTGCTGCCCGTGGCCGCAGGCCAGGCAAGAATTGTCTCGGTGCTTTGCTATCGGGCGATATAGCCGCGAGTTAACACCCAATCAACAGGAACGCTACTTCTTTCCCGATCGCTTTTGAGATTTGGGCTGAGGCCTCCCTGCCTTGAACTTGTCCCGCGGTTTATCACCGACGACTCGAATTGGTTCTTCGGCAATGTTGGGATAGTCATTATCCTCCGAGCCTTTAGACTTACTCTTCGAGTCGGACTTGTTGCTGGATTTTGCCGTCATGGATTGCTCCCTCTCAGTGAGTAACTGTGTTAGCTGCTCTGGCCCCGCGAAGTCGCGCGGCG
>DATNNY010000449.1:0-4532 GCA_035601635.1 Pyrinomonadaceae bacterium
GCGCTCGCCTTCAATCTGGCGGACATTGTTGACGGTGGCCTCAACCGCCAGATTTCTCGGCAGCAGATAGTTTCGGGCGTAACCCGCCTTGACGCGCACGATCTCGCCGCGGGCGCCCAGATTATCGATATCTTCGCGTAACAGAACCTGTTTGTGTGACATTTCGATCGACTCCCGTTTACATCAGCAGGGGCACAGACTTCAGTCTGTGTTTTCTTCTGACTCGAATCACAGACTGAAGTCTGTGCCACTAAATTCAGTCGGCTGCATAAGGCAACAGAGCGATGTTGCGCGCGCGCTTAATTGCTTCAGCGAGCATCCGCTGATGCGCGGCGCAGGCTCCGGAAATGCGTCGCGGCAAGATCTTGCCGCGCTCAGGAATATAAGACTGCAAGAGCTTCACATCTTTAAAGTCGATCAGGTCAACCTTATCCATGCAGAAGCGGCAAATCTTCCGCCGCTGCATCCGGCGACCACCGCGACCGGGCATGGCCCTCTCATATTCGCGCTCAAAACCGTATGAGTTCTCGCGCTCTTCGTAGTTTGATGACATATTCTTTCCCTTTCATCGACGCTGCGAACCTCGAAACTTTTTTCAAAGCCGCTAGCTTTCCGCCGTCAACGACACCTTGCTTCTGAGCGAACCAACTTAGGCTTCCGCATCATCGGACTCGGCGATTGCCGCAGTTGATCCTGCAGCTGCACCGCTGGCCTTGTTCTTCGCGCCAGTCCGTCGGGCCGCTTTGCGCGCGCGCCGGTCTTTCAATTTGTCAGCCCGGCGCCGATCCTCGTCTACGCGAATGGTCATGTACCTGAGGATTTGATCGTTGACGCGCATGCGGCGTTCGAGCTCGGCAATCTCAGCGCCGGACCCTTCCACTTCCAGCAGCACGTAGGTGCCGTCTTTCTTGTGATTGATTTCATAGGCCAGCTGTCGCCGTCCCATGACTTCGGTTTTGGTAATGACGCCGCCCTGGGTGGTGATGATTTTCTGCACCGCTTCGCTGAGCCGCATCACTTCATCGTCGCCCGCCGTCGGGTCGATGATAAAAACCACTTCATAAGTTCTTTTTTCCGCCAACTTCAACCTCCTAGTTATACAGCGACATCGCCTTGGCAATGCCATCTCGTAAAACCGAGCGCACCGCGTCGGCGCTCCGCTCCAGAATCTCTTTCAACGCGCGTCGTTCCGACGACGCAAATTCATTCAAAACAAACCTCTTCGCATCACTTACCGGATGCTCAGGTTGAATTCCGATCCGCAGTCGCGTGAACTCGTCGGTCCCCAACGCGCCGATGATCGACTTCAAACCGTTGTGCCCGCCGGCGCTGCCGCGCGCGCGCAAACGAATCGTGCCAAAGGGCAGGGCCAGGTCGTCGCTGATGACGAACAGCGATTTACCCGCTTCAACCACTTCGTCTTTCGCCATCAGACAGGCAACAGTTTCACCACTCAAATTCATGAAGGTCTGCGGCTTTATCAGCTTTGCCCGCTGGCCTTCAATTACCCCGCTGCCCGACAGTGAACGACATTCACGCCGCTTCACGGTCAGGCCTCCATCTGCGGCCAATTTATCAACGAGCAGAAAACCAACGTTATGCCGTGTCCATTCATACTCACTGCCCGGATTGCCGAGTCCGACGATCAGGTACATTGCATTGCCGATTTCCAATTGAAGATTGCCGATTGAAAACCGCCAACCTTCGGCTTGTTGAAACCTGATTGCCCAAGACTGTTGATTTACCAACCAATCGGCAATGCCCTTACTTCTTCTCTTCTTCCGAACCTTCTTCGTCTTCCTTCTTGCCCTTGCCGATTACTTCCGGTTCAGTCGCGCCTTCACCTTCGACTGGCGCTGCTACCGCTACCGGCTCTTCCTTGACTACGCCGACGGTCGCAATCACGGTATCGGGTGCTTCCAGGATTTCGATCCCCGCGGGCAGCGGAATGTCTGAGACGTGCAGGACTTCGTGGACGCCAAGATTAGTGACGTCGACTTCCAGCGCTTCGGGAATTTCGCGCGGTTCGCAGCGAATTTCGACTTCGCGCACGATCTGCTCGAGCATTCCCGCCTGTTCGCGAACGCCGATTGGATCACCGACCAGGCGCAGGGGCACGGTGGCTTCGATCTTCTCGCCTTTCACCAGACGTTTGAAATCTGCATGAATCAAGCGGCTGCGCACCGGATGAATCTGCCGATCCGCAAACATCACTTCGGTGGCTTCGACACCCTCAACATCGAGCGTGAAGATCGTGTTTCGGCCGGTATCAGATCGCAGGATCGCCGCCAGATCGCGTAACTCTGCCAGCGCGGACACGGCATCGCCGCCGCCGCCATACATCGTCACCGGCACCTGGCCGTTACGGCGCGCCCGGCGCGCGTCATTCTTTCCCCGCCCGTCGCGCCTGACCGCGCGCACCACAATGTCTTTGTTCTCCGCCATAATTGCTCTCCCTGAAAAGTGAAAAACCACGCATCCGTTTAGAGTCGGGCTACCGCCCGACTAAGCGGGCAGTAGCCCGCTTCTAAACTCGATCCAACTCAAATTGTTGTTGCTGAAAGCTGAGGGCGACGGCTACTTAGCTTTCAGTGTTTGCCCTTCGTTTGTCTGAACCATGGGCTCAGATTTCATACAAAGAGCGAAGAGACGCTGGTCTCTTCGTGGATCGACTTGATCGCTTTCGCCAAAAGAGGCGCAATACTCAAAACTCTGATGTTCTTCAGCTCCGCTGCTTTTGCATTCAGCGGAATAGTGTTCGTCACAACGATCTGTTCAATTCCCGAGTTCCCCAGATGCTGTGCGGCACGTCCTGACAGTACCGGATGTGTGAAGCATGCGTCAACACGAGCCGCCCCGGCCTGCTTTAAAGCCAAGGAAACCTTGGTCAAAGATCCGCCCGTATCGCACATATCGTCAACGATCAAACAGTTTCGCCCTTCGACATCGCCGACCACATTCATCACTTCGGCCACGTTGGGTTTATCGCGACGCTTGTCACACAGCGCTAGTTCTGCATCCAACCGCTTGGCGTAGGCGCGGGCCCGTTCAGCTCCGCCGGTGTCCGGCGCCACCACCGTCAGATTCGGCAGCGGCCGCTCCTGGTAATAACGAATCATCACCGGCGCCGCGTACAAGTGATCTACCGGAATATCAAAGAACCCCTGGATCTGCGCCGCGTGCAGATCGATTGTCAGAATCCGGTCGGCTCCCGCGGTCGTCAGCAGATTCGCGACCATCTTGGCCGCAATCGGCACCCGCGGACGATCCTTCTTATCAGACCGGCCATAACCGTAATACGGCAAGACCGCGGTAAGACGCTCGGCGGATGAACGACGGAACGCGTCGAGCATTACCAGCAACTCCATCAAGTACGCGTCAGTCGGCGGGCAGGTCGGCTGAACGATGAAGACGTCGGCGCCGCGAACGTTCTCTTCGACCTGAAAATTGAATTCGCCGTCGGAAAAACGCGCCGCCGTCGCCTTTCCCAGATCGCAACAAAGTTCGTGACAAATCTCTTCGACGAGGGCGCGATGCGCAGTGCCCGAAAAGATTTTGATGCCGCCGGTCGTTCCCATTAGTCAGTAAGTACGGACTTCAGTCTGCGTGTCTTACTTCAAGCAAGCCCAAATCACAGACTGAAGTCTGTGCCACCTGGAAATTGGCTGGGGCGGAAGGATTCGAACCTACGAATGCCGGATCCAAAGACCGGTGCCTTACCACTTGGCGACGCCCCAACATCATCGGCCCACGTCATCGGCCAACCAAAAGTGCAAAGATTTCGCCCGCCGGACGCATCGCGCTGCGATAGTGGCTGCGCCCAACCGTCCAACAAGGAAAGACGCGCCAACCTGGTTCAAGTTCAATAGCCGAAATGGCGCGCTTCGCATCCTCGTTGTCAAAAATCCCGAATACTGCCGAGCCGCTTCCCGCCAGCAAGGCAACCTGCGCACCTGCCTTCATGAGAGCGACTTTCGCTCGCTCGATCTCCGGCTCAATTTCAAATACCACCGGCTCGAAATCGTTTTGCAGGGCGTTAGAGTTGAAACTGTCAGGAATTTCGCTCCGTTCCGAACTAGAAAGAATAGTTTTGGCTTCAGAGGTTGTCAAGGAAGCATAACGCCTGATAAGCCTCGCGTACGCTCGCATGGTGCAGATTCCTTTGTTTGGTTTCAGGACCAACAGAAATCTCTCCGGCGTATCTTCAAACGGCGTTAAGTCAGTCCCAATTCCCCGCCCATGGGCCCTACCGCCGTAAAGAAAAAATGGAGTATCGGCCCCAAGCTCGGCAGCTAACTCTAGAAATTCTCTTGCCGTGAGCTCGATTTCCCAAAGATGCGCTAACCCGATTAAGGTAACCGCCGAGTCTGACGAGCCGCCACCCAAGCCTGCCTGAGCCGGGATTCGTTTTTCGAGATGAATGCGAGCACCTTTCTTTGGCGCCAAACGATCTGCCAAAGCCTTCGCCACACGGTTCTTTGGCGCTAAGTGATCTTGCAAAGCCTTCGCCGCGCGGTAAACCAGATTGCCCG
>DATNNY010000450.1:0-8018 GCA_035601635.1 Pyrinomonadaceae bacterium
CGGAATTGGCACCATCAGATTGATCGCCGCGGCGATGGCCCCAATGTCAGCCCCAGCGTTAATGGTATTGGCTATGACCAATCCAAAAACAGTGAGATAGAGAAGGTTTCTCGCATAGTGGCGTCGCAGGACCGAAGCGAGGCCGGCGCCGCTGACCATTCCAATTCTCGCGCAAGTGAGTTGTACCGAAGCCATCAATGGCCAGGTGAATAGAGCGGTCCAGAGAGTAGTGAAACCCAGAGCAGCTCCAGCCACGGCATACGTGCCAATACCCGAAGGATCGTCGTCAGACGCTCCGGTAACAAGTCCCGGCCCAAGCACCTTCAAAAAACGTCTGATTGGATTTCTCTCCAGCAGCATTGCCGCTTCGAGGGAGCCCGTCCCGCCCGCTGGATCAGAATGTGGGATGACTGGAGCGCCTTTGTCCGGCGCGAAATTAGTTTGCTTGCTGCGCGACATTGCTGGCTCCGCCCTCCAGAATCTGCGCAATAGTATCGGCAATCAATCACAAAGAGAAATCTGGTCGAGCCTTAGTCTGCGGCCATGGCGGTGATGCGGTCAGTACCGGGAGCAGTAGCGACCGGGTTCCGATTTCGGGGAAGGTCGAGTCTGATAAGCCAACACCCGGTCGCTACCGCTCCCGGTACTGACATTATTACGGCTGCTGATTCATTAACGCGGCTCGAGGATATAGCCTTCGCCGCGGCGCGTGTGGATTAGTTTGACGGGATGCTGCTCGTCGATCTTCTTGCGCAGCCGGTTGACGTAAACCTCGATGGTGTTTGAAAAGGGATCGAATGATTCGTCCCAGACGTGCGCCGCAATCTGGGCCCGGGAAACCAATTGCCCCGCGCGCCGCACCAGGTACTCGAGCAACGCATATTCTTTCGCCGTAAGTTCGATTTCACGCCCAGCGCGAGAGACTCGATGACTGGCGCCGTCAAGCAGCAGATCGTCGAGCTGCACCAGATCGTGATGAAGTTGCGGCTCACGCCGGAGTAAAGCCCTGACGCGCGCGACCAGCTCGCGGAAGGCGAACGGCTTGGTCAGATAGTCGTCGGCTCCCGCATCAAGTCCGGTGATTCGATCGTCAATTGTGGCCCGCGCCGTCAACATCAGGACGGGTGTCGAATCGCCGCGGGCCCGCAACTCGCGACAGACCTCAAATCCGTCCGCACCGGGCAAGAGCACATCCAGCAGGATCAGATCGTAATCGTTAATTGAGGTTTGATAGAGCGCCGCGTTGCCGTCGGCGGCAATATCGACTGCGTAGGAGTGCTCGCGCAAACCCTTCGCGACCACTTGCGCCATGCGCGGCTCGTCTTCTACCAGTAGGATTCGCAATACGTTTCGGGTTGTGGCACAGACTTCAGTCTGTGATTCTCAACGTTCCAATCACAGGCTGAAGCCTGTGCCACTTATTTTATCTAATTCGCAGATCGAACGGCAGCATATAGATCGCCTCGCCGCTCCGGGAGCGATCGAGCAACTGCGCATACCGCACCGCGCGCCGGACATCGACCGGCATCGCTTCCAGAATCGCGGCTTGTTGCTTCGCCTGGGTACTGATTACCTCGCTCTCTTCGTCGCCGCCATTCATTAGTTCTTCAAAAAGGCTGGGCGGCTTGGGCAGGATCACGCGCTGGATGCTTTGCTCAGCGGGTATCTTGGCGAGTTGCTTGGCGATCTCGATGGCCTTATCAAGCCCGCCGTATTCATCGACCAGTCCTCTTTCCTTTCCCTGACTGCCGGTCCACACGCGGCCCTGGCCGATCGAATCGATGTAAGTTTTGTCTTTCCCGCGACCCTTTCCGACCTTTGAAATAAAGTCGTCATACGTTGAGCCGAGAAAGCCTTCCCACTTCTTGCGTTCGGTATCGTTGAACTTCTCAGTCTCGCGGAACATACCGGCGTTCTGGCCGCGCAACACATATTCGTTAGTCACGCCAATCCAGTCATAGAATCCTTTGACGACCGGTTTACCCCCCAACACCCCTATCGATCCGGTAATCGTCGAAGGCTCAGCCACGATCTTGTTTGCGTTACAAGCGATGTAGTAACCGCCCGACGCGGCCACGTCGCTCATCGAAACTACGACTGGCTTCTTCTCTTTGGCTGATTCGATCGCGCGCCAGATAATATCCGAGGCCAGCCCGGATCCGCCCGGGCTGTCTATCCGCAGGACGATCGCCTTAATACTCTTGTCATCGCGAGCACCATTGATAATCTTGACCAGCGACTCCGATCCGATCGTCTCTTCACCTGAGCCGCCAAAACTCGATCGGCCGGAAACGATGTCGCCCGCGGCGTAAACCACCGCGACTCGCTCCCCCTTATTCAAACCCAGGGACTCCTGGGTAACCTTTCGGTAGTCGCCCGCTTTGGCAACGGGCAGGTCGTCCGTGTCTTTGTAACCCAGCCGCTTCTTTAACTCTTTCTCGACCTCGTCGCGATACAAAGTGCCGTCGATAAGTCCGGCTTCCTGCGCCTGCGCCGCCGTGTATGGTGCGTCATCGATTAACGCCTTCATAACCTCCGGCGTTTTCGAACGTGCTTTCGCAATGCCTTCGATGTAACGGCCATACAAATCGTCGAGCAGAGAGTTAATGAACTCGCGATGGGCGGGTGTCATCTCTTTTTTGGTGAACATGTCCGCCGCGCTCTTGTATTTCCCGATCTGGTAAATGTCCGGATAGATGCCCAGCTTGTCGAGCGAGCCGCGGAAGAACATCACGTCGGCTGCCAGACCAATCGTGAATAGTTCACCTGGGGGCGGCACAAAAATCTTGTCGCACGCGGTGGCAATGTAATAGTCCTTGTTGAGGCCCGTCTCCATATACGCATAGACGGGTTTGCCCGATGTGCGAAAGTCGGCAATGGCCTCGCGAATCTCTTCCGACTTGGCCCAGCCCGCTTCTGACATGTCGATGTCCAGCAAGACAGCCGAGATGCGCTGGTCGCTTTTTGCCTTGCGGAATTGCGTCAGCAGGCTGCTGAGTGATTGCGGCTGAGCGCCGAACAGGCGACGAAACGGATCGTCGGGAACGTAATCGGGAAGGGCGCCTGAGATTTTGAGCGCCAGCACGCTGTTGTCCCGAATCGATGGTCGACTCCCGCGCAACGCCGAGACGAGAATCGCAATCCCGACGACGCAGATAAGGACGAGTCCGAGCAGAATGCCTCCAATAGTAAGCACGACTTTGCGGGTTGTTGACATTGCCATAAGCGATTTTTACCTATTATTTTCTAAGAATTCTGACTGATTGTGATTACGAGCAGACGGCCGAAAAGGTTTACCAGAGGGTCACAAAAGTGATTAGCTCCGAAGGTGTGACAAACTTAGATCACTCCTTCGGAGCCTGGGCTCAAACAACCACGTCGCTATAAAACATCGTCTCGTAACGCGGACGTCCGTCCCGCCGCGATACTCATAGCGCTACATCTTCATACTAGGCATCGCCTCTGATTTCGGCGCCGGCTTTGCCACGGGAGTTCCAACGTGCAGGAGCGCCAGCCATTTGCCATTGCGCAGCGCCCAGATCGACGTGTGTCGCTCGGGACCCATGTTCGGACCGGCAGGCGGCGTTACCAGGTAAGTCACTAACGCCGCTCCGGAATCAATTTTGGCGCTCTTCCATTCGGACAATTCAAATTTGGAGAAATCAAGCATGCCTATGCCCTGTACTGATCCAGCTTTGTCATAGAAACCGTCGGCTTCGAGCTCTACAGAGTCAGGCGCCAGGAAAGCCGCGAACGCGTCGCTGTTATGGCTCTTGATGGCATCCCAGACCAGTTTCTCGTCAGCGATTGGATCGGTTCCGGTTTCGGCCGGCTTGGCTGGCGGACTCGCGGCCCCTTGTGTTTTGCTCGGGCTCGTCGCAGACGACGGTGACGGCATCGGCGGCATGGTCTTCACCGGAGTCTGCTGGTAATAGAACGACAACCATTTTCCGTCGCGATTTACCCAGACAGCCGCCGATCGATAAGGACCCGGCGGGACCTCGGCGCCTTTGTACGTGGCTTTGAGAGTCGTCTGGTAAGTAAGAATCACGGCATCGTTATCGATAGGCAACATCTTCCAATCAGAAAACGTGGCGTCCCTAAGGTTGAAGTCCTTTACGTCGGCGACTATGCCGGCCTTGTCAAAGACTTTCTCGTCAGTGACCTCGAGATAGTCGCTGGCTAGCAGGTTTCCAAACCCACCAAAGTCTTTCATCTTGATCGTGTCCCAGACCGCCTTCTCTTTGGAGATGATGTCGGCATCGGAGGGCGGCGCGGATTTCGGCGTCGCCATGTTGGCATTCGATCCCATGTTTGAATTTGACGGCTGATTGGTGCACGCGGCAGCAATTAGCAAAAACGAAACGAGGGCAAGAATCTTCTTCATGACTCGAGGACTCCTTTGGACTCAGACTTTAATAAAACGTGTGAGGTGCTTCTATGCCAAAACGGAAGTGTAGTCAAGGGTGCGATGCACCGCTGCTAAGAACAGAGTGCGTCTGCACCAGTCAGTCGGCAGGTGGCTTATCGGGGCAGTAGCCCGACCGTAAGGGAGGGCGGCGCAGTTAGACCAGAGTAACCGGCTGACGTCGGACTACGTACAACAGTCAGATTGGATTGTTGCCGACCGGGGCGCTTTCCGGAAGTTTAAATAAACGACGTGCTTCAAAATGCTCGGTGATGATCATTCGCGCTCGCCAAAGAGTTCTGAGTCACCACGCGCTAAATGTATCTCGCTGCTAAGATCGCCGTACCTTTGAGCTTAGAGAGTTTCGAGAATGCTTCCACGGTCGCAACTCCTCTTCATTTGATCCTGCCCAGAGTGACGGCCACGCCCTCCCTCACGGTCGGGCTACTGCCCCGACCACGCGCGGTCGCTGCCGCTCCCAATTCTGTATCGCCGCAGCGATTGCCTCGAACAGTTCATCGGCGCTTTTTTTCCTGATGCCAAGGTCACACGTTCCCCTGACTTCACGCCTTTAGTGTGAAGTCAGCTTTCACTGGGAAAATCTCAGCCGGCTGACCATTTCGGTGAAACGAGGATCGGAACGCAGCGGATCGAGGATTGGCTCGACCTTGAGATTAATAATCCAACCGGCGCGATCGTCGTACGCCTGGTTTAGTTCGGCAAACGCTCGCTCCTTGTCGCCCAGGCCGGTGTAAAGGACCGCCAGATCCCAGGAAGAGACATAATCCTTTTTCGATCTTTCCTTTAGCTCATCCAGGATCTTCAAGGCGTCGGAGTGCTTGTCCGCAGCTGCATAAGCATGCCCCAATAAACCCAAGGCGCCCGACGTTCTTCCGGCGATGCCGATCGCTTTCTGGAATTCTCTGATTGCTTCTTCGTGCATCCCTTTCAGGTCGTAGACTTCTCCAAGATTAAGATGCCCTCCGGAATCATTCGGATCCAGTTCGATTGATTTCTGATACTGCTTTATAGCCTCATCGTACCTGCGGGCAAGGTAAAACGCACCGCCAACATCATTGCTGAGCACTACTGAGAGCGGATCAACCTGTAAGCCGCGTTGGGCCGTGGCGATACCTTCATCCAATCTGCCGGTCGCCGAAAGGAGGTACGAGTAGACCTCATAAGTAATTTCGTAATTCGGGTTGAGTTCGATGGCTCGCCGGTATTCACGTTCGGCCGCGGGCCAATCCAAATCATAAAACATCGTGATCGCGCCGGCCGTGGTGTGTGCTTCCGCGAGCGTGTCGTCAAATTCCAGGGCACGCTTCACCGCGAGTTTTGCTTTGGGATAACCTTCGCGCGGCGAAATCCAACCATTGGTGGCGGACGCGCCGTAGGCGTCTCCCAGGCCCGCATAGGCCAGGGCGAAGGTTGGATCAATAGCGATGGCTTGATTGAAATATTCGACAGCCTTCCTGTGATCTGCAGGCGTAAATTTCAGCCAAAAGTATCGGCCCTTGAGATAAAGTTGGTAAGCCTGGGGGTTCTGGGTGTACCGCTTCTTTAACTTGCTTTCCACTGCGCCCGAAAGTGTTGGGCGCAGGTTCGCCGAAATAGCTTTTGCGATCTCGTTCTGGACCGCCAGAAGATCGGCGACCTTGCGCTGGTAATGCTCACCCCACAGTTGCTTGTTGTCACGCACGTCGATCAATTCGGCGCTCACCAATAAGTCGTCGCCGCGTTGCAGCAGCCGTCCGGTGAGAACCGCGCGTACCCCCAGTTCATTTCCAGCTTTGAGTGGGTCGGTCTCTTTGCCTTTGTAACGAAAGGCGGAGCTGCGGGGTGTGACTTTCAGATTGGGAAGCTGAGTGAGGTTGTTGATGACGCTTTCCGTCAATCCATCAGAGAGATATTCAGCATTCTGATCATTGTTCTGATTGACAAACGGCAAGACGGCGATTGATTCGATCGCGACTTCAGTATTGCGCGCATGCAGATAATAGAACAAGCCAATCGCGCATACGACCAACGCCGGAACCAGCAGGATCACGAGGAGTTTGTGCTGCTTAATCCCGGAAACCAGATACTCAGCGCTTGATGCCCTGGTACTCGGAGTACCGCTATGAGGCGGCAAGTCCCGCGCATCGGATCCGGCGCCGCCCGAAGGCGCTACTCCGAGCCTGGGAGACGGCGGTGGTGGCACCGTCGTGTCCAAGCCGACACTGCCGGCGATTTCCCGGCGCACCTCCTTCAACTCGATCGCCACATCCTTGATCGTTTGATAGCGTTCATCGGGATCTTTCGCCAGACATCGCCGGACTATTCTCTGCAAATCGGCTGGAGCCAGAGGATTGAGATCGCTAATCGCGGCAACCGGTTCGCGAATGATCTTGTTGAGAGAGTCAATCGCGTCTTTGCCCTCGAAGGCCCTCTGCCCAGTCACGGCTTCGAAGAGAATGCAGCCAAATGAGAAGATGTCAGAACGCTGATCGATCTCTTTGGTCTTTCCCTGGGCCTGTTCCGGAGACATGTAGCCGACAGTACCTAGAATCATACCGGGCTTCGACAGTTGTTGTAGGATCGCCGTGGCCACCTCAGAGCTTCCGGTTTCGGAGGTCCGCTGCGGCTCGACTAGTTTTGTCAGACCGAAATCCAGGACCTTGGCGTGGCCATCGGTTGTGACCATGAGGTTGTCGGGTTTCAGATCGCGGTGCACAATTCCGGCCGCGTGGGCTTTCGCTAAACCTTCCGCCGCATGCTGTAAATATCGCAGCAGCTTCGCCAGATCGGTCTGGCCCCCATGAATCAGTGCACGCAGCGTTTGCCCATCAACAAACTCCATTGCGATGAAGTGCGTGCCTTCGCTTTCGCCGATCTCATAAATATGAGCGATGTTGGGATGATTGAGCGCCGCAGCCGCCCTGGCTTCCTGCACAAAGCGCCGCATGCGGTCCTGATCCGAAGCAAGATTGGCAGGCAGAATCTTGATCGCAACCTTGCGATTGAGCTTCGTGTCTTCCGCCAGGTAAACCTCGCCCATGCCGCCCGCGCCAAGCTGTGAGCGGATTTCATAGCGTCCGAGTTTTGTGCCTGTCGTAAGAGACGGCGCCATGATCGTGACCATGTCCGTCATGACGGACGATGTCTTAGCGGCGGAGCAGAATCAGTATGCCCGCGAGGATCGCGAGCACGGCCAGGCCAGTTGCGACCGTAGAAGAGATTTTGTAATTGAGCAGCGGCAGCAGTCCAGTGAGAGTCAACCACAGACCCAACAAAAGCATTCCTAAATTTCTACCGCCTGCATTTATTAATGACATTCTTTCTCCTCCTGTTTGCTATTTGCGTTTCGCGGAGTTTCGTGTGGTTTAGTGGATCGTTCTCCACGCACCTATAGGCGATCCACGAAATCACACGACACGGCCACGACGAGAACTAACTGTAGAGGCAATTCAGAGACACACTAAGTCAACACCCTGCCTCTTATTTGAGCTTCGCGTATTCGTCTTTGGCCTGCTGCACGACTGGAAGATCAGCATCAGCATCTTTCCAGACGGCCAGAAAATCCTGATATTCCTTTCGCGCCTTTGCGGTGTCGCCACTTAAGACTGAA
>DATNNY010000451.1:0-2273 GCA_035601635.1 Pyrinomonadaceae bacterium
AAACTCTTTATCTCTGAAGAGACCGTCAAAGTTCACATCAAACATATCATGGAGAAATTGCACGCGAGTGATCGCACCGACGCCGTCGCCATCGGTGTACGCCGAGGGATCATCCACCTCTAAAGGCAACGCTACGGCGCAAAACAATCACCCGAAAGAAGTATTTAAAGTTACCATGATCTCTGGATTAGTTTGGAGAACGTATTCGTTAACCTTTGTCTCGCGTGTGTTTTGATGAAAGGCACACTGGAGGATAGCAGCACTGCAAAGGTTATTTTCAACTTTTCCGGCCAGGTGGCCAGGGGTTGGCCTGTTACTTCTCCGAACAGTGGCGGGTCTTACCCTGTTGATTCAAGGCGCAGCCTATCTCAACGACGGGCGTAATCTGAAGTTTGACGCATTGGTAGCCGTTTCGCTCGCGTTTGTAGGTGGGGTCTCGCTGCTGGCCGGGATGCTAACACCCATCACGAGCCTGCTCGTTGTGTTGGGCACTGTCGGCTACGCGTTTTCGTGGCTCCCCGCCCCGAGCGCGAATCTCCTGGACTGTAAGCTGGCCGTCATAGATGTGATCGCCATGGCTACCGCGATTGTCTTTCTCGGGCCTGGCGCTTATTCACTTGACGCGCGCTTTTTCGGGCGCCGTGAGATTTTTATTCCTCCCACTCAACGTTTGCCCAAGTCCTGACGCCTGCCCGATCCGGTTCTGTCTTCGCGGGGAGCTACGACAGATACGCATCCCGGCGCAAAGAAGAAACGGCTTGGATGTCGATTATCCCCCGCTTCAACGCAATCGTTACCGCATGGGTGCGATCGTTCGCGCCGAGCTTTGACAGAATACTCCTCATGTGACTTTTAACCGTCTCTTCGGAAACGCAGAGGTGGTTCGCAACGATCTTATTGGAATTGCCGGCGGCCACCTGCTGCAACACTTCGATCTCCCGGTCGGTCAACGCGTCGTCCGTGTGGTGCTCCGCCATTTCAACGGCGATCTCAGGTGGAATCTTCTTCTTGCCGCTGTGCACGCAGCGAACGGTATCGATCAGCTCTTTTCGCACCATACTCTTCAGTAGATAACCCGCAGCGCCGGCTCGGAATGCTCGGCCTGCCTGGGCATCACCGCTGTAGGTTGTCAAAACGACAATACGAGCATCGGGAAACTCCTTGCGAATGGCCAGAATTGCATCTGTCCCGCTCATGACTGGCATCTGTAAATCCATAAAAGTTATGTCGGGCCGATGAGCACGGAATTGCTCGATCGCTTCCCGGCCATTGCTTGCTTCCGCAACGAGGGCCATGTCCGGTTCGGCGCCAACTACCGCGGCAATGCCTTCGCGCAGCATCGGGTGATCGTCCACTAACAGGATTCGAATCCGATTGTCGGCCGCGCTCATAGCGACCATTCTCTTTCTTGTCTGGCTCGCCGCCAGTGGATTCATGTATTGCGAGTCGCGATAGCTCATAACACTCAAACTCATTGGAAAACCCTCCGAAAGAAACTAAACCTGCTGACTCCTTCAATTGGCTAAGGAGCATGGCATTCTTCCACCGGCATCCCGAGAGGTAAATGCACTGGCGGTCATTTAGCGGTCAATTGGAGGTGATATGGTCATTTATGACCAGCGCAGCTGGGTGTTACACTCTGGCACAATCGCTAAACCGCTATGAAACAGCCTGTTTCAGGTCGCGTCCGGCTCGGAGACTTTGAGTTTGACTTAAAGACCGGTGAACTGTGTTCTACGAGCGATCATGCCGCCAGAATCCTTCTCAGGGAACAACCATTCCAGGTTCTGCGCATGCTGATTGAGCGCCCGGGCGGGATCGTAACCCGTGAGGAAATCAGGAGAACGCTTTGGCCCGGCAGCACCATTGTCGATTTCGACCACAGCATCAATGTGGCCATCGGCATCCTGCGGAAAGCCCTGGGAGATTCTGCGAGCGAGCCGCGATACATCGAGACATTAGCGCGCCGCGGATATCGCTTGCTGGTCCGCATTGAGCAGCTGGAACCAACGACGGGGCTCCCACCGACAGATGCCGCCGGCCCTCAGCCAGTGGCGGAACTCGGCGGCAACCTGATCGGGAAGAAAGTCTCCCACTATCGCGTGCTCAAGGTCATCGGCGGCGGCGGTATGGGGAGGGTGTTCGAAGGAGAGGATCTCAAACTGGGCCGTCACGTGGCACTCAAATTCTTGCCGGAAGAAATGGCCGACGATCAGCTTGCGCTTCAGCGTTTTGAACGTGAGGCGCAAACAGCATCGGCATTGAATCATCCC
>DATNNY010000452.1:0-4494 GCA_035601635.1 Pyrinomonadaceae bacterium
CACCCTGCCT
The DNA here is from genome assembly GCA_035601635.1 of Pyrinomonadaceae bacterium. GTDB lineage: Bacteria > Acidobacteriota > Blastocatellia > Pyrinomonadales > Pyrinomonadaceae > UBA11740. Next base: position 11 of record DATNNY010000452.1, read on the forward strand.
CTTATTTGAGCTTCGCGTATTCGTCTTTGGCCTGCTGCACGACTGGAAGATCAGCATCAGCATCTTTCCAGACGGCCAGAAAATCCTGATATTCCTTTCGCGCCTTTGCGGTGTCGCCACTTAAGACTGAAGCACGTGCCAGTCCGAGGTGGGCCAGAGGGTACAAGGGCGACGAAGGTTCTATGCCTCTGTGATCGAGAATTTTTTGAAACTCGGCGGCGGCTTCGTTACCTGCCTTCTGCCGGAGATAAATCTGACCGCGGACATAGGTCAACCAGATGCCGGCCACATTCCCAAACTCGAAGCGAGTCGCGGGCCGCAGTATCTCGATCGCCCCGGCGGTGTTACCGCGATTCATTTCCATGGTCGCGCGCACCAGTGGGATCAGCACAGCTATCGTGGCCGTATCTTTCGGAAAGCGCTTCTGTAACTCATCGACAAATGACTGGGCTTGACCCAGCTCGTTGCAATACGCCAGAGCCATCGCCGCGGAACCTAAGCCAATTCGGTCCCGCGAAAGTGCAACGCCCCGAGCCACCGCTTCTTTGGATTGCTGGCACCTGCCCAGGACCGCCTCAAAAAAAGAATTGGAAGTTTCAGCCTGTCCGGCGTTCTCCTTCCGGTCCTGGCTCAACATCATTTCGATAGAACGACGACTAAAATCCCGAGACTTCTGCCATTGTCCATAGAATGCGGAGGTACCGGCCTGATAATCCAGAGCGTCAGTCTCGGTTGGCCGTTTGCTCCACCAGTCCAGCTCTCTTTTCAAGATGTCCTGATCGCCCCGGATGAATGCCAGCTGGGAACTATAGAAGCGATAGATGCTTCGTTCGGGATTTTGCCCCAGCGTTTGCTCGAGAACTTGTCGAGCTTCGTCGAAACGGTTCAGCTTGATGAAGTTTTCTACATAGTTGCCCTGGGCGGTGGTGTTGTTCGGGCTGAGGCGAACGGCTTCCCGGCTCTCTTTCAGTGCGTCTTCATATTGACCAAACAAACTGTAATTCACCGCCAGATTGTTGTGAGGTATGTAATCATTCGGATAGCTTTGCGCCCACGCCTTCAAGACTTTGACGGCTTCTTCGCGGTCGCCGGTGACATAGCTGGTATATTTTTCCGAGATATAGAAACGCTCGCGCTCACTCACTCGGTCGCGGAGGTCGTACGCCTTTTGCGAATACTGGGCCGCCAGCTCAGTCTGGAATTGGTTGCTGTAAGCCACTGCCAGCCTGGCGTAAGCGAGCGCAAAGTTCGGATCCAACTCGACTGCGCGTTTGTAAAAAGGAATCGATTCAGTTTGATTTCCCGCGATTCGCTGCTCGTTCCCCTGCGAGAAAGCTTTGAGAGCTTCGAGCGAAGAGGTCGTGGCCTGTTCAATCGGCGCGTCGAACTTCTTGATCGAACTCAAGGACTCGCCCAACTTTTCTCTGAGCTGAGAAGTGGCTTTGCCCAGCGCTTTGAGGACTTGCTCTTTGTTCTCAGCTTCGGCCTGCTCGCGCGCTATGGCGTCGCCTGCCTGCGCGTTGATGGCTTCGATGGTGACGACGTAATGACTCCCGAGACCAGCGATCGAACCGACGATCATCGCTTTGATGCCCTGGCGCACGCAAATTTCCTTCGCCACATCTTTAGTGATCCGTTCATTCGGCGCCTTTCCCATGAACCGCAGAGTTTCGTTCACCCGCTCATCCGGAAAAATGTTCAGGAACGGTGACTGGCCAAGTTGCACCGCGAGTGCCTGCTTCAAAGTGCCGTCGAAGACCGGCTCACCAGTAGTGTTCACAAAGTCAGCCAGCAGCACCGTGTCCTTTTCAGTAAGCGCCGCCTTTTTGCCCGAGAAGTAGAAGAAACCGCCGACGGCCAGCGCCGCAATTAACAGCGCTCCGATCAGCAGCGCGCCTTTCCTGTGCCGGCGAATCTCGCTGACGATGTATTCCGCGCTCGAGGCGTGTGGAGTACTGGCCACTGACGTCGCTGCTACTGCGCCCGAGGCCGTCGCAGCTCCGCCCGGAACTCCGCCGGTTGAAACTGCAGCGCGTAACTCTGGTGGAACGGTGCGATCAATCTCTGCGTCGACTTCCAACTTGCGTTTCAAATGGCGCAGGTCGATCAGCATGTCCTTGGCCGTTTGATATCGCTCTTCCCGATTCTTTGTCAGTGCTTTGGTGGCGATGCGCTCGAGTTCGTCGGGCACTTCATGCGCATAACGGACCAGCGGCGCGGGCTCTTTTTGCAGAATCAGGGAAATAGTTTCGGTCGGAGTCTCGCCGGCAAACGGCACGTGTCCGGTGACCATTTCATAGAGCACGGCTCCCAGGCTCCACAAATCGCTGCGCTCGTCGATGTGCGTTCCCTTTGCCTGTTCGGGCGACATGTAATTCGCTGTCCCCATCACGGTGCCGGCGCCCGTGTTGACCATCGCTTTGGTCGGGGCTTCAGTGTCGGTGGTGGAACCCTTTGGCTCGGTAAGTTTTGCCAGACCAAAATCGAGCAGCTTGATGTAACCATCGCGTCGCACCATGATGTTCTCGGGCTTGATGTCGCGATGGATGATGCCCGCCGCGTGCGCGGCCGCCAGCGCGGCGCACGCCTGGATCGCGATCTCGAGCACCTCTGCCAGTTTCAGGCCCGCACCGATATGCGGACGCAGAGTGTCACCGTCGATGAACTCGGTTGCTATGAAACGCGAATTGCCGGTGACGCCAATCTCATAAATCGTGAGAATGTGCGGATGATTTAAGGCCGAGGCTGCTTTTGCTTCCTGAACGAAACGCTGCAGGCGCTGCGCGTCCGCGGCGAGAGCAGCGGGAAGAATCTTGATTGCGACCGTACGATCCAGCTCTGTATCGACAGCGAGGTAGACTTCACCCATTCCACCCGCGCCGATCTTTGAGCGGATTTCATAATGGGCTAGTTTGGTTCCAGGTTTCATGGACGAGCTCGCGAAGAAATCCTGTTGCTACAAATTCGCTACGTTTTGTCGGGGGATTCTATCCGAGTTCGCCGACGGGAGCCAGCGGCACGTGAGTTTGGTTGGGTCCTAATCTGTTCGGCGCCGGCTCGCTGACGAGGTCACTACCGGGAGCGGGTAGCGACCGGGTCTCAACACTCCACACGTCGAGATCGCGAGGCCAAGACCCGGTCGCTACCGCTCTCGGTACTGACCTCACCCGGCTGATGCCACTACGCCCGCCCGGCGACTTCGCCGGTCTGCGTATTCACCCGGACCACTTCGCCTTCTTTAATAAAAAGCGGCACGCGCACCGCGAGTCCAGTCTCGAGCGTCGCCTGCTTGCTGGCCCCTCCGGCAGCGGTGTCACCGCGCATGCCGAGTTCCGTGGACGCCACCGCCAGCTCGACATATTGAGGGAGTTGCAGCGACACCGGCGCGCCGTTGTATTTCAAAACCTGTAAGGAAACCCCCTCCTTCAAATAACCACGATCCGGCTCGACATCGTCGGCACTAAAGGTAAACTGCTCGTAACTCTTCTCGTCCATGAAATGAAAACCATGCGCGTCGCTATAAAGAAAAGACGCAGGCACCAACTCGACATCGGGCTCTTCAAATTTCTCGCTGGAGCGAAAGCTCTTTTCCATGACTGCGCCCGTCAGAAGGTGCCGCAATTTGGTGCGGACCATGGTGGCGGCGCCCCGCGCGGTGGGCGAAGCAAAAAAAACTTCCAGGACCACGTAGGGCTGGCCTTCCACCCCAATCAGTAATTTTCGTTTTAGTTCATTGGCTGAAATCAAAGCCATTGCGATTCAATCCTTCCGGGCTCGAACAAAGATAAGCAAAATCGTTTCCAAATCGTAAGCCGAAGCGAGTCGCTGGATGACGGCACATCGTGAGGTCGTCCGTCCCGCCTGCTACCATCCATGAGCGGGTTTGCTAATGGCCGTAATACCAGATGACGATCGCCACGAGCGCCAGCAGAAACATCGCGACCATCGCCGCAATCCGATAACCGACAGAGCCCTCTCCGACCCTCGCGTTGTTTGACGGTTCGGCGCGACTTGTCGCCGGCCCTGACGAATCAGTGTTGCCGGCCGGGACCTCCGACTTGACGAAGTCGGCGTCTGAGACGTCGTGGCCGGACGCCGCGTGTTTTCCATCTTCCATGCGCGGCGCATTCTATCTGAGATGGAAAGGTGAGGGCTAGAGCCGCAGTTGGAATTCTGGCGCCTTCTTTAGTGATACGAGGGCACTTAGACACGAACACAGTTGGTGCTGAGTAATGTCTTGGAGGTAATCTCTGTAGCCTGCGGCTATCGTTAACCTGCTTTGACCAAAAAAGTAGGCATGAACTTGGTCCGCAGAGCGGACCATGAAAGTAGCCCAGCGTTTTAGAGGCTGTGTCAAAAGTCAGCTTCCCAGCGCCAAAGGCGCGAAATGTAGAAGCCTGGGCCATCGGCCCAGGTACAAGTTCGATCAAGTTTCCGAGCGCTGAAAGCGCGTAATGATCGAGGCCCCACTTTAATGGCCAACC
>DATNNY010000453.1:0-4293 GCA_035601635.1 Pyrinomonadaceae bacterium
ATCGTTTCCGTGGCGTCTAACGAAATTCCTGATCTGATGTCACGCATGACTGAACTGGCCCTCGACGCCAATTGGACGGAAGCGCGGGCGCTGCATTACCGCCTCCTGCCGTTGATGGAGATTAACTTTATCGAATCAAGCCCCGGACCGGTAAAGGCAGCCATGGCAATGATGGGATTATTGGAAGAGAACTTTCGTCTGCCGCTGGTGCCGATTCAAGAAAAGAGCCGTGGGCTGATTCGCGAAGTGCTAACGGACCTCGGCATCCTGAAGAGCGCGCAGGCCGCATGAGGTCTGAACCGCCTGCGGTAGCGGGCGGTTGGACTTTGATAATCGTTGCTTGATGAATTGAGGATCAACCGTCCGCTACCGCAGACGGTTCTGACTCCATGTCATTACGTGAACAGATCGAACAACTAGCCAATCGCGAAGGCGCTGACTATTCGCAAGCGGACTTCGCGCTCTTCAACGAATTCAAAGCGTCACTCAATCGTGGTGAGATACGCGCCGCTGAGCGTAAAGCAGACGGCCAGTGGCACACGAATGCCTGGGTCAAGCGCGGCATTCTGTTGGGCTTTCGCATGGGCTCAATTGTTGAGATATCGCCGCCTGGAGCGATTCTGCAATTTCTCGACAAGCACACTTATCCAATCAGAAAGTTTTCCACCGATGACCGCGTGCGTATTGTTCCGGGCGGCTCGAGCATTCGGGACGGCGCGTACATCGCGCCCGGTGTGGTCTGCATGCCGCCGATGTTCGTCAACGCCGGCGCCTACGTCGACGAGGGAACAATGATCGATAGTCATGCGCTGGTAGGGTCGTGCGCACAGGTTGGCAAGCGCGTACATCTCTCGGCTGCGGCACAGATTGGCGGTGTGCTCGAGCCGGCCGGCGCGATGCCGGTGATTATCGAAGACGATGTGATCGTGGGCGGCAATTGCGGCGTCTATGAAGGTGCGATTGTGCGCGAGCGCGCCGTGCTGGCTGCGGGCGTGATTATTACCGGTTCGACTCCGGTCTTCGATTTGGTGCGCGAACAAGTCTACCGGCGTACTGGCGACGCGCCGCTCGAGATCCCCGCGGGCGCGGTCGTGGTGCCGGGAGCGCGCGCGGTGCAGACTGAAAAAGGACGTGAGTGGGGGCTGTCACTCTATGCACCCGTGATCGTGAAGTATCGCGATGAGAAGACGGATGCGGCCACGCAGTTGGAGGATTTGCTGCGTTGAAGATGCAAATTTGATTACTTGACAGCTTAGGCTAACGCTTCTAATGTTCAGGCAAGAGGTTTTCCATGATCTACATTCAAATTCCAGAGACTCACAGGGCAGATGCTTTCCTGCTGCTGGTAAAGAGCGGTTTTTCCGTTGTGTGTCTAGCTGGGAAAATCTATGGGGTCCGCGAAGAACATCTCAAGTTTCTCAAGCGCAGGCGAATTCCTTTCAAGAAACTGGACGCCAGTAAGATTCGGATACCAGAGCCCAGCCTCGCTGTATGAGAAAATACGAGATCTACTTGCCTTTGAACTACAACAACGGTGAGCGGATCGAATCAACGAAAATCACGGGAATCTGTGATGAGTTGGCTGCAACTTTTGGTGCGATCACCGTGAGCGGATTGACAACACCATATCAGGGCAGGTGGAAGTATCGTGGTGTTGAGTATGTCGACGCAATCGTGAAGGTCGAAATCATCACTTCTGGCGATAAGGTCACAAAGAAATTCCTCAAAGACTTCAAAGAGCGTCTCAAGAAGTCTCGGCGTCAGGTTGATATTCTGATTACCACCCACGGCATTCAGGTTATTTGATAGTTGCCGGTTGATACGACGACGAAAATTCAAATGCTCTATGAATTAACTATTGAGGGTCAAGGCTCGAACGAATTGAAGGCTGTGGAGTTTTTCGATTTTTCTGATCTTGGGATGGTTGAAAAAGATCTTGAGGCCTTAGTCGCCACTCACTTATTTGATGTGTTATTTGAAGACAGAGCGCTGATGCCGATTTTCCAGGAAAGGCCAATGCAGGCCGAAGCCGATCTCTACGCTCTCAATAGTGGCGGCGATTTGATTATTTTCGAACTAAAGCGCAGTTCAGCAGGTTCGGATGCGATGCTTCAAGCATTGCGCTACGGGCAAGATGCCGGCCAGTGGTCATACACCCAACTTGAAGAGAAACTGCGGACATACCGCCGGAATTCTAATATTTCTTTAGCGGACACTCATCGTGAGGACTTTGGCCTCCAAACGGCGTTAGCAAAGTCTGAGTTCAATAAGCGCCAGAACTTTTGGATTATAGGGAGCGCAGCGGATGACTCACTGATTGCGGCCGTCGATTACTGGAAGCGGCGCGGTCTCTCGGTCGATTTCCTGCCCTATAGAATTTATTCAATTGGTGGCAAGCATTATTTTGAGTTCTTTGCCCTCCCGTATGATCGCCATCAGAATCCCCGCTCAACAAAGGGCGTTCTTTTTGACACAAACCGTAGCTGGAATGAGGAAGCGTTATGGGACATGATCGAAAATAAAAAAATCGCAGCTTACGGTTCTGTGGAACACGTCGTCGATTACTTAAAGCCCAAAGACATCGTCTTCCTCTCTCACAAGGGTCTTGGGATCGTCGCGGCTGCAGAAGTGCGCGGGCTTGCTAAGGACAATGGGCCAGAAGAAAAATATCGTGAAGCGAGATTTTTAACTCCCTTACCTCATAAAGGCGCGGATCTCGAGAAATTCATGTCTTTCAGCGAAGTTTCTGCTGTGTTGGGTAAGACCTTCTTTTGGGCAAGGACAATCAAAGTCCCTTATTTAACGATCGAGGAAGCTAATAGTCTTCTGGCAGAACTTCGAAAGAAACTGGCATAGCTACTCAGGTCTGCCTGCGCGGGAGCGGACAGATTTTGGGCGTGTCACTGAACTAGGAGTTCCCCATTTGAACCAATTCCAACCACCTCCATTTCTTCGCGGAATCGAAAAAAGCATGATCCGAAAGGTCTCGGATCGCGCTAAGCCGGGCAGCATTAGTCTCGGGTTGGGCGAACCCGATCTGCCTACGCCCGAGGTGATTCGGCGCGAAGCGGTGCGCGTCATTTCTGAAGAGCAAAGCGGATACACTTTGCAGGCAGGCATTCTTCCGCTGCGCGAGCGAATCGCGTTGGACTATCCGCACCTGAATCTCTCGACGGATCAAGTGATAGTTACCGCAGGATCGCAGGAAGCTCTCTACCTCATCTTGATGACATTGATCGAGCCCGGTGATGAAGTGCTGATGCCTAATCCCGGCTTCATTGCTTATCCTGTGATTGCCCGGATGGCCGGCGGGCGCGCCGTGTCGTACGCGCTGCCGGCAAAGAATGACTTTAGTTTTGACCTTGATGATTTCAAACGGCAACTATCACCGCGCACGAAAGTCGTGATCTGCATCAGCCCTTCGAATCCCACCGGACGCGCCCTGACCGATGATGATTTACAAGCGATGGCTGAGGCCGTGGCGGCGAGTGGCTCAGATGCGTTCATTGTCAGCGATGAAATTTATCGCGAACTCTATTACACGCTGGAACGTCCGGCCTCGATCTCTGAGTATTATCCGCGGACGATCGTCGTGAGCGGACTTTCAAAGTCGATGCGGATGACGGGTTGGCGAATCGGTTGGTTGGCCGGAGAGGAAGCTGTGATGCGCGCGGCGTTGGTGCTGCACGGATATGTCGTGACCTGCGCGTCGAGCATATCGCAGAAGGCGGCGCTGGCCGCGTGGACCGATGAAGCGGGTGTGGCACGGGAAGAGATGCGCGCGATCTATCATGGGCGGCGCGATCATCTGCTCGCGCTGCTGCGCAACGAACTCGGCTTGAAATGCGTGACACCGGAAGGCGCTTTCTACGCGATGGTTGATGTCAGTCGTTATGGCGACTCGTTACGCGTGGCGGAAGCGGGACTCGATCAAGGGGTAGTTACCATTCCGGCATCGGCGTTTGGTAGTGAGGGCGACGGGTTTCTCCGTATTTCGTATTGCGCTGATGAAGATAAATTATCGGAAGGCGTGCGGCGTCTGGGCGAGGCGTTGAAGTCGCTGGGGTAAGAATATTTTAAACGCAGAGGACGCAGAGGCTTTCGCGAAGCTACGCAGAGGAAATCTTTGCGTCCCTTTGGCGTCCGCTGCGTCCTTTGCGGTAAATTAGATCTGAGCAAAGGTAAACATGACCGACTCAATGAACAGGAAATTACGCGTAGGTATTCTGGGCGCAACCGGTGTAGTGGGTCAGCGCTTTATTCAACTGTTGGAACATCATCCTCAGTTTGAAG
>DATNNY010000454.1:0-10300 GCA_035601635.1 Pyrinomonadaceae bacterium
GACCACGCGCGCCAGAGGCACCGTCAGATCGTAACGCAGGGCCAGATCGGCCTCGCCGGTCTTTTCATGTTCGCCGCGTTTGAGAATTTTGAAGATGAGCTGATTGCCTTCTTCGCCATACTTACCCATCAGCGTCTCGATATTTTCGACCGCGGGAGTTTCCAGCGGTTCGAAACCGTAACGCTCGTACACTGACTTGATCACGCCGATGACGTATTCGCGTTTGCGCACGTCGGCGGGCAGAAAGTCGCGCATGCCGCGCGCTGGTTGGGTCCTGGCTGATGACATTGAATTGGCTCAGTGTAATTCGCGGGCAATCATAACCTGAAATCAGATTGGGGCAGTAGCCCGACCGTGAGGGAGGGCTTGCGCGCTGAAGTCAGTACCGCCTGCGTAAGCGGGCGGGACAAGCGGCCAGATCGGACCCACCCGCTCACGCGGGTGGTACTGACTTCACCCTCAGCGAAGCTAACCGGTCGCCTGCTTGAATCTTTGTAACTTTGCGGGTATAAGCAACGTCAATTCAACTTAAGTTCGTCAGCCTGGTTTCGTAGACAAACGAACCGCTTCCGCAAGTCAACTCGAATAGGAGCCCTTAAAATGATCCGACGCCAATTTGCCGCCACCCTCCTGCTCTTCGCTCTGTTGGTTCCCTACGCCGCTTTCGGTCAGCAACCCGGTGTCCAAGTGGCCGCGCCCGATCCAAACGATCCTATCGTGCGGATCAAAGATGAAGGCATGAATCGCTCACAGGTGATGCAGACGCTTTCATATTTGAGCGACGTCATCGGCCCGCGTCTGACGGCGTCCCCGGGAATGAAGCGCGCCAACAACTGGACCCGCGAAACACTGGAGAAGTGGGGCATGCAGAACGCGCGTCTCGAGGCTTGGGGACCGTTCGGCCGTGGTTGGAGTCTGAAGCGCTTCAGCGCTCAGGTTGTCGATCCGCTGAACATTCCGTTGATCGCTTATCCCAAAGCCTGGTCGCCGGCGACCAATGGCGCTATCACGGGCACAGTAATTTATCTCGACGCGAAGACCGAAGCCGATCTGGCACAGTACAAAGGCAAGTTGAAAGGCGCGATCGTTTTGACGCAAGCGCCGCGGGAATTGAAAGCACGCTTCGCTCCGCTGGGCACCAGGCAGGACGAAAAGAGTTTGCTCGCGCTGGCTGACGCCCCGGCGCCGGGAGGCGGACGTGGCTTTGGCGGCGGCGGCGGCGGCGGCGGTTTTCGCATGACGCCGGAACAACGCACGGCGGTGAATTTTAACGCGCGCAAGTTGATGTTTGCGCAGGAAGAAGGCGCGGCCGTCCTGGCGGACGCCAGCCGGGCCGGCGATGGTGGGACGATCTTTGTGCAGCAGGCAACCGTGCCGGTGATTATTCCGGACGTCCAGCCAGCTACTCCGGCGCCACGCGTGAATGCCTATGACAAGGTCGCGCCAAAAATTCTGCCGCAGATTGTTCTGGCAAACGAGCACTATAATCGGATCGTGCGCATGCTGCAGGCCGGCGAAAACGTGAAGATGGAAGTGAACATCGGGGTTGAATGGCAGGACGCCGATCCAATGGGCTACAACACGATCGCGGAAATTCCCGGCAGCGATCCGAACTTGAAAGATGAAATCGTCATGCTCGGCGGCCACATGGATTCGTGGCATGCCGGCACCGGCGCGACCGACAACGGCGCGGGCGTGGCGGTCGCGATGGAAGCGATGCGCATCATCCAGACGCTCGGCCTGAAACCGAAACGGACGATTCGCATCGGGCTGTGGACTGGTGAAGAAGAAGGACTGCTTGGTTCGGCTGCTTATGTGAAGCAGCACTTTGGCAACCTTGAGCCCGGCAACCCAGGCGTAGTGCCTCCGGGAACTCCGAATAGCCAGCCGGCGGCGCCGCCAAAATTGACGACAACTCCTGAGTACGAAAAATTCGACGCGTATTTCAATCTCGACAATGGCACGGGTAAAATTCGCGGCGTTTACATGCAAGGTAACGAAGCCGTGCGGCCGATCTTTCGTCAATGGCTGTCGGCCTTCCGCGATCGGCCGGGCGAGAATCTGTGGGGAGCGAACACGCTCTCCATTTCAAACACCGGCGGCACGGATCATCTTTCATTCGACCGCATCGGCTTGCCCGGATTCCAGTTCATTCAGGACGAGATTGAATACGACACGCGCACGCACCATTCAAACATGGACGTGTTCGATCGCGTTCAGGCCGATGACATGAAGCAGGCGGCGACCATCATGGCCGCGTTCGTTTACCAGACTGCGATGCGCGACGAAAAGATCCCCCGCAAGCCGAGACAGTAGCGCAACCAAGGCGATCAAAGATTGGGAGTTCTCTTCATTGTTCAACAAGGATAACTGCGGAGGCAAAAGCGCAAGTTAACAAACTTGCGCTACATAAATACACCTTAACCACCAATTACAATTTCCATCCAGTAGCGTCGCAACTTGTCACGGTTGGCGGCGCGATAGGCGGCATAGTCGCGAGCGATTCCATTGTCTGGTCGAGCGTAAAGAACATACGCTTCGAGAAAACCAGCTTCGTACAGCTTGATGAGGTTATGCAGCGAAACGTCGAGCAACTTGGTCTTTCCCTCCTTGAAATCTTTTGAAGCAATCTCGGCAACCGTTCTTAAGGCGGCCGTTTCTTCCTTCAGGCTGTGCCGGTAGATCTTCTCGTCGGGATATTCTTTGGCGAATTGAGCGGTCTTGTATGTCGCGCGGGTAAGGTCGTAAAACGACCAGTAGTAGGCCGGACTGTTAGGATCCAATTTGCTCGGATCCACGAGGATCGTAGTTCCTGAATTCTCTGATCTGATTGAGGGCTCCGGTTGTTCAATTGTGGGATGCCCAAGCTGGACCTTCTTTTCCTCGGCCCATTGCTTGATGCCGTTATAGACAAATGAATTGTACGGTTCTGCAATAATCGCCTCAACGTATCGGGCCCGGGCGTCGTCAGCCTTACCCTGCTTAAGCAGAGCGTCACCCCAGTAGCGGTAAGCAGTTTCACGATCCGGGTCCAATGCGATGGCTTTGGCGTACCAGACGCCGGCTTTATCAAACTGCTCACTGCGGGTTTGGGCATCGGTTGAGTTTAGGCCTCTCCGGTATTCCATATCCCCGGCATACAAAGGCGCAGCGTAAAGTTTCGGATCGAATTGAAATGCCAGCGCATACGAGAGAACGGCCTTATCCAGATCCCCACGGGCAAACGCAGCCTCGGCGTCTTTCATCGCCGCATCGGCTGCCTTGTTGGTTGAAAGAGTCGGATCGACGCCACCGTCCGGAGGTATAGACTGCAAGAGACTCTCTGACAACTCATCACTGGCCCCCAGTTGTTTTGCTTGCACCAGGAAGTTGCGTCCGCGCGCTCGTTCAGCTTTTCGCTCGGCGGGATCCTTAAGGTCGTTGGCCTTGGCGATGTGAAGAAACCCGAGCCAGTAGATAATCTGGCCATCATGCGGATTTTTAATTGCCAGCTTCTCGAACAGTGGCAGCGCTTCGATGTACTTGCTCTCTTGCAGCAGGTCAAATGCGTGTTGCCGCTCTGATGGTTCCTGGGTTGGGCCGGCTGCATAGAGCGGCGCGGAAAGGATGAGCCCGGCAATCATCGCCAGACCGACATTGAGGAAGATTCTTTTTGCGGTTAAGCTTTGGCTGCGCATTACAAAATCTCGGAATGCTGTGGGTTCACGTCCGTAGCGTTGCTGAAATCGCGGTCAGTCTATTGCCGATTTCCGGGGCCTGTCAACGTAATTCAACTTGCTGAAAAGAACGAGCGAGAAACGAAAGCGGCCTTCAGAGCACCAACTGGTTTTGAGTGTGTGTGCGATTAAAAGCCAGACTGAAGTCGGTACTCTGAACGCCGCTATCAACCAGAGCTTGACTTGCCTGAGTTGATGCTTAGTACGGAAGCATTGGAACCATGTCTCATCTACTTGAAGTCAAAAATCTCCATACCTACTTTCAGACCCGCGAAGGCCTGGTTCGCGCAGTTGAGGGCGTCAGCTTTTATCTGGATCGTGGAGAGTTGCTCGGCCTGGTCGGCGAGAGCGGCTGCGGCAAGTCGATGACCGCGCTGTCTATCATGCGTCTGGTCGCCGCGCCGGGAAGGATCGTGGCGGGCGAGATCCGGTTCGACGGCAAGAACCTTTTGCAGTTATCAAACCGTGAAATGCGCGCTGTGCGCGGCAATGACATCGCTATGATCTTTCAGGATCCAATGACCTCGCTGAACCCGGTCTTTACGGTGGGCGAACAGATTGCGGAAGCGCTGCGTTTGCATCGGGGTCTTTCACGCAAAGCCGCACGGGCCGCCGCGATTGAGGCCATGCGGGAGGTTTCCATCCCCGATCCCGCGCTGCGGGCTGACGATTATCCTCATCAACTTTCCGGCGGCATGCGACAGCGGGTGATGATCGCCATGGCGCTCGCTTGCGATCCGAAATTACTCATCGCCGACGAGCCCACGACGGCCCTGGATGTTACGATCCAGGCACAGATTCTCGATCTGCTTAACCAGTTGAGAAAGACGCGCGAACTCGCGGTGCTGCTGATCACGCATGACCTGGGCGTAGTCGCGGAAGTTGCCGAGCGCGTGGCCGTGATGTACACGGGAAAGATTGTCGAAGAATCGCCTGTTGATGAATTGTTCGCGCGGCCAAAGCATCCTTATACCGAAGGACTCTTGCGATCTGTGCCCAAGCTGACCGCGAAAGATGTCGCCAAAGCTGAACGATTGCAAACGATCGAAGGCACGGTGCCCAAGCCGACTGCTCTGCCGCCGGGCTGCCACTTCGAACCGCGCTGTCAATACCGGATGCCGCGATGCAAAGAAGGTGAGATTCCGCTGTATGATGTGATGGGGGGCGTGCAGGTGCGGTGTGTCCTGTTTGATCCGGCAACTACAATTTAAGAATAGGTCCAATAGGAGCTATCGGCCCTATACTTATATGGCAGAAAACCCAACCCACAAACTCGTTTCTGTCGGCGGACTAGTCAAGCATTTCCCCGTCGAAGACACCGGCGACGTTTACCGCGCGGTTGATGGAGTGTCATTCGAGATCATGAGCGGCGAAACGCTCGGGCTGGTCGGCGAATCAGGCTGCGGCAAATCCACCGTAGGCCGTTGTCTGCTCCGTCTGATCGAACCGACACAGGGCGCAATTCAGTTTGCAGGCCGCGAGGTGACAGCGATGGGCAAAGCCGAACTGCGCCAGTTGCGCCGCGAAATGCAAATCATCTTTCAGGATCCGAGTGCTTCGCTGAATCCGCGCATGAAAGTGGGCGACATCGTGGCTGAACCGCTGGTCATTCATAAGATCGGAAATCGGGTGGCGCAGCGTGAACGGGTGGCATGGCTGCTCGGGAAGGTCGGGCTCGACGCGGACTTTATGAAGCGTTACAGCCACGAATTTTCCGGCGGTCAATTGCAACGCATCGGCGTGGCGCGCGCCCTCGCGCTGAATCCGAAATTGATCGTGGCGGACGAGCCCGTCTCAGCCCTCGATGTTTCCGTCCAGGCCCAGGTAGTCAATCTGCTCCAGGACTTGCAGAAGGAATTTGGACTTACGTATCTCTTCATCTCGCATGGACTCGCCGTGGTCGAACATATCTCGACGCGGGTCGCCGTTATGTACCTGGGTCGTATCGTCGAGATCGCCACTGCCGCGGAACTTTATCTGCGGCCGCTGCACCCTTATACCCAGGCGTTGCTTTCGGCGATCCCGGTTCCCGATCCAAAGATCCGGCGCGATCGGGTAATCTTGAAAGGGGATGTACCAACCTCGCGGAATCCGCCGTCGGGGTGCCGTTTTCGCACCCGGTGTCCGATTGCGATCGACGCATGCGCGCGCATCGATCCGGAGTTGCGCGAGATTTCCCCCGGGCACAAAGCCGCCTGCATTAGGGTAGAAGGCTACGATGCGGCGCGACCAGTCGAGTCGCACGATTGGCTGAGGAACTGAGTGTAAGAAGCGCGACGGTGAGGGAGGACTTGATCCGACAGCTGGCCCTTCCTAACGGTTGGGCTTCTGACACAACCCGGTGAAACAAGCACAGCATTGCACGCGTAAGAACAAATCTGGACACACCTAAACCAAACTCCGGACGGACCGGCTTTCTCCCCGTCCTTTAGCTTTCAACAGGAGGATAGTTTCATGAGCGATCCGAATCAGGAATTTCAAGCACCGCCGCCGCCTGCTATTGAAGTCGAGCCCGAGCGCAAACGGCCGGCCAACCTTCTTTGGGCCGGCGTCGCACTAGTCGTTATCGGAATCATCGTTTTGCTTGGCGGCATTGCCAATTTCATTCCGGGGGGACTCGGGACTGGAGGATCCATCTGTGCCCTGGGGGTGCTGTTTTTCGGGTTGAGCTTTACCTCTCTGCCTTATGTGCCGGATGCGCCGCCGCCCATGTCAACTATGGCCAGACTGACGGGAATTTTCTTCGAACCTACAGCCGTCTTTAGAAATTTGAGAGTTCATCCGCGATGGCTAGGTGCAATTCTGATTATCGGCTGTCTAAGCGCCGCTTACGCTGCGGCTTTCTATCATCGTTTGACGCCGGAGCGGATTATTAACTATACGATGGACAAGCTCGAGGAGAGTCCAATCAAGCCACCGCCCGAGGCTATGGCTAAGGCCCGGACGGAAGGTGTTGCTCAGGAAAGGTCACCGATCTTCCAGGCCGGCAAAGCCGTCAAGACAATTATTGGCGCATTCTTCGGCCTGGCTATTTTTGCAGGGCTCTATCTTATCGGCGTACTGGCATTCGGCGGCCGCATGCATTTCTGGCAGGCCTATGCAGTGGCCGCGTATGTAGCTCTCCCGGTGGCGGTAATCCAAAGGGTGATCAGTTTCATCATTCTCTTCGTCAAATCACCCGACGATATCCACCCAATCCTCGGCCAGGAAACTCTGGTAACCGACAATCTGGGGATCTTGTTTAAGCCGGCCGAACATCCGGTGCTGTTTGTCGCGGCAAGCTCGATCGGGATACTTTCGTTTTACAAACTCTGGTTGACCGCGACGGGTCTGCGCGAGGGCGGATATAAAGTTAGTTCGTCGGCAGGGTGGGGCGTGGCAATCACTCTATGGATCCTGGGACTGCTGCTCGGCCTGGCAGCCGCAGCGATCTTCGGAAGTTTCTTTTCGTGACGGCGATTTGTAGGGGGCAAGGCCTGTCCTTGCCCGTTCTTCGAAGGAAGTCGGGCAGGTACAAGACCTGCCCCTACAATTATTCGTAACGAAGCGACTCAATTGGATCCAGACGCGCGGCCTTCCACGCCGGCCACAAGCCAAAGACCATGCCGATGCCCACACTCGCGAAAAAGCCCGCCACCGGCGCCCACAGCGGCACGTAAGACGGCATAATCAGTTTCACCAGCAAGGTCAGCAACCAGCCAATCGCCAGGCCGACAAATCCGCCAAAGCCGGTCAACGTCATTGCTTCGATCAGAAATTGCCAGAGAATGTCTCTGCGCCGCGCGCCGATCGCTTTGCGCACACCGATTTCGCGGGTCCGCTCAGTCACTGACACCAGCATGATGTTCATCACGCCTATGCCGCCGACCATCAACCCGACCGAAGAAATGACCACCATGGCAATGGCGATGCCGCCAGTGATTGAATGAAAAGTGCTGATGAGTGAAGCAGTGGTTTCCATCCCGAAGTTGTCAGGGCTGCCGAAAGGAACCTGCCGGCGAAC
This sequence comes from Pyrinomonadaceae bacterium, assembly GCA_035601635.1. GTDB lineage: Bacteria > Acidobacteriota > Blastocatellia > Pyrinomonadales > Pyrinomonadaceae > UBA11740. Next base: position 7,720 of record DATNNY010000454.1, read on the forward strand.
GCGGAGCATGTCGGTAACCTGATCCATTGCTTCCTGCATCATGCCCGGTTTGGCCACGGCCAGCAGATAGACATCTTGCGAATTGGGTTTCAGCTTGCGCGCGTTATTGTAAGGTATGTAAATGACATTGTTCTGATCGTCGCTGCCGCCGCCAAAGAGGAACTGCTCGCGCTTCTGGAGTATCCCAACCACGCGATATTCTTCCGAGCCGATCTTGATCGTGTTGTCCACGGGTGATCCGAACGGAAAGAAATCGTCCGCCACCTTTGAGCCGATTACGGCGACGTTTTGATTCTGATCATTTTCAAACTGAGAAAAAAAGCGGCCTTCCGTGACGTTTTGCGTGCCCGCCTTTTCAAAATCCGGCAGCGTCCCCTGCAGCGCTACCGAAGCGGAAGTCTTGCCGCCGCCGCTAACCAGAATCTTTTGACCGAAGAAGTTGTTTGTGATTTCCAGAAAAGGGACTGCCACTTCGACGGCAGGCAATCTGGAAAGCGCAACGGCGTCGTCATATGTCAAAGGCTTGCGCATGCGCTCTTCGCGCGACATGCGACCGACGTGAATGCCCGGGTTGTACTTACTAATGTACATCGAGCGCGTGCCGTAGGCTTCGACTTCCTTGGTAAAGGCCGTGTCGATCCCGCTGATAATCGAAGCGATCAGCATCACCGTGACCACGCCGATGATCACCCCAATCACGGTCAGAAAGGAACGCAGTTTGTTGTCGCGCAGCGTTGCCAATGCCAACCAAAGGTTTTCGAGAATGTCGTTTCTGAATAATTTCATAGTCTTGTCCGTCGCCCGCTAACCGTCAGCGCGCAAGGCCTCAATTGGATCCAGCCGCGCGGCTTTCCACGCCGGTACGATTCCGGAAATAATTCCGACGCCGCCTGAGGCCAGCAGAGCGCCCGCGATCGCCAGCAGCGACAGGTAAGTGGGGAAAAAGGTCGCCGTAACGATCTTGCCGACCACCCACGCCAGAAATATGCCGATAGCTCCGCCAATCGTCGCCAGCGTCAGGGCTTCCAACAGGAATTGTTTCAGGATGTCTGTCTTGCGTGCTCCGAGTGATTTGCGCAGCCCGATCTCTTTGGTTCGCTCGGTCACAGAAACCAGCATGATATTCATTATCACGATAGCCCCCACCAGCATTGCAATGGCGGGAACGGCGATGGCCACCAGAAAGATCGTGCCGAAGAGGCGATCGCGCAGGCCCGTGATGGCATCCGGCGTGACAATGCCGAAGTTGTCTTTTTCGTTGAACCCCAGGCGACGACGCGCGCGCATTATGAATCTCGCTTCCTCTACAGCTTCGTTAAAGGTTTCGTCAGTTTTCGAAGTTGCGGTGAAGTAAAGTGACCGCTGCCGGATCAAGGGACCGAAGTCAAGGGAATAGGTTTTCAATGGGATAACGATAAAGCTGTCCTGGGGAATGCCGAACACGGTCCCCTTCACTTCCTCCACTCCAATCACGCGATACGGCAGTCCGCGGATATCAATTTCTCCCCCGATGGGATCGCCGGCCGGGAACAGTTTTGTGGCGATGTCAGCCCCTACGTAGGCAACACGCGCCGCGCCGTCAGCTTCGGTATCCGTAAAGAAACGACCGTTGGCGATAGTTCGGTTGTCGATGTCGGACGTGTTAGCCGTGGCGCCAATCACGATTACATCCTCGAGAATTTGATCGTTGCGCTTAACCAGTGATGGCGTGCCGCGCGCTTTGGCTCCGATCTTGCCGATCAGGGTCGCGTGATCTTTCAAGTACTGGTAATCGTCCAGCGTCAGATCTTTGTTGCGTCGTTGGGCGGCCGCGATCGTGTCGGTATCTTTGAAATCTTCGAACGGGTTGAAGCGTTGCACTGAGAAAGATTTCGCGCCGATGCCGGCAATTTTTTCGTCGATGTAAACGTTGAAGCCTTGAATCAGGGACACTACGGTGACAAAGGCCGTGACCCCGACGATCATGCCGAGCAGCGTCAGTGCCGAGCGCAGCTTGTGCGCCCAGATCGCCGCCACTGCGACTTTCAATACTTCTAAGAGATTCACTTGTTCTACTACGGACGACGAGGGCGTTTGGTTACCAAAACCCGGCTGCTTGTGGTGTAGCGGGGCAGTAGCCCGACCGTCAGGGAGGGCTTCTCTTCGACATTCACAACGTGAGCCCTCCCTGACGGTCGGGCTACTGCCCCGCTCGAGATGCTCATTCGTATCTCAAAGATTCGATAGGATCCAGCCGCGCTGCCTTCCATGCCGGCCACAGCCCGAAAACGATTCCCACGGCGGCCGAGATGCCCACACCTACGCCAATGGCCCAAGCGGGAACAAATGCGGGCAAGGGCGAGTATTTGTTCATCAGAATGCTGGCCAGCTCTCCTACAGCCAGCCCGAGCAGGCCACCGATTCCCGTCAGCACCACAGCTTCAATTAGAAACTGCGAAAGAATATTACTCCGTGTCGCCCCAACTGCTTTGCGCAAGCCGATCTCCTTAGTTCGCTCGGTAACTGAAACCAGCATGATGTTCATCACCCCGATGCCGCCAATCATCAGCGCCACTGCTGAAATCGCCGTTAGCACGAGATA
>DATNNY010000455.1:0-2807 GCA_035601635.1 Pyrinomonadaceae bacterium
CCGTTGTCTTGACCGATGTGTTCTTCGACCCAAGAGGTGGCTGCAGGTGTCTGAGGAATAAGCAGGAAAATACTGCCGTGGTTTTCTACGATGAAGTCAGGCGGGATTCCTGAAGTTAACTGAGTCGGTGAATTGCCGGAAGATGCAAACAAATCGTTGTGAGAAGACATTTTTGCTCCTTCAGAGCCGTATCTTTCTTTAGCACCGTGGAGATTCTTGGGAAGAACCCCTCGGTTGCTGGAGCTAACTCCGCTCGCTCTTGATACAGTTTCAGTGTAGCAGAACTGCCGTTCTTTTACCTCTGTTTCTGACCGCACGAGCAGACGTCATTCTTGAATCGATGGCTCATTGCTTGCCTTTTGATTCGTTGAGTTGGTTCGCATAGTCTTCCATTCGTTGCTTTGGACCGAAGGCGCAAGGCGAACCAGCGTCGCTGCCGTCCAGCATGACGGTAGCCCAGATTTCTTTTTCAGTGACAGTCGTCCAGAGTTCTGCCTTGAACTGAGTCGCCGGGATAGTTTGAACTTTCATTGTGTTCCTCATTTATGACTCCACTTCGAAAGCGCGAATCTTGCTGAGTTTGTCTTTGACTTCTTGCGCAGTCTTACCTGTCACGATGCTGCCGTCATGGTCCCGTACAGCCTTCTCCTGCTCTGTGGTGGGCGGATTCATCGGAACCGGAGTGTTCTTGGGCTCACGCGTTTCTGACATGTACGCACTGTAATGTTTTCGCGACCGCTTGATAAAGATGCGGTCTTTGCCGACGACGGTTTGAAAACCAGATGGCATCTGTTTAGCCGCTTGCTTTTCAATTTTTGCGAGCACACGCGATATTTGCCCGGGGCGAAAAGCGTGTACGTCTATGAGATGCGCGACAAACCGTGTTTCAGACTCGGTAGAAAATCCGCATCCCTGCTCCGGGCATTGGAATGTGATTTTACCAGTCTTCATTTAGCGGAACTCCGTTACATCGGTTGTGCAGTGAAAAACATTAATTCCCTTTTCCTCAGACATAGAGACAACGCGCAGAGTCTTTTGAAAAAGGTTCGTGGCAAAGCGTGAAGGTACGCCTCGAAAAATCTGGCCGAGTTCAGGTTCTTTAGTGGAGCGCAGCACACGAATTGGTTCAGGTTTACCACCATTGATTCGAGCGCGAATAATTAGTGGTTCTGGCTTAGTTTCGCGGCTGCTGAGGTTTCCGCGTTTCACTAGAGAATCTCCTCGGTTCGAACTGACTCGGGGCAGACGGCGATAGAATCCATCGCGTCACGCGCTACCGTCAAAGACCATACGCCAGAATCGACGGTCCGTACTCGGCGGTTCATGCGGCCTCCTTGATTGCTTTCAAAATCTGTTCCCGAACCCACGTACTTACCGGCCAGTTAGCTTGCCGGGCTCGCTGCTGAATGATTTCCAGTTCCTTCGCGGTGAACATCACTGGAACGCGCTCGGTGCGCCTCGCGACCTTGGGGAGCTTCGGGCGACCGATGCGTGGGCTCATGCTGCCCTCGTGATGCTGACAACCTTGCGTGGTCTGCCACAGTGAATGCCTTTGGCCTTGGCGTTACGCATTCCGGACTTCGTGCGCTCGATTAGCATGCTGCGCTCCAGCTCGCCGACCGCTCCCAAAACCGTCAAAGTAAACTTGCCCATCGGGGTGGAGGTATCGACGCCTTCGGTTAAGGAAACGAAGCCGACTTGCAGCTTGTTGAACTGGTCGAGGGAGCGGAGAAGGTGTTGGACCGAGCGAGCCCATCGGTCGAATTTCCAAACCATAACAGCGGAGTATTTCTGGGCGTGGACATCAGCCATCAATCGGTCCAATTCCGGTCTGGAATCCTTCGCTCCAGAAACGCCGTGGTCAACGTATTGTTGTCCGATTTGCAGACCGCGACGCTGGGCGTATTCGCGCAGTTCGCGAAGCTGAAGGTCGGCGTCCTGACCCTTGTCCGACGTGCTGACCCGGGCGTAAAGAGCGATGGGCTTCGTTGCTTGCATGTTTTCCATGGTGGTCTCCATGGTCAAATTATCCCATACAATGACTTATGATGTCACGATAAGCTTCTTAGGTCAAATGTTCCAACCGCTAGTTTCAAATTGAACCACTGCTTCAGTTTCGTTTCATCGTGGGCATCCGGCCCCAGCCAAGAGCCAAGGACTTGGACCTAACTCAAGTCTTATCAATCGCCTAGTCTGAATGACCGCTTTGCACATGGACACCCGCGTGCCCTTGTTCTCCTGGGGATTCTCGTGTCTTGCCATGATTGCAAGAATCGAACTCTGTTCACCAAGCGCGGATGGCCGTCCCGAGCCCTCCTGTGCGTGGGCACGGCACTGTCCTTCCCATTGGCTTCGCTTCCACTTCCGGCGCAAGACACCGCGACAGCTGAATAGCGCGCCCAAGCCAATTATCTGGCGAATTTTCCTTGTGGAGTGGCCGGCGGAGGTATGGTCGCAAGGAAAAACATCATTTCTCGTTTGCGTTTTCGGTGAGTTTGTGGCGCTCTACGAGGCCAGGGCGGCCGGACGCAACTGCGGTGAAAGTCGCAAGTCCGAAAACCTCTTCAGCCAAACCGGACTCGCATGTTCATTTGCCTCTCCGCGCGAGGCGCTGATCGTCAGGTAGGACTCAGAAACTTTTCTGCTCCGCAAACTCTAACTGCCCTTGGTGCCCGATTTCGCTTGCCCCATCATTTGCCGCATCGCAGCGGTGGATCCCGGCGCCCGCTTCTCCCGCCAGGCTTCCAGTCGCTTGCAAGTCTCTTCGATGTTGTGGAAGAGAAGCGGATTTTTGAAGGCCCCCCGCC
>DATNNY010000456.1:0-3534 GCA_035601635.1 Pyrinomonadaceae bacterium
GCGGATGGAAGGATGGCGACAGAGGCGGCTCGGCGCGAAGACAAGGAACTCACAGGGAGGAAGAAGAAAAATCGACTTGACGCTCACCGGCCTTCTCATGGAAGGCACAAGCCGCGACAGGATTCTATGCCCCGAGTGCCATGCGCCCATGTTGACGCGCTTTCGTAGGGCGGCCTACTATGGCCGCTCGAGTGCACAAACCAAATCCTGGCGGACGGTGCTGAAATGGAAATTTATAACCCCGAGTTAGGCACCTCCTCCATGACGATGAGTCTTGGAGCCAAACCGAAACTCCAATTCTTATTTCAGTGGTTCGCAGTCCTCATGGGTTTGGCAAGTACGGTGGCCGTATTGCCCGTGGCCGCGCTTTCCTTCGGATGCTACGGCGCGGCCATGTTCCTCGGGAGGGTTCGTCCATTACGCGACGCGTATGAATATCTCTCCCGGGCGTACGACCGGGTCCTCGACCGGCTCGGCCAAAAAGTTCTGCGGGACTCCCGAGATACCCCCGCGTTACGACTGATGGTCTCTCTTAGTCTTACCGCCGTGCCAATTTTCGTGATCCAATTCGTTTTAGGGAAACCTCGGCTGCTGCTGGCGATCGCTTTCTATCTTTCTCTTTACGGTCTCAAGTTCCAGCGGTTTGTGAGGATGTTCAGCGCCAGCCACTTGGAGGCACACCGGCGCCACGGCTACTTTTCGGGGAAATGGGATAAAGTCTTGGGCCGCTACCTCGAATTCTTCTTGGGATATTTGTATGGGAACATTCCGGAACTGGGTCGGACGGCTCATGTGTGTCTCCACCACAGAGAGAACAGCGGACCCGACGACACTCGTAACACGATGGGCTACGATCGAACTAGCCGACTCCATTTCCTGTGGTATCTCTCGGACAACATTTGGACGGTCTTGGGGCTCGCTCCCTACGCCTACTTTAAAGCGAGAGGCGATGAAAAGAACCGAAGACACATGTTATGGGGAATGGCGCGCTACTATGCTTACTTCGGAGCTGTCTTTATTTACGATTGGAGAATCGGGACGATATTCGTGTTGGTTCCTCTTCTCTGCATGAATTTCATCAACGCAATCACCGCATGGGTCCAGCACGCTTTCTGCGACCCAGAACGTCCTGAGGATTATTTCGCCAATTCCGTGACCGTTGTGGGTGAGGTGAACTTCATGAACGAAGGATACCACCTCTGCCATCACCACCGTGCCAGCCTTCACTGGACTGACATGCCAATCCATTTCGAGCGGATTCGCGACAGGATGAGAGAGGCCGGTTCGTTGGTCTTCCGGGACTTGGATTTTATGGGACTTTTCCTCGAGTTGACCGTTCTTCGCAGAATGGATGTGCTTGCCGAGAAACTTGTCCCGTGGGAGCCCATGAATCACGAGCAGAGATTGGCTTTGCTGGCGACGAGGACCAGCCTCGGACTCCTTGATTAAGATAAATCCCCGGTCAAAGTGCCGCCCGAGGCGGAGTGCGCGAAATTGCAGACGCTTGCGAATAAGCACGCTCAAATCTTGTCAGTGCCCGACTTATCGGGCACTAACTCTGATCCGGCTAACTTCTAATTGGTTTACCGACCATGAGGAGCCGTGCAGAAATACTTACTCAGTCTTCTTTTCTACGTTGGCCGCCTGAAGCCCCTTTGGACCTTGTACGATCTCAAATTCGACCGAGTCTCCTTCCGTCAAGGTCCGATATCCATCGCCTAAAATTGCCGAGTAATGAACGAAAACATCCGGACCATCATCCCGCCCTATAAAGCCATATCCTTTCGCACTGTTAAACCATTTTACTTTACCGATCATCTTTCGCTGCTCCTTAGGATCGTCCGGGGCCTTGCAGGGGAAAATACAAATTGCGGAAATGCATCTGAAGCCCTGGCAGTAATTGCATTACGCACGGACCGACTCAAGTCCGATAGATTTTCGAGGAGTCTGACTTGAAGACTAATATCGCGGACTGCGCGGTGTCGTTGCTTCAGAGCAAGGATCGGGTAGGAACAACGGAGATGGCAGGCGGGCAGATGTCCGGTAATGCGACTCTCCAGAAACTTGTTGATAAGTTCTTTCGAATCAACAAATCGGTCTCGACAAGTTTCTGGCACAAGTGACGCGTCAAAGACGCGGTTAGGGCTTATCAGCTTTTGTACACCAAGGAGGCTCCCCCATGCAGACTATGTATTACATCGGACTGGATGTGCACAGGAGGACGATCAGCTACTGCGTGAAGGATGGCAGCGGCGCCATTCACGCCGAAGGTACGATTCCCGCCACACGCTTTGACCTGGACCGTTGGATGAAAACACTGCCGCAGCCGTGGACGGCGGCGGTGGAAGCCACGGTGTTTACCGGGTGGATCCACGATCACCTGCTGCCACACGCCGCAGCGCTGAAGGTAGCGCATTCCGCTGATGCGGCGGGCCATTGCGGCGGCGAAGAATCAGAAAGAGTTTGTACCCGCGCTCCTCCGAAGCGCGCCGGGAGAGCTCTTGCCCTCTTGACAGAGACTTATCATAGAAGTCGGATTACCGGACACACGGCAAAGAAGCGCGTTTACCCTTTATCGGCCCCGTCTAGTTGTTAGAGACTTTGTTCTCAATCGCTGGCCACTTCTTGTCAATCCACTCAAGGATGAATGCGGCATCATCAATTGCTCTGTCCACGAAATATCCCTTCGCCATGCTCGGTTTGTTCGGGTCCATGTCGATGAGCTTCCGCGCAGCCAAGATCGTCGCGGCAAATAGAATTGCAAACTTTCTTTCCTCGGTCACACGGAACTCCTGCATTGTGGAGTGAAATTCAGGCGAGAGAAGCGGGAGCCGCAGTCTACTTTTTATTGTCCCACAAGTCCATGAAGAGTTTTACCGTTGATCTCAAAGCAGCCTGGTTGGAAAACCAAGCAAGGCTTTCTTTTTTCACCACATTCGGCCTATGCAATCCAATATAGCGGAAATGTTGGGGCGTAACCCCTTACCGGATTGAGACGGAACCAATCATCGGATTGCGCTCCGCAGGGGGCTCCTCGTGTGGGGAGCCCTTTCTACACTGGCCGACTCTTCACTGCGAGGAGGAATCGGCGCGGTGAGGGGATAGGCATGCCGTGCAAGTCGTGCGGGTCAGTCAACCAGAGGAAGTTCAGCGCGGAGATGGGTATCCATTTTTTCGGACTGAAAAACATTGACAAGCCCGTCGTGTGGGTATTTCCAAAGCTTGTTGTCTGTTTGGATTGTGGCACTACGGAATTCGTTCTGCCGGACGCTGAACTGTGCCTACTTGCAAAAAGCGACGCCGCTGCGGCAGGATAACCTAGAATTGAATCTTCCAAGCAAGACGTCACGCACAGACTATAGTAACTAGAAGTTATCTCATAAACACATTCAGGCCGCTGAACGGTTGAAACTTATGACAAACGGCGTAAATCGAGAACATGGACCTTACCGACGCCCAGTGGGCGGTTCTCGAACCGTTGTTTCGTCCCAAACGACGAGCCGATGGGCGAGGGCGACCGTGGCAAGACACGCG
>DATNNY010000457.1:0-7119 GCA_035601635.1 Pyrinomonadaceae bacterium
ACCCTGCATTTCGAGCGCGATGGACAAGGCGCAGCGCGCCTGTGCCAGCAGCGCTGGCTGGGTCCGGGTCTGCGCAAGTAGTGAGTTAAGGCGCGAACGCGCCTCAGTGGTCAGGCCCTGATCGAGTAAACCGCGGACCGCTTCCAACTCGCCAGCCAGGGCTTCCGGAGAAGCCTTGCCGGCGCGCGAGCGCAACCGCACGCGAGCGTGTTCCAGATTGACAACAGCACTGTCTAAGTTTTCTTTGCTCAAGCAGGCAAGTCCCCGCGAAAAGGTGGTCGCCTAATGCCGCAACTTCCGTGGCTCCGCAAATGTAGTAAAAGCTCAATGAGTTGCGCTTTTCACCTCTGAAGTCCAGGGGCAGGACACGACGGGCTCGAGAGTAGCGCGGCTAATCGCGTTCAAACGACCTGAAAATACCACAGTCCTGAAGCAGCGTCACGCAGTTAACTACCGCATCGGGAGGTCCTTGGGCAGTTATTCTAACGTGGATAGACGAGAATGGCGTCGCTGACGGGCCGTTCGCCAGTTGTATCCGAAGGTTTATTCACCAACTTATTCCTGATGACCATTGTGGTGGACCCGCCACCATCGAGATTGATTCCTTCGAGGGCGCCAAACTCGATCAGTAGATCGGCGAGCATATTGAGCGACATGCCGATGCTCTCTCCCGGCTGGCGGCCATCGACGGTAAGAAGAAGGATTTGTCCGGACTTTAATTTTGCGATCGCGGTGCGTGGATGACCATCGCTGACAAAGCTGGGCAGGATTTTTTCGGCTGTGTTGGTGATCTCAACCCGGCCATTCTTGATCAATTGGGGACCGCCGCCGATAACGCTGGTGGCTCGTTTCCATGCCTCCGCCTGCTCTACTTCAACCGGCGACAGGTTTAGACGCAATTGCACCTTGGTTCCGAGACGTAGATGTTCGAGGGCCCATTCACGGGCGGTTCCTGATGTGGAAACGACAAAACCGTCGGCAGGGATAGCACTGCTGCCCTTTAGATCTCCGGCTGAAACGACTCGACCACGGCGCACTACGATTTCCAAACCGGTCGGTTCAGTTAAGGTAGTGCGATGAAACTCCGGAGTGAAAACGATTAGTTCGTTGTCGGCGCGGGGCCGGTTTAGTCCATTAATGGCGTGCGTGTGTGCACCGACGAGTTCCCCTTGCCACGTCGTCCCCTTACCGGAAGCGAGGTGTCCTTCGAACTTCAGGTGCCCGAAGATCAATTTCTGCGTGGTTCCTTCTTCAATCAAACCGATCGCCGCGCGAACGTTGTTCGATTCGCTCAAAATCTTTCCAGCGGTCACAGCGGCTCCGACAGAATCGCCGCGATACGTCCCGGTCGTGCGAAAATAGCCGCTGTTAACGGCCGCCAGCGCTCCGTAACGGGCGGCCATTGAACTCACCGTCTCCAGACCTACCGCTTCGTCCATCCCATGAACCAGACGCAGGCGCGCGCGGCTGAGATCGATCCGCAGCATGTTGATGAACCAGGGGCCGGTCGCTTCTTTCTCTGATTTGTAACCGCGAATAATTTGGATGTGCTCGATGCCCGGAGCGAGGAACTCGGATTTCAAGCCGGACTGGATGTCCGTTGTTTGTGCCGGAGCCTTGTTGGTCGCTTCCTGAGCGCGGATGAGTCTGCCTCCGCCAACGCAAAGGAATAGCAGTGTCCCTGCCAAGAAAATCGAAAGAGTATTATGTTTTATCATCAGCCTTAAAGCCTATTGATCGTCGCGACGGTGTTGGTTGCATAGTCAGTTTCTTGAGTTCATCAAACACGACTTTAAAGTATTTTTCATGTGTGGCAAGTCTACGGATCACCGCCGAAAACTTGCGGTTGAGTTCTTCGTTCGATTCCAATAGCTCTCGCAGTTTCACGAAAGCGCGCATGATAGCAACATTGACTTGGATAGCTCGTTTGCTTCGGAGTACGCTGGACAGCATGGCGACGCCTTGTTCAGTGAACGCGTAGGGCGCCCTGCGTACACCGCCCCAACTTGAGATCACAATTTGTGATTTCAAGTTTTGGAACTCCTTTGCATTGAGCTGAAACATGAAGTCAGCCGGAAAGCGGTCTTTATTGCGTTTAACTGCCTGGACGAGTGTGCGAACTTCGACTTGGTAGAGTTCCGCCAAGTCGTTGCTCAGCATTACCTTTTTGTCACGAAATCAGGTAGATCCGTTGCTCGATTATGGAGACTGGGATGGCGAGTTTGCTCGAGGAAGACAATCTACGCGCGGCCATGGAGCTAGCGTAGCAGGTGATTTGAATCCGTCAAGCGACTCTTGTAGTTGCAACGCAACTTTTTTGTGCACCGGCGTTACAGATCGACTTTGGAAAATTGGATTGTGAAGCCTGTGGATCGGTGATATAAAGCAACGGCCCTTGGAAGCTATCAGAAAGCGAGAAGCTGGATGATAGACAATATCGAAGATGCTTACGAAGTTGTTTTTAAGAAAATCATTATCGACGCAACGCGGGAGACCCTAAGCAATCTTAGGCTCGACTGGCGATTTCAAGTTGAACGTTATTCTCGTCCAGAAGACGGTGATCAACTATGGCGAATCTATTTCTTTGATTTTGATAAGAATAGAAAACGGGTCAAAGGTTTCATAGAGTTGGATGATCCGTACAGTTTGCCTGACGAAAAGTGGTATACGTTGTGTGTAGCAGAGATTACTCGGCTGCTTTATGGACTTATTCATACAAACTAACTAACAGATAGCTCTGAGGGCTTTATAAAGGCGAGAACGGCTCTCGCCTTTCTTTTTGCCAGATTCCGAGCCTTCCCATTCGTTCCCGTCAGTGATATAAGCGGCGGCATGAACCAGCGACAGCGCCTCGTCCTAATCCTCGCCTTTCTGGTTGTGTGCGGAATGGCCCTCTTTCCACCGTGGAAAGCGCCAACGGACTACGGAGAAGCCGACGCGGGGTATAAGCTCGTATTTTGGCCGTCACATGGGCACACACTCGCCCGCGTAGATTCAGCACGTCTTGCCGCGCAGCTTATCGCAGTTGTTGCGCTCGCTGGAGCCGCTTACCTTATTCTGCGCCGCTCACGAGAATGGCAACACGCCAAGAGCACTACCGCACCAGCGCATTCCTTGACACCCCTCTGACCCACCCTTATCATGCTTGTTTCCGCGTAGACCGGAATCTTCGTCTAGCAACGTATGTTCGAGTCTCTTTCCGACAAACTGAAGCGGACACTGAAGAATCTGCGCGGCGAAGGCGTCCTGACCAAAGAGCACGTGGACGCGGCCCTGCGCGAGATTCGGCTGGCGCTGCTCGAAGCCGACGTTAATTATAAGGTCGCCAAAGACTTTATTGCGTCGGTTAAGGAAAAAGCCGAAGGCCAAAAGGTCTGGCTGGAGCTGAAACCATCCGAACAGGTCGTCAAGATCGTGTTCGATGAGCTGGTCGAGTTACTTGGCGGTCAATCTTCGCGGCTTGTTTTTACTAAGACAAGTCCGAACGTCGTCATGATTGTCGGCCTGCAAGGTTCAGGCAAGACCACCTCGACCGGAAAGATTGCGCGTTGGCTGGCGCAGAACCAGGACCGCAAGCCTCTGTTGCTTTCGACTGACGTCTACCGTCCGGCAGCGCGGGAACAGTTAAAGGTCATAGCACATGCGACTGGCCAATCGATCTTTGAAAAGCCTGAGACGAACGATCCGCTCGAGTTGACTCGCGCGGCGCTGCAACACGCACGCGATACGGGCTACGACACGCTGCTGATCGATACGGCTGGACGCCTGCACATCGACGACGAGTTGATGGAAGAGCTGGTCAGTATCAAGAGCGAAGCGCATCCGATCGAAATCCTTTTTGTCGCCGACGCGATGACCGGACAGGATGCGGTGCGATCGGCGGAAGAGTTCCACCGGCGCATCGGGATAACCGGTGTGGTCCTGACCAAGATGGACGGCGATGCGCGCGGCGGCGCGGCCCTCTCGATTAAGCAGGTCATCGGACAGCCGGTGAAGTTTGTCGGCGTGGGCGAGAAGTACGACGCGCTCGAACCGTTCTATCCCGATCGCGTGGCCCAGCGCATTCTCGGCATGGGCGATGTGCTTTCGCTGATCGAACAGGTCCAGGATAAGGTTGATCAGGATGAAGCTGAAGCGCAGCTCAAGAAGCTGCAGAAGAACCAGTTCACGCTCGATGATTTTCGTTCGCAACTCAGGCAGGTAAAGAAACTCGGGTCTTTCTCAAAGATTCTCAAGTTGTTGCCGGATCAACTTCTGGGCGGCGTGGGCATGCCCGATTTGACCGACGAGCAAACTGAATTGATGGAGAAGGAGATGAAGCGCACCGAGGCGATTATTGATTCAATGACCGGCGAAGAGCGCAGCAATCACCTGATCCTGAACGCGAACCGGCGCCGGCGAATCGCGCGCGGGTCGGGCACGACGGTCGCACAGGTCAACGCGCTCATCAAGCAGTACACCGAAATGCGGCGCATGATGCAGGGAATGTTCAGCGGCGGCGGCTTGCGCGGCAAGATGATGCGCCGGATGGCCGGCATGTCGGGAATGGAAGGCGAAAGCGTCGAGTCGATGATGAGTGGGATGGGCGGGCTGGGTGGAATGCCCGGTCTGTCGCCGGGCCTACCCGGATCGTCGCGCAGGAAGAAAAAGAAAAAGAAGAAGCGACGGTAAGTCGTTCGCTTCTCTCAAGAAACTAAATCGTTTAGAGGCGGGCTACAGCCCGCCGAGTTAGCTGGAGGGAAAGAAATTGTTAGCAATCAGATTAATGCGCATGGGCGCGAAGAAACGACCCTCGTACCGTATTGTGGTCAAGGAAAAGCAGTCGAAGCGCGATGGCGCGTTCCTGGAAAACGTCGGGACTTACGATCCTACACGCGAGCCGGCGGAAATTAAGCTCAAGGCCGAACGCGTCCGGTACTGGATTGAAAAGGGCGCGCAGCCGACTGACACTGTGCGCCAGTTGATTAAGCAGGCCGCGAAAGCTGAGAGTTCCGCCCCAACCGAGAGCGCGGCAGCCTAGCTTACTAACGTTTAGGAGGCGGACTTATCCGCCTCTACTGGCGCGGCAAGTGCCGCATCCTGGATTTATGCGCGAGACCGTCGAAATGATCGTCAAAGCTCTCGTCGATGAGGCGGACGCAGTGGACGTGCGCGAGATAGAACGCGACGGAACTACGCGTATCGAGGTGCGCGTCGCCCGGGGTGACATGGGCAAGGTAATCGGGAAACAGGGCCGCACCGTGCGGGCTTTGCGCTCGCTGGTTTACGCCGCGGGGTTGAAGAAACACCGGCGGTTCGTACTCGACGTCGTTGAGTGAAGTGGACGACGAACTGGTTGTCGTCGCGCGCGTAGCCAGGACGAGAGGGCTGCGCGGGGAAGTGGTGGCCGATCTCTATACGGATTTTCCCGAGCGCTTTGCGGACCTCGAACAGTTGATCGCAATCGGGCCTGATGGCAGTCGCAGATCTTTGCAAATTGAAGAACATTGGTTTCAGGGAAACCGGATCATCTTCAAATTCGCTTCCTATGATTCGATCGACGAAGCTAAGGAATTGGCGGGATATCAACTCGCGGTTCCGGAAGCCGAACGCATCGAACTGGCCGCGGATCATTTCTACGAATGGGAACTCGTTGGCTGCCGCGTCGAACGCGTGGACGGAACTTCGATTGGAGTTGTCAGCGAAGTGATGAAAACAGGCGGTGTCGAGGTCTTGCTAATCAAGGGAGACGGGGAACGCGAATACATGGTGCCGATGGCGCACGAGATCTGTGTTGAGATTGATATCGCACAGAAGCGGATTCGGATCGATCCACCCGAAGGGCTTTTGGAATTGTAGATTGGCGATTGCCAATTGCCGATTGGCTTTGTGGGCGTCGGTTGTTATTGATCGCGAAGTCCTTAAATTGGCAATCGGCAATAGGAAATTGGCAATGGAACCGCTTCGCGTCGACATCATTACGATCTTTCCGGATTACTTTCGCGAAGCGTTTGATTATGGAATTGTTCGTAGAGCTCGGGCGGCGGGTTTGGTAAATATTCGGGCTCACGATTTACGCGCCTGGACCACCGACAAGCATCGTGTCGTCGACGATCGGCCCTTCGGCGGCGGCGACGGGATGGTTTTAAAGCCCGAACCGATCTTTGCAGCAGTTGCGTCGTTGGCCGGCGCCAATCGTCGCGAAAACGTCGCCACCGGAAAGCGAGTCTTGTTGCTTTCGCCGCAGGGACAGACTTTCACGCAGGCAGCGGCCGTGGAGTTTGCCAGTTGCGAGCAACTGGTCCTGATTTGCGGCCGTTATGAGGGCGTTGACGAGCGAGTCGCCGAAGCGCTGGTAACTGATGAAATCTCGATTGGCGATTACGTCCTTTCCGGAGGGGAACCGGCGGCGTTGGTGGTAATCGACGCGACCGTGCGTTTGCTTCCGGGAGCGTTAGGCAGCGCAACGTCAGCGACAAACGAATCTTTCTCGGACGGCCTGCTCGATTGTCCGCACTATACGCGGCCGCCGGAGTTCGAAGGAATGCGGGCGCCGGAAGTTTTACTGAACGGCAATCATGCCGAGATCGCACGTTGGCGGCGCGAAGCTTCGTTTGATAAGACGAAGCGTAACCGGCCCGATCTTTTGCAGAAATGAAATTTGTACTTTGAGCTTCGCACTTTGGCTTTCGTCGAAAGTACATTGCTCTTCGCAGACGCCAAGCACGAAGTACAAGGAACAAAGAACGAAATGGAGTACTAGTCATGAACCGCCTGGACAGTGTCGATAAATCGCAGCTTAAAACAAACGTCCCGGACTTTCAGCCCGGCGACACCGTACGCGTGCACGTGCGCATCAAGGAATCCGAGACCAAAGAACGCCTGCAGGCTTTCGAAGGTGTCGTCATCGCCCGCAAACACGGCGGCGTGCGCGAAACGGTGACGGTGCGCAAGACCAGTTTCGGCGTGGGCGTGGAACGAATTTTCCCCCTGCATGCAACCATCGTCGACCACATTGATGTGGTGAAACGAGGCCACGTGCGCCGCGCAAAGCTGTATTATTTGCGTGGTCTGCGCGGCAAAGCTGCGCGCATCCGCGAACGCGATACGCGTCAAACCGCGGCGGTATCCGCGGCTGCG
>DATNNY010000458.1:0-4740 GCA_035601635.1 Pyrinomonadaceae bacterium
CGTCTGCGGATGAAACAGCACTGCCGGAGTTTTCTCGATAGACGCCTGAAGCTGTCGCAGCGGCGTGATGTTGTCGAGAATCCAGAACCCCCGGCCGTGCGTCGCGACGCACAGATCCTCGCCCTTAATAATCAGATCGCGAATCGAGCTGGCGCCCATGTTGAGGCGCAGCGACTGCCAGTGATCGCCGTCGTCGAAAGATACATAAACAGCGCGCTCGGTGCCGGCGAAGAGCAAACCTTTTCTTTCCGGATCCGCGCGAACCACGTCGGTGTTTTCATTATCCGGGATGCCGTTATTTACTTCGGTCCAGGTAGCGCCCGCGTCGTGCGTTCGAAAAATGTGCGGCCGTAGATCGTCAAGCCGCAGGGTGTTCACGGCTGCATAGGCCGTGTTCTTGTCAAAGTGGCCGGCGTCGAGAATCGATATTTTCTGCCACGGCTTCAGTTGTTTTGGTGTGACGTCGTTCCAATGTGCGCCGCCGTCCGTCGTGCGATGAATCAAGCCATCGTCGGTCCCGGCCCAAATAAGATTGATGTCGAGCGGCGATGGCGCGACAGCGTAGATTACGCCACGCTGTGTCGCCTGCGCGGACGGTTGCGATCTGAATTTACCGACGGTCACCGGCACTTCGAATGTCTTTCGAGTCAGATCGGGACTTACCTGATCCCAGTTGCGCCCGCCGTCCTTCGTCTTCCAAAGCGTGTTACTCGAAAAGAAAAGGACGTGCGGATCAACCGGCGAGAAGATCACCGGCTGGGTCCGCACCACGCGAAAATCAGCCGAGCGAAAAGGCTTTGGCATGATGTTCTGAGCTTGCCCCGTCCGCCGATCATAGCGAGTCAGCTTTCCGCCGTAGACGATGTCGGGGTCCAGCGGATCAGGCGTCACGTAGCCATATTCTTCAGCGGCCACGGGATGCCATTCGCGAAAGGTGATCTCGCCATCGTTGCCGCGGCTGGCAACGCAGGCCGAGCCGCTCTCCTGCTGGCCGCTGCACAGTCGATACGGAAATGCGTTGTCGGCGTTGACGTGATAGAGCTGGGCGGTCGGCTGGTTGTACCAACTGCTCCAGGTCTTGCCACCGTTGACGGTGATTATTGCGCCCTGATCACTGCCCAGTAAAACCACGTCCGAGTTGTTCGGACTGACCCAAACGTTCTGATAATCGTCCCCGCCGGGCGCGCCGCGAAATGCTGTCCAGGTCTTGCCGCCGTCGACTGACTTCCAGGCAACGACACTGGCTGAGTAAACCACTTCCGGATTCCTTGGATCGACTCGCAGCACTGCGAGATCGCCACCGCCAATGCGTCCGGCG
Source organism: Pyrinomonadaceae bacterium (assembly GCA_035601635.1). GTDB lineage: Bacteria > Acidobacteriota > Blastocatellia > Pyrinomonadales > Pyrinomonadaceae > UBA11740. The sequence continues at coordinate 1,319 of DATNNY010000458.1, forward strand.
GGACGCGCGTCGGTGGTAATCTTTGTCCACTTCTCACCGCCGTCGTCTGAGCGATAGATAACCAGGCCACCGGTCAGCGCGATCGAAGCAAATAGCCGATTGGTCGAGCTGGGTGCGATCGCCAGATTCGCTTGAATGATTCCGTCGGGCAGACCGCCGCTCGACTGTCGCCACGTCTTGCCATTGTCAGTCGATTTGAAGACGCCACCGCCGCTGCCGTTCCACGCGGCGTTTTCCCAGGGGCCCTGGCGCGCTTCCCAAAGTGCCGCGTACGCGATGTCCGGGTTCGAAGGGTCGACTAACACATCCGCGCCGCCGACGTTCTCGTCTTTGAAGAGCACCCGGTCAAATGTCTTGCCGCCGTCGGTCGAACGGAAGATGCCGCGCTCTGTATTCGGGCCGTAAGGATGGCCGGCAACCGCGACCAGAATACGATTCGGATCGCGCGGATCGACTGCGATCTGCGGAATCTGCTGACCGTCGCGCAGCCCGAGATGCGTCCAGGTTCGTCCCGCGTCTGTCGATTTGTAGATACCATCGCCGATTGAAAGATCCGGACGCTGCAGTCCTTCGCCACTGCCGGCATAAATAATGTTCGGATCTGATGGCGCAACGGCGATGCAACCAACCGAGCCGGTCGGCTGCTCGTCAAAGATTGGCACCCAGGTGCGGCCATAATCATCCGTCTTCCAGACGCCCCCGTTCACTTGAGCGATGTAGAAGAGATTCGGTTGGGAAGGCACTCCGGCGATGGCGCGCGTGCGGCCGCCGCGAAACGGACCAATGCTGCGCCAATGAAGCGATTTGAAGAGCTCGGGACTGAATCGCTGGGCAAACACCGAACCGCCCACGGCCATCATCAAGACAAACACTAGTGCTGATAATATCCGCGGTCGCGTCAAAGCAAAGAAATGGTTTTTCATCATCAGAAAATCTTCGCGAAGCTGGAAAAAGTCTAAGATCGTTCAGGCGCTGCATAGTATCGCCAACGCACTCTCAAAGTCTAACCCGAGAGCCGTGACTATTGTATCGATTCAAATTTCCAAATTAGACTACCCGGTCTTGAGTTATCATTGGCCATTCTTCTTCGTGTCAATTAGTGTGATTTCGTACTGTTCTTCATTTCGCAGCCAGGGCCAACGATCCACGAAATGAGACGAAGCAACGCGGAGCGAATCCACATGCCAAATGAGAGATCTCAGATGATAAATGGAAGATGGTTAACATGAAAATGCTTATTCTTAACCACGCCCAGGTCGAACAGCTGCTGCCAATGGCCGAGTGCATTTCGGCGATGGAACAAGCCTTTGCCGCACTCGCCGGCGGCCAAGCTCAGCAACCGTTGCGCACGATCTTCAAACCACCTGAAGTCAAAGGCGTGCTCGCCATGATGCCTACTTTCAGCGCCAGTCCCTCGCCGATGTTCGGCTTGAAAGCAATCTGTGTCTTCCCCGGCAACGCTGCGATTGGTAAGGATGCCCACCAGGGCGGCGTGATGCTTTTCGACGGCGAGACGGGCGAAATGCTTGCCGTCGTCAACGCCTCTGCAATTACGGCGATTCGCACCGCCGCCGTGAGTGCGCTTGCCACGCGACTGTTGTCGCGAGAAGACGCGGGCGATCTGGCAATCATTGGCGCCGGAGTCCAAGCGCGCTCGCATCTGGACGCGGTGAATTGTGTTCGGCCGCTCAGGCGCGTACGAATAGCCGCCCGAAATTTTGAGAACGCGAAGCACTTCGCAAATGAAATGCAGTCTCAATGTGCAGCTGTGATCGAGCCGGTTGCCTCCGCCGAAGCAGCCGTAAGCGGTGCAGACATAATCGTCACGGCCACCACGTCGCGAGATCCGGTGCTGCAACACAAATGGATTTCTCCGGGCGCGCACATTAATGCTATTGGGACCTTCTCGCCGAAGGCCCGCGAAGTCGACACCAACACCATCGCTGCCGCCAGATTGTTCGTTGACCGCCGCGAATCTGCTTTGAATGAAGCGGGAGATTATTTGATCGCGGCACAGGAAGGAGCGATCGGCCCCGAGCATATCCGCGCGGACTTGGGAGAAGTGCTCACCGGCGTCTACCCTGGCCGAACCTCGCCCGAAGAGATCACGGTTTTCAAGTCACTGGGTCTGGCGATCGAGGATCTGGCCGCCGCCGCTCATGTCTATAAGAAAGCGCAAGAGACAAACGCAGGTTCGTGGGTTGAGTTTTGATTATTCAGCCGCTCTCTCCCGGCCATGCGTCTCTTTGATTACGCCTGCCAGATCGAGAATCGCAGTGCGCCCATCTCCCCGGAAAGTTGATCCGTGCATCAGAGCGAGAGTTCGCGGTTCTAAATCGGCGAGTCTTTGCATGGTTTGATCGGTATACGGCGTGTACGCCATGTCTTTGGCCAGCGGGGATTTCATTCCTTCGATGATTGATTCCCTGGCCCGGCCAACGACATCTGATTCAGTCAACGGTTCGGGATCGCCTGGATGAAAGAAAAGATCCGAACACAGCAGAGTACGATCGGTTTCTTCGAAAAACAGACCCGCATCCCAGGCGTGTGGAACATGCGGCGTAGCCAGAAAACGTAAACGATGATTTCCGATTTCAAGGACCTCGCCGTCGTTTAGCGGGCGCGGCTGCCGATCCGCGAAGTCACTTACCATCACCATTGCGCCCACCACACTGCAAACGGCCTGTCCCGCGGGCGCAACTTTTAGCCAGTCGTTCAGTGCCCCGCATTCATCGGATTCGAAATGGCTGAATCCGAACCAGCGGAGCCTGGATGGATCGATAACTGAGGCCACGGCCTCACGGGTAACGTCGAACATTTTCCTGAAGCCCGTATGCATCAGAAAAGGCTCGTCGTCCTTAATGAGATACTGATTGAATTGAATTTGATAGTCAGGATGAAAAGTGGAAATCCGATAGACATTTGCAGCCACTTCCGTGACGTTGCTCTTCATATGAAACCTCCCGAATTGTTTGGGACGGGTTAGTATAAATCGGGAGATCCTCTATGAAAAGTTCTTCTTCGTGGAGTGGCGATCAAGTTTTCTTGCGTCTGACCTTTGCGCGAGGCTTCTCGTACTCGTCGACCTCGTCGGTGTGAATGATCTGAAACACCCTTTTTCCTTTGCCAAGGACCTCCACACCAGTGATCGAGTCGAGCGCCGGCATGCCCGTCCGGAGCGGATCCAGGGGCGGGCCTGCCGTCGCTTTCTTTGGCCGGCGTTTGCCGGGAGTCTGTTTCTTTTTCGATTTGGCCATTGATTAGCGTGCCGGTCGCACCGGATGCTTCCTCATGGTTTTTTCAAAACGATCTTTGTGATCGGGTGCACTTCCCAAATCACGGGCATACGACTCTTCAAGCTGGGTGGGCCGGGCCGTTGCCCGGTGGCGTGCGTCATGTCAAAAAACAACGAGCCGTCAATC
>DATNNY010000459.1:0-5968 GCA_035601635.1 Pyrinomonadaceae bacterium
GGCGCCGGAGCAGAATCGGGCGGAGTTGGAAGCGAGTTACCTGGCGCCGCGGACGCCGGCGGAGGAGTTAATGGCCGGCATCTGGCAAGAGGTGCTCGGTCTCAAGCAAGTGGGTGTTAATGATAATTTCTTCGAGTTAGGTGGTCATTCCCTCCTCGCTACGCAGGTATTCTCGAGAACCCGAGAAATATTCCATGTGGAATTGGAGTTCCGGTTGATCTTCGAGTCGCCCACACTGGCCGGATTCACCGTGGTTGTCGAAGAAGCCAAAAAGAATCAGACCGAACGCAAAACGCCGCCGATCGTCCCCGTTTCGCGGGATGGCTATTACATGCAAGTTTCCTCGGAAGGATCCATCGTAAAAGATTAGGCACCCAAGCCTCACGGAAGACCGTAGCGTAATCTTCGGTTAATTGACGCATCCGTAGTAATCATTTTAGAGAAGTATCAAAACTCCACTGGGCATTCACTTCACTGGCCATTATCTGGTTGGCCTTAGACCGGAATGGCTACAGCCAATTACGTCAGCGCGGCTCATTCCATTCAAACTACAATGCAGGACAAACTCTCCTGCATTCCTTTGCTCTCGTTATAAAAGGATGAGGTTTCGACGAGCAATATCCAATGAATAATCTCGCCGTCCGCTGGGTGGAGGTTTTTCAAAACACAGGAGGATGAATCATGGCAAACATGGGAAAGTATTGTAAGGCATATCCGACCGGTCGCTTTCGCGAGTTCAAAGGCTGGACTGAAAACACTGAGAATCTCAAGAAGACAAGGGAAGAGCTAGAGGGAAAGGAAATTGAGATCCAAAAGGAACTCACAGACGACAGTATCCTTTACTTGCAGGAGACTTTTGCGGTCACCGATGGAATCTTTCTGGACGAAGCGGTGATCTTCGACCAAGTGACGCCTGATTGGATGGAGTTTTGTCAGACAACTCTCGGTTTTGAGGTTCCCAACGAAGTAGCATCGGCGACTTAGGCTTCGCCGCCAGATCCTTCCTCACCGCCAATTCACATCGATGCAGCCGCCGTTCTGCGGAGCGCGGAAGATCCGGCGGAGTGTCTTGAACGCGGCGCAACTAATGACTCACGCCGTCAGGGGCCTTCGTCTCACTGCCCGGATCCAGGTCCGAGCGGCTGTCATCGAGATTTAGTCTTTGTCAGTAGATCTGAAAAGGAAGAGGTGCATATATGGTTGTCACCGAACGCGAACTTGAACGAGTTAAGAGTCGCTGCCATCTCAAAGGCTTCGACCACGTTGAACTATACGTGGGCAACGCGCTGCAGGCATCGCACTTTTATCGCACGGCTCTTGGTTTCACGCCGGTAGCCTATGCCGGACCGGAAACGAAGATGCGCGACCGGAGCAGCTTTGTTGTCGAGCAGCAGAAGATACGCTTGGTGCTGACGTCGGGTCTGGGCCATGACGATCAAATTTCAGAACACGTTCGATTGCATGGCGACGGCGTTAAAGACATCGCATTTGCCGTTGAAGGCGCCGCTGGGATCTTTGAAGAGGCGATTAAGCATGGCGCCAGGCCCGTCATGGAACCAACCGTTTTAGAAGACCAGTGGGGCAGCATAGTTAAAGCCACGATCGGAGTATACGGCGACACCGTCCACTCGTTTGTTGAACGCAACGGGTATGGCGGGTCGTTCCTGCCCGGATATCTGCCCATCGAAAGTCCATCGACTACGCGGCTCACCGGTCTGGACGAGATAGATCATATTGCCGTGAACGTGGAGTCACAGACGCTAAACTACTGGGCCGATTACTACAATTGCGTGCTCGACTTTCATCAATCGCACCAGGAGGATATTTTGACCGATGAAAGCTCGATGAATTCGAAGGTGGTACAAAACAGCAGCGGCCGTATCAAGTTCCCAATCCTTGAGCCGGCATCCGCGAAGCAGAAATCGCAAATTGAGGAGTTTCTTTCCTTCTATCACGGGCCAGGCGTTCAGCACATTGCGCTATCCTGCCATGACATTGTTTCGACTGTGCGCGAATTGCGTTCGAACGGAATCGAATTCCTGCAAACTCCCGGCTCGTATTATGACGCGCTGGAAGACCGCATCGGCAAGATAGACGAGCGAACAGACGATCTGCGCGAACTGAACATTCTAGTGGACCGCGATGAATGGGGTTACCTCATGCAAATTTTTAGCAAGCCGGTGCAAAGTCGTCCAACTCTGTTCTTTGAAGTGATCGAGCGCAAAGAGGCGCGCGGCTTCGGCGGGGGAAACATAAAAGCTCTTTTTCAGGCGGTCGAGCGCGAACAGGCGCTCCGCGGAAATATCTGAGGAGCCGGCGGTATCAGACATGAACGAGATGCTCCTGAAAGAGATCTCTCTAGCGACCTGGACGCCTGGGATTCGGCGCTCCGAGTTGCAGGAGATGCTTGTGATCGCATCGCGGCCCGGCATTCTTTCCTTTGCTCTGGGCCTTCCGGCGGCTGAGTTGTTTCCCGTAGCCGAATTCGCTGAAGCGATCACTGGTGTCCTGGCGAATGACGCGCAGGCACTGCAATACGGCCCGCCATTTGGTCCGCTCAAATCGCATATCGTCTCGTTGATGGCACAGCGGAATGTGATCTGTAGAGAAGAAGAAATCTTTCTAACCAGTGGCGCGCAGCAAGGGCTTAACCTGCTGACGCGTTTACTCCTCGATCCCGGCGGGCAAGTCTTGATAGAAGAGTTAGCATACACAGGTCTGCAACAGGTGATTGAGCCGTACCACCCGGAGATTCTGACGGTCTCAACGAACCCTAAGACCGGCATGGATATAGAAGCCGTGGCGGCTTTCCTGGCAGCCGGCGCGCGGCCGGCTTTTATCTACACCGTTTCCGAAGGCCACAATCCAATGGCCGTCAGTTTAAGCGCCAGCAAGCGCGCTGCTCTTGTGAAACTGGCGCGCCTCTATAACGTACCCGTGATCGAAGATGATCCTTATGGTTTCCTGTGTTACGAAGACGAGAAAGTGCCACCCATGAAGGCTTTGAGTGAACAGTATGTTCTGTACGTCGGTTCGTTTTCTAAGATCCTGGCGCCGGGCGTGCGGGTTGGGTGGATCGTCGCGCCTGAAAATCTCATGGAGAAGTTGGCCGTGCTCAAGGAAGCGAGTGACATAAACACGTCTACTCTTAGCCAGCGTTCGGTTTCAGCTTACCTCGATGGTGGCTACCTGCCGGCGCACCTGAAGATGTTGCTGCTTGAGTACCGGGCCCGACGAGATGCCATGCTGGGTGCCCTACGCGATCATTTTCCGCTTGGGAGTAAGTATGTGAAGCCGACGGGCGGTGTCTTTATCTGGGTACAATTGCCAGAGACTATCGAAACCAGCAGGCTACTCAAAGTGGCGCTGGAAAGGGAGCAGGTCGCGTTTATTCCCGGAGCAGCTTTTGCTATTGGCGAAGTGCCGCCCGCGAACCACTGCATGCGTCTGAACTTTTCAAACTGTTCTGCGTCTCTCATCGAGAAGGGCATTGCTCGTCTCGGCAGAGTGATCAAAGAAATGCCTTGAAGGGCGCTAGCCGGAATGACCGCACGTTGTTTTGAAGCCGAGCGACTCCGCGAATTCTGCAGCCGCGTTTTTCAACAATGCGGGGTGCCGGCGAAGGACGCGGCGCAGGCCGCGGACGTATTGATTACCGCCGACCTGTGGGGAATTGACTCTCACGGCGTCGCAAGATTACGCAGTTACTACGACATGCTCTCGTTCGGTCATGCAAACCCGCGACCCCGTCTTAGCATTGTGCGAGAGATGCCGGGTACAGCGACCATCGATGGTGACAATGGACTCGGCTTGGTAATCGGCTCTCAAGCTAACGCAGTTGCTTTGGACAAAGCGGAAATGGTCGGCTCAGGGTGGGTTAGTATTCGTAATTCCAATCATTTTGGCATCGCGGGATACTACGCCTATCAGGCCTTAGCACGCGACATGATCGGTTGGACCATGACGAACACGACACCGCAGGTTGCGCCGCTTTGGGGGATTGAGAAAATGCTGGGCACCAATCCCATCGCGATCGCTTTCCCGGGAAAGCTGGAACCGCCGGTTGTCATAGATATGGCCACCAGCGCGGTGTCTTTCGGCTTCGTCGAATGCGCTCGGCAGCAGGGGCGGGACCTTCCGGATGGATTGGCGGTTGACAGTGAAGGACGAGCGACTCACCGTCCCGAAGACATGATGAATGACGGCTCGCTGCTACCGCTCGGCCAGGATCGGGCGCACGGGGCGCACAAGGGATACTGCCTGAGTGCGATGATAGACATTCTTTGCGGTGTCCTGAGCGGTGCAAATTGGGGACCCTTCGTACCACCGTTTCCTTTCACACTCAAGACACCTGCGCGCAGAGTCGGAAAGGGTATCGGTCACTTGTTTGGGGCGCTCAAGATCGAAGGATTTATCGAGCCTGATGAGTTTAAGCGTGGGATTGATGAGTGGATCGCTGTTCTTCGTGCAACCCGGCCTTCTCCTGGTGCCGAGCGGGTGTTAATCCCAGGCGATCCCGAGCGCCAGGCGGCAGCAGTTCGTGTTGTGGACGGCATCCCGCTCGGTCACCTTGTCGTTGAGGAGTTGCGGCAGGTTTCCTCCCGTACCTCAATCCCGTTCGAATAGACTCGACACTGCATCCCGCTCAATTGGGCGATCGAGTCTCTGTTGGTGACTCCGCTTTCCAAATTTCGCGAGTAAGGTACTGTAGACCCGCTTAGGCTCTGTTTGATTGGCCCACGAGTTCGCCGGTTGGGCAGCGGGACGGCCTGTAGTTGGGAACTGATTTGGAATCAGGTTTTTTATGCCTACATCTTCGGTTAAAGATTACCGTCACGTTGAGAGCCCGCCCGGGACGTTAGTGGAGCTGCTGCGTCGACAAGCCGAGCGTCAACCCGATCAGATCGCTTATTCCTTTCTTCGAGACGGAGAGGTGGAGGATGCGAGCCTGACTTATCGCGAGTTGGATCTCCGTGCGCGTAGCATCGCGCAAATGCTGCGAAGCATAGGAGCATCGGGAGGAAAGGCTCTACTTTTCTATCCCGCGGGGCTGGAATATATCGCTGCTTTCTTCGGCTGTCTCTTTGCGCAGGTCGTGGCCGTGCCAGTTTATCAGCCACGTCTGAGGCGGACTCTGGATCGGCTTATTTCAATTGCGGCAGATTGCGAGCCTTCGGTTGTTCTTACCACCGAAGCAATTTGGTCAAGAGTGAAGTCTATGGTCGCGCGAACTCCTGAGATGCGATCGTTGGTCTGGCAGCCCACGGACAACTGCGGAGACGAAGCGGCAGAGCAGTGGTCTAATCCAGGCGTGACCCATAATACGCTCGTCTTGTTGCAGTATACGTCCGGCTCAACGTCCACGCCGAAGGGCGTGATGATCACCCATGACAACTTGCTTCATAACGAGGCCATGATCCAGAGCGTTTTCCAACAGGATGAGCATGCTCTGATCGTTGGTTGGTTACCGCTCTACCACGACATGGGTCTTATCGGAAATGTCATACAGCCCTTATATGCCGGTGCCCGGAGTGTGCTCATGTCACCCGCTGCTTTCCTGCAGGCTCCCGTACGGTGGCTACAGGCAATCTCGCGTTACCGGGCCACGACCAGTGGCGGTCCCAATTTCGCTTATGACTTATGTGTGCGCAAGATTACCGCCGAGCAGCGCCGGCAACTGGATCTGAGTAGTTGGGAGGTCGCTTTCAACGGCGCAGAACCGATACGCGCAGATACGCTTGAACAGTTCGCGTCGACATTCGCGAGCTGCGGGTTTCGACTGGCGGCTTTCTCTCCCTGTTACGGCCTGGCGGAAGCTACCCTGCTAATCTCTGGGAAAAAGAAGCTGAACGAACCGGTCATCAAGTGTGTGAGCGGCGCCGCATTGACGCGGGGCCAAGTGGTCGATGCCGCGCCGGACGGGATCGATACCAGGCGTCTGGTTGGCTGCGGCGATGGCTTGAAAGAT
>DATNNY010000460.1:0-3843 GCA_035601635.1 Pyrinomonadaceae bacterium
TTGGCGACGAAGCGGCGGTCGTGCGTCAGTACATTCAAGCGGACGAATGTCCACTCCGCTTGGCTGCGGTCGATTCCGGAAAACGATCGAGGCTGACATAAGCAAGCGGATGCAAGCAAACGTTGAGAGCCAAAAAGGCGATGGCCGCTGACTCAAGGAACGACCGTTTCGGAAGCTCGAGATTCGGTTCAATACCTTGGAAGGTTCAATTAATTACGCGATGTATAAGGCACAGTCTTCATCCCTTATTGCATTAGTGATTTCCGAGACAATGGCTTATTACCTGCAGATCCTGCCCCTCCAAAGTTCGATTCATCTCGATGTAGAATGTATACCATTGCGTCGGCCACTTTGATGAGTTTGTCGACGATTCTCGACAGAGCTTGGCCTTCCTTTAGGCCCCTTGATTCTAAATCTTCTTTGACGAGTTGTGCTTCAAACATCGCCGAAAGAAGCGAAGAGCCAGCTTCATCATGGAAGAGTTTCAGGATTCGGCGCCGCTCTTCCTCGCGACCTAAAAGTCGCGCATTTTGGGGCAGACTGTCGACGTCTAACCTACCTTGCGCGGGGAGGTTTCCATCCGAAACAGTCGCCCGCGTTTCTTGCGAGACTTCCATAATCGTAACCTCGATGAAATTGCGAACTACCCTAAGAAATGTACCCGAGATGTCAAGTTGTCGGCTGCGGATTATGAGCAGACCTCGGCCTGATCGGCCACAATTTGATTTCCTCGGCTGGAACTGGCTTTGGCATCTGTTAAATTCGCCATCGCCTAACTTACCGAGCCACTTTTTATAGTCTTCCGGCGGCCGTATAACAGGCATTCGATTGAGAACTGCGTGCGACCAATTTGTTTGGTTCTTAGTAACGGCTGACGCCGGCGGGAGTGATCGGTGTTTTCGGCTCCCATTGCCGAGAGGCCCAGCGCCTGGGCTGCCCGAAACTAACCGCTGACATCCAGCGACGTTGCAACCGGTGGGATCCGTTAGTGTTCGTTAGACTGGTAACAGAGGAGTGCGGGTTACCTACAAGTTGTCTGATAGTTTAACCGCGGATGCGCTAGGGCTCCGATACACAACTTTCGACAATGTCTTCATTAGCTTACAGGTCCTAGAAAAAAACCTCCAGCCGGAAGGCAGAGGGCAAAACTTAACTTGGAGGCGCTATCAAAATGGCGTCTGGGGGGAATCAAGATAGTGTCGTCCGCGCGTGGGTCGATGAATTAAAAGGCGACCTGCGGCAGATTCGACTTTTGCCGATCAGACGGCCGGTTCGGAGAGTCGTCCTGGCCGTGATGCAAGAATCTCAGCGCTTGAACATCAAACTGCTGAAACTCGTCCGGCTCGGGCACGAGCGTCTCCTCCTGCCTGTAAGCGTTGCGTACAGCTATCAGTGCTAATGCTAGTGATAGTACTTCCATATTTCCTTTACTTTGTTGTTTAGGTTAAACAGGAAGAGCAGCTTAGGCTGCTATGCTTCCAAAGGATTGAATGGCCATCGGTCCGTGTTTATCACAATCAAAGGTTTGACGTGGAATCAGGTCGCGACCAGTAACCTCTTGCCCTTGTACGTCCAGCTAGTCGACAGGGCTTGGCATACCGTGTGCCAAGGCAGGCTGGGCTTATAGGACTTGGCAATGACTGTGTCAATGATCGTTCGGAATTGATCCGCTTTCGATCGCCTTCAATTGACCCAGGTAAGGCGACTACGGACGCACTTTTTTCTTTTCGAAAGCCGCTCATCCGTAGGTGCTTTTGCAGCGGCTTTCGAAAAGAAAAAGTGCTGGAGGTGGGTCGACTCTGACGATCGAAAGTGGATCACTTACACAATCGTTGATAACACTGCATGAGAACTTCACCGATCTTGGCTGTTCGTTGCAAAAGCGTCAGTACGTCACAGTTGGTGGGTCAATTACCTGCCCATTATGTGCCACAATGGCTTGCCGAACGTGAAATTGGGGCCCTGTTGAATTTTGATTCGGCCGAAAAGATGCCTTACGCAATAGGGATGAAAGCTGGCTCGCCGTTTTGTATTAACAGGGCTTTGGGAAGACTGGATGAATCTCCATCTACCGACGAACGGTTGCACACGTGCACAATCATGGCTGGCGAGCTTAACGAGTTAGTAGCCCAGGGGGCCCAACCACATTTCGATCATTTTTCCCGAAAAACATCATCCCAAATGGTTAGGAGAAATAGACGCTCTGCCAGCGGTTACTATGGCTCGAGCGGAAATACCTCGTCGACCTGATCGTGCAGCATATTCGGCTTGCCGAAATGGTGTACCAAGGAACGAAGAGTTTTGAAGCACGTTATTTCCATATCGACTATCTATTCCCGCTGTAGCCGTCCGGACTCGTGCTCATCGAAGCGGTGGCCTGTGGAACTCCGGTAATTGCCTGCCGCTGCGGATCTGTCCCTGAGGTTTGGGAAACGGAAAGACAGGCTTTAGCCCTCTCAGCATGAACGAAGCGGTTGCTGCAATCGATCGGCTCTCTTCGCTAGATCAATGCGCGTGTTGCCATGTATTTTCGAAGAGCGATTCGGCGCTGGTTGCATGGCACAGAATATCGCAATATTTATTACACGATTTGTTCAGATTTCGTGAAAGATTCTCGCGGGGGAGATAGATATGTTCCAAGCATCGCCTAATACACAGGATTCCATGTTAGAGGTCATCGAACTCGGCAACGAGTACTATATCCGTGCGCGATCTTCTCTCGTGGACAACCAGACACGGGTCTTGATGCAGGGTGATATGTTCGCGGTTTTCGATCGGCGCGGTGATTTCCGGCCACTCGGGTTTGGCGAACATGGTCTTTTTTACAATGAAGCGAGGCACCTTTCGAAGTCGGTTTTACGTCTTTCAAACGGGCGGCTATGGTTGCTGAGTTCGACAGTCGGCCAAGATAACGCAGTTTTGACCGTTGATCTGACAAATCCGGACCTAGATTTTGCTGATGGTCGCCACTTGCTTCACGGTACGATTCATTTCAAACGAACGAAATTTCTCTGGAAGAATGCCTGCCAGGAAGAAATTCTAGTTCGGAACTTTGGTCTGGTACCAACTTCCTTCGAGCTGATGCTGGAGTTCGACGCTGACTTCGCCGATATCTTCGAAGTGCGAGGTTACCCGAGGGCGAAGCGAAGGGTGCTGCTTAAGCCAGACGTCGATGATTCGTCTGTCACTCTTTCTTATCAGGGCCTGGACGAAGTGCTGCGAAAGACGACAATCGCGTCCAGTCTAAAACCGATTGTCGTCACGTCTTCGGAGATGCGCTTCCGCCTCGACCTTGAATCACAGGAGGAAAAGGCGTTCTCGATAACAGTCTCCTGTTCTTGGAATGATGAAAGGCCACTCTTATCCTATCACGAGGCAACGAAAGCACTCGCAAGCCAGGTTCCTAAGAGTCAGGGATGCGGAATTGAAACCTCTAACGAACAGTTCAATGACTGGATCAACCGATCCAGAGCCGACCTTCAGATGATGATTACAGCCACCCCAGAAGGCCTTTACCCTTACGCAGGCGTCCCCTGGTTTAGCACGGTATTCGGGCGGGATGGTATTATTACCGCTTTCGAGTATTTATGGATCGATCCGGAGATAGCGAAAGGTGTTCTGCGGTATCTCGCCGCGACACAGGCAACCGAGCACAATATCGATCAGGATGCAGAGCCTGGCAAAATCCTTCATGAAACTCGTAAAAGCGAGTTGGCACAAATTGGCGAGGTCCCGTTCGGCCGTTATTACGGAAGCGCCGATTCGACACCTCTGTTCGTGTGTCTAGCGGCTGCCTATTTCGAAAGGACAGGCGATCAAGAATTCCTTCAGACCATCTGGCCC
>DATNNY010000461.1:0-5915 GCA_035601635.1 Pyrinomonadaceae bacterium
GTGGCTAACGCTGGCTTTGTTCGCTTATATCGGCTCGGCATTCTTTGCCAAGCCCGACGCGGTTGCGGTGCTGAAGGCTACCTTCATCCCCACCTTGAGCTTTGACCCGACTTTCCTGGCGACATTGGTGGCCATCCTCGGCACCACCATCTCTCCTTATCTTTTTTTCTGGCAGGCGGATCAGGAAGTCGAAGAAGAAATCAGTTTCGGACGCGTGACTCGTTGGCAGCGGCGGGGCGCGACGGATGCGGAACTGAAGTATGCTGCCTGGGACGTGAACATCGGCATGCTGCTCTCGAACGCGGTGATGTACTTCATCATCCTGGCCACGGCGGCCACACTTTTCAAGGCCGGCCAGACCAACATTCAGTCTGCTACTGATGCCGCGCAGGCACTAAAGCCTTTGGCCGGCAGAGGCGCTTCGCTGCTACTTGCCTTCGGTCTGATTGGCAGCGGGTTGCTGGCGGTACCCGTCCTGACCGGATCCAGCGCGTACGCCGTGACCGGGGCCATGGGCGGAAAGTACGGGTTCAATCAAAAACCGTCTCGGGCCAAGCTCTTCTATGGAGTGATTATCGTTTCTACTTTGATCGGGGTGGCAATCAATTTTCTCGGCGTCAATCCGATTCGCGCGCTTTTTCTGGCGGCGATGATCAATGGCTTTCTGGCGCCGCCGTTGCTGGTGGTGATCATGCTGGTTGCGAACAATCGGCAAATCATGGGAGACAGAGTAAACGGCCGCTGGTCCAACCTGCTCGGATGGACGACTACTGTGGTAATGTTCGTCGCAGCAGTAGCGTTGGTCTTGACGTGGGGCCAGTAGGCTGGTGGCACGTAGCTCCGTAGGAGCGGAATGTTTATAGTGCAACCAGACCGACGAGACGTTGAGCTTTGTACGCGCGACATGTTGGGTCAACTGATAAATTGCTCCCGCAGCACAGCGCGCTCCTACGGAGCTCGCCCAGCCGGTGGGAGCGCCGAATCTATAAACATTTCGTCCCTATGGGACTGGTTCAGGCTCCGCGCAAGAACTATGCAAACACTGGTTTTGTCAGTTCGTAGCCAGACGATTCTCTTCGTGCTGCCTATTTGTCTTGTTGGTTTCCCTGCTCGGGCGCAATCAGGAACACCGAAACCTCAGCCCTCGCCAAGTCCCGACAACTCGACCTTTCATAGTTTGGTTAACCCTGACGTTGATCCAACTCCGCAGTCCGACGACACAAAAAAGGCAGACCGCGATCCGATCGAGAAAGCCGATGAATATAAATCCAAGCTAACGTTCGGTGTTTACTTTACACCCGGGAACCAGGCTTATGATCTCAACCTCCGCCACCAACTGGGACCGTTTACTGTTTGGATCGCAGGATTTTATGATCCCCAAAACAATAAGCTCCTGCGCACCGGTATCCAGTACGACTACAAGAGGGCCTGGTTTCATTTCGTCCCAACCGTGGAAGTCTCGACGACCAGAGCGGTAACAGGATCGCTCTATACTGAGCTGGGTTCCGGAAAGACTTTTGCCATAGCCGGAGTGTCACGAACCAACCTGAAGGCCTTCTTCGATCTCTTCTGGGATCCCAGTGAATCAGTGCAATTGGGAATCGGTCATAAGATCAGCGGCTATGATCGTTTTCAGGCTTATACGATCTTTGACGTGCGTCTGCATACTGAGCAACAGAACACACATGTTGTCTGGCGGCACAAGCTGAACGCTAACAACGGCATTACCTTCGATGGCGTTTTCAAGTCGGGACATACCGATTCCGGCCAGTTCATTCGCAGCGTGGGCGTGGGAGTCTACTATGATCGCCCCCATTGGTTCTGGAAACTCTATTACGACCCCTATGTCAACTTCGCCAATCATACAATGGTGCGGACAGGGATCGGTTTGAAGTTCTGACTCGAACGACCGCATTCGGCACTTTGAGAACCCAGCCAAATAGTAAAATCGGAACCAGGAGCAGGCTTTCCTCGGCGCTGCAGGCGCTGAAGTATCGCAACTTCAAACTCTTTCTTGGTGGCCAGCTAATCTCGATTGTCGGCAACTATATTCAAACCATAGCCCAGGCGTGGCTCGTCTACCGGTTGACTGGTTCGGCCGCTTTACTCGGTTTGGTAGCCTTCTCCGGACAGATTTCAATCTTCGTGCTCGCGCCCATCAGCGGCGTGGTCGCCGATGCAAAGTCACGCAAGCATATTCTTTTCGCTACGCAGATCGCGCCCATGTTGCTCAGCTTTTTACTGGCGGCGCTGACGCTCAGCGGGCGCGTTCAGGTGTGGCACGTTTTTACGGTCGCGGCTTTGATGGGCATCGTCAACGCATTCGATTTTCCAGTGCGCCAGGCGTTTGTCGCGGAGCTGGTGCCACGAGAAGATCTGATCAGCGCCGTTACTCTGAACTCTTCGATGATTAATAGCGCCCGCACGATTGGCCCGGGGATTGGGGGACTGTTGGTGGCCGGAGTCGGTGAAGGTTGGTGCTTTCTGGGAAACGCACTCAGCTATGTCGCGGTCATCATCGGACTGCTGATGATCAAGTCCACCGCTGCTAAGAAAAAAACACCACAGCACTTTCGGGCCGGGGTGGCTGAGGCTTTCAATTTTGTTCGTCACACGGGACCGGTCGGCGCGTTACTCGTGCTCCTCGGGTTAATTAGTTTTACGGGATTGCGCTACGAGATCCTGATGCCGGTCTATGTGAAGGAAATGTTGCATGGCGGGCCGACCCAATTCGGTCTGCTAATGGGCGCGTCCGGCATTGGTGCTATTTTTGGTTCCCTGGTTCTGGCCATGTTCAGCAATGTGCGGACGCTTGGTGATTGGGCGGCGATGGCCGCCGCGGGCTTCGGCGGCAGTCTCGTGCTGTTGTCATTCTCGCACTCATTCGGCCCGTCATTTCTCGTAATGTTGCTGATTGGATTTACGATGGTGACCGGACTGGATGCCTCGAACACTTTAGTACAGCGAATCGTGCCCGACGAACTACGTGGACGCGTAATGGCTATTTGGACAATGATGCTGTCCGGTCTGGCTCCTTTCGGTTCGCTCGTAGTCGGTGTGCTGGCCCAGCAGTTTACTGCGCGCAGAACATTTGCCGCCGGAGGCATGGCGTGCATCATGGGCGCCATGGGCTTCGGTTTTTCCTTGCCCATTCTCCAACGTGAAGCTCGGAAACTCATCTTAAAGCGTGAGAGTGCGGACGCGCTCACCATGGCGGTCACTAAGGACTGAGGTGGCAAAAAGAGCGCCAATCCGTGTCCAAGTCTGAACCTGCCCCGCGATTGTGACTGAATCTCAATGACTTTTTAATCCCCCATTAAGGTAAACGCCCGTATACTCGTCCGTCTCGAAAGAATCTATGGTGAATGCATCGAAGGCGGGCGTACGCCTGCTATCAGCACTGGCCACGCTGTCATGCCTTGCGGGATTCGTGCGCGCGCAAACACGTCCGCCAACTTCCACGCGGCCCACGAGTCCATCGACGCAAGCACCCGCACCTTCGAAGACACCATCGATTACGCCATCTCCTAACGCGACACCGCTGCCCCAGTCGACGCCGTTTGCGCTTCCCACTGCCCCTGGGCCATCGTCCGTTCCGGCAGCCACACCGGCTTCCGGATCAGCCGCGCCGCTTGTTTCGCTTGGCATTCAGAACTCTCCAAATGCAAATCCGCTGACGCTCGAGGAATCGTTGCGTCTCGCGAATGTCCAGGCATCGAGTTTTCAACAGGCGGGCTTGAACGAACAAATTGCCGCTGAGGATGTAAAGCAGGCACAGGCGGCTTTTCTGCCCAAGGTCAGCGCGCCTCTGAGTTACATCTACACGTCGCCTGCTCTCGGACAGCCCGCAGGCACGCCGCGCGCGCCGAGCTTTATCGCCAACAACGCCGTTAGCGAGTATCAGGCCTTAGTGAATGTCTCTGGCGACTTTGACATTGCCGGTAAGCTCCGCGCATCGCTGGCACGCAATCGAGCGCTGCTCGCCGCAGCCCATGCCGGCACCGACGTAGCGCGACGCGCCCTGGCCCAGGCCGTGGTCGAGGCTTACTACGGATTAGCATTGGCCATCGCGCAGCGGCTTGCGGCAGAAGGAAATCTTGCCGCGGCCGAAGAGTTTGAACGCATCACTTCGCTGCTTCTCAGCGGCGGTGAAGTTCCCCCGGTTGATTTGATCCGCGCCCATCTGCAAACCATTGGGCGTCGCGATGAATTGGCAAGAGCGCAAGCGAATGAAGAAATTACGGCGGGAGGTCTGCGCGTGCTGGTCGGCTATGATTTCACGCGCCCAATCAGCACCACGGATTTGGCCCTGGTTCTGCCCAACGAGACCGAGTTGGATCAGTTCAACTCGGGTGACGTTTCGCGCCGGCCTGAGTTCGCGCAACTCGAAGCGCAGCTGGGCGCCGCCAGGCAGGATATCAGGATCGTGCGCGCTGATCGCTTACCTTCGCTTTCGTATTCAATGAACGGTGGCTTCGATACCGATTCACTCAAGGGTCCGCGGCTCAAGGAACATTCAGGAGTATCGGCGGCGGTGAGTCTTAATATTCCCATCTTTGATTGGGGAGCCACCAGAAGCAAAGAACGTCAGGCTCGTCTGCGGGTGCAGTTAGTAGAGAACGAGCGGACCATGGCGTTGCGCGGGTTTACGCAACAGTTTTTTGCGGCGCGCGCCCAGGCAGCCAGCGCGGCCCAACGCGTCCGTCTGGCGCGGGAAGGCGTTCTGCAGGCCCAGGATAATTTAGCGACTTCGATCGCGCGTTACCGATCCGGAGAGGCGCAGATTGTCGAAGTTACCGATGCACAAACCACACTGGTGGCCCAGCGGACGGCTCTTTACCAGGCCTTATTCGATTATCAAACGGCGCTCGGGCGACTGAGACAGGCGACAGGACGATGAAGCTGGAAGGCGACTCAGACAAACAATCGAGTGAACCCGGCGAGCCGGCTCACGTTTTTTCTTCCTATGAGCAAACGCGCGCGCGTCGCGGATCAATGACCCCTCGGCAACGAAATCTCCTGATCCTGGTTTCTGTGGTCGCCCTACTCGTCGTTTTGCTGGTCGTCATACTGGTCTGGCGCCGGAGAAGCGCCACTGCGGCTGACGAAACACCGACGCCGGTTGTCAGTGTGAAGGTGGACAAGGCCGAGAAAGACGCCATCGCCGCTCAGATAGTAGCGGTCGGTACAATCTGGCCGCGAGAGAAATCCGATGTCGGAGCCAAGATCAGCGCCCAGATCAGAAAAATGGCGCTGTTGAAAAATAAGATCGTCAGAGCGGGCGAGGTCATCGCCGTCCTTGAGTCTCGCGATCTACAAGCCCAGCGCGCCGAAGCCGTCGCCGCGCTGAACCAGGAACGCGCCAACGAGCGCAGCGTAACGACCGGCACCATTCCCCAAACCAACGCGCAGGACCAGAAAGCATTGCGCGACGCGCGGGCCAAGGCCGCCACGGCCCGAGCAACATTCGCCAGGCGTCAGGTGCTCTATGAAAAGGGTGGCATCTCGAAAAAGGATCTTGAAGCATCGCAACTTGATTTGACTACGGCCGAAAACGAACTCCGGTTGGCCGAGCAAACGATTACGTTGCGGGCGACGTCGCTTAACCCCAACGATCGCGCGCTGGCGGCTGCCAAAGTCGCACAGGCGCAACAGCACCTGGCGACTCTCGACGCGCAGCTCGGCTACGCTACGATTCGCGCCCCCATCACCGGCATCGTCACCGATCAATTTCAGTACGAAGGTGAGTTTGCTGCCGCGGGAGGCAAGCTCGTCACCATCGCCGACATCAGTGAGGTGATCGTCAAAGCCCCCTTTGCCGACACGGTCGTGTCGGAGCTTAAAGTCGGTGATCCCGCGGCGGTGTTGCCCACCGATACTTCCAGCGAAGAGATGAAGGGCCGGGTCACTTTGCT
>DATNNY010000462.1:0-4584 GCA_035601635.1 Pyrinomonadaceae bacterium
TCTCAGTCGCGTTCCTCTCTGCGCTATGGGTGCCTTCCTCGGCATTAAGCCAACAGCCTTCGTCGCGAGACGACAATCAAGTCCTCGATCCAATTTCGGTCAAGACGGACCTCTATCCCGCCAATGCCGACGCGAAAAAAGAGATCGACGAAGCACTGAAGCTGGCGGCCAGGGACAAAAAGCGCGTCTTGCTGATCCTCGGTGGTAACTGGTGTTACGACTGTCACGTTCTTGATCGAGCCTTGCACGAAGGCGAAGCGGGGAAAGTCGCGCGAAAAAATTTTCTGCTGGTACATGTCGACATCGGCGAAGGCGACAAGAACCTTGATCTGGTCAAGAAGTACAAAACCACTCTCGATAAAGGCGTTCCTGTCGTAGTGGTTTTGAATACGGACGGCAACTCGCTTTACAGCAGCGACGATGGCGAGTTCGAGGCCGCGCGCAAGATGATGAAGAAAGACCTCGTCGCGTTTCTAAGGCGTTGGAAAGTGACGGGGCAATAGCCCGACCGTAAGGGAGGGCGTTTAAGAGAATTGCAATCACGCCCTCTCTTACGGTCGGGCTACTGCGCTGACTGACCGCTCGACACTCTTGCTCGTTTCGCTGTCTTGAGTACCGCCGTTCTTTTTGATAATTTGCTCGCAGTTCCCCAAACATAAGTAACAAGGAGTCCATCATGAAGCGCAGGTTTCTTCTTTTCACGACTATTATCGTCGCCGTCTCAGCTGTCACCGCTATTTCATTTGCACAACGCAAGCCGGACATCGCTGACAAACCAATCACCGGCGATTTCAAGATCACTATTAGAAACACGGCCGGCGGGCAGTCCAGTCAAAGTACGACCATGATTAAGGGTAAGCGCGAACGCAGCGAAAGCAGTACGGGCGGGATGAGCACCAGCAACGTAAGCATCACCCAATGCGATTTGCGCCGGATGATCCAGGTCAATGATCGTTCGCGCAAGTATTTGATCACGCCGATGGATTCGGATTCAGGCGATGCTGACAGTGGAGGCGCCGCCAGCTCAACCACCGGCGGTCCCAACACGCGCGGCGGCGTGGTGACTATGACCATCAACACGATTGACACCGGCGAGCGAAAAGAGATGTTTGGTTTTACGGCCCGGCATTTGAAAAGGACGATGACCTCACAGACGTCACCTGATGCTTGTTACCAGAACCAGATGCGCATGGAAACGGACGGCTGGTATATCAACCTCGAGTACGGGCTGGATTGCGGCGGCTCTGAAAGACCTCCGCAGATGGGCCGGACAGCGGCGGGTGGTTGTCAGGATCGCTATCAATTCAGGCGCACCGGCCCGAGCAAACTTGGCTATCCAGTAATTGAAAACACCACCATGTACGGCGCGGATGGGCGACCCATGTTTTCTTCCTCAAAAGAAGTGGTCGAGCTGTCGCGGCAACCGCTCGAGGCGGCGCTGTTTGAGGCGCCGGCAGGCTACACTGAAGCGAGAACCCAGGTGGAAATGTCCGGCACGCCGTCGATGGCTGACTTGATGGCTATGCAACGTCAGCAGTCCAGCTCTTCACGACCCGGCAATGAGGAGAACTCCACGTCAAGTACGGCCACGAACGCCAACACGGCTGGTAGAGTTCGCGTCGGCGTATTCGAAGTCAACAATAAGACCAAGGCTGCAGTTTCCACCGACTCCCTGCGCGAACAACTGATTGCCATGCTCAACGGCAATGGTGTTGACGCCGTAGCTCTGAACGCAAGTTCGGCGAGCGAAGCTGCGATCGAAGCCAAGGCCAAAGGGTGCGCCTATGTTTTGTACACCGACGTGACGACGCTCAAGACCGCTTCGTCCGGCAAGAAGATCGGCGGAATGCTGGGTCGGGCCGCGGGGATGGGCTCAGGCGATGCCGGAAAGTCGGAAGCACGCCTCGACTTTCGTTTGATTCCGGCGGGCGGTTCATCGCCCACGGTTCAGTCGTCTGCTTCGAGCAAGCAAGACACCGATCAGGCGACTGTTAGTGCGGCTATTGAAAGTGAAGCGAAAGCGGTCGCAGCCGCTGTTGGAAAGATGTAAGCTCCTTTCCAACGCCGGCGCACATCGACAAAGTCGAAAGAGTTCTGAGTAATGCAACGAGTCAAAACATCCGAGCTTGACGATAATGCCCTGACTGACGAACCAGGCGCTGACAGCGACGCTTCTCTCGATGATCTTCAGCGGCAAAATTGCGTCCTTGAGGAACAGAATCGAAAGCTCCAGCAGGTCGCCGAGTATCGCTCCACATTTCTCGCGCGCCTTTCCCACGAACTGCGAACGCCGCTAACTTCAATTTTGGGCTTTTCCGAAATCCTGCTCACACAGGAAGAGTTGAGCGACGCGCAACGGAGTTTCTGCGGGAGAATCCAAAACTCTGCGCGGCAATTGCAGGCCAGTCTTAACCAATTGTCGGACCTTTCGCGCTTGGAAGCAGGCAAGTCTGAACTTAACCGGGAAGAATTTTCGCTCGAAGATCTGTTGCGCGAAGCTTGTCTGGGACTAGCGAGACAGGCGCAGAAGCAAAACGCCGAAATCCATTGTCAGGCTGCGCAGGCTTTGCCGATGATCGTTTCTGATCGGGGAAAGTTGCGACAGGTGGTTTACAACTTTCTCGCTTATGCGATTACTCGCAGCCCGGGCGCGCTGGTCACCGCGTCGGCGGAAAAAGATCTTGCCGGATTCGTCTTGAAAATCGAAGATGAAGGCCAGGTGCCCGCGGATTCTACCTTCGTTGAGCTGGATCCGCTGAATCGACGAGCGGGCTGCAGCGACCTGGGCCTGGCAATCGCCAGAGAGAATGTCGATTTGCTGGGCGCTCGGCTTAGCTTTCAGAATCGCGAACCACGCGGGTTGCGGGTCGTGATTCAACTTCCAGATGCACTGTCCGATCCGATGCGGTTACAGACGCCTGGTCGGCTCTAATTTTTGTTTTCGCGGTTTCTTCTGTTTGCACCGGAACGATCCACGAAATCACACGAAATAGCCCAGCGATTTTGCTTACTGTGATTTCGTGGATCGTCTTACTTCGCAAAGGAATCTCTGAATGAAACCGCTAAACTTTTCATCCAATCGCGCGTGGTCAGATCAGCATGATATGATTTCCGAGTTCAAGACAAAACAGTTCCCTTCATTATCACTTCGTTGTTCTGCGCGATCCATAATCATGCCTGACTCAGTGCCGAGCCCGGAGATCGTTTCAGCGGATGTCGCAATCCGCGAAGTATTGTCGATCGAAGAATACGACGCCTGCATCAGTTTGCAGCGCGAGGTGTTCGGCCTGCCGGATCTGGAGATCTCTCCGCGCCGGCATCTAATCGTTTCGCGTGAGGCGGGAGGGTGGACGCTGGCCGCATTCAATCAAGGAAGAATCGTCGGCTTTGTGCATCAGCTGGCTGCGGCGCGCGGCGATGAAATCTTTGGCTACTCGCACATGATGGCAGTCGCGGCGGATTTTCAGAACCTCGGCGTAGGCGCGAAGTTGAAATGGGCCCAACGGGCGCGTGCTCTGGCCGAAGGCCGCGACTTTATCAAGTGGACTTTCGAACCGCTGCGCGGGCGGAACGCTCACTTCAATTTAAATCGGTTGGGCGTAGTCATCCGTGACTACGCCGTAAATTTTTATGGCACCGACTATGTCACAAACCCGGTGGAAAAAAATGCCGGGGCCAGCGGCATGGACAGCGATCGGCTGTTTGCGAGTTGGCATTTGCGTTCGGCGCGCGTCGAAGCGTTCGCTGCCGGGCGTCAGTTCCCCCTGGGCGCGCCGGAGGAAACCATCGAGATTCCAGCGAATTTTCCGGCGCTTTTGAAATCCGATCCGGATACCGCCAAGCGCGAGCAGATGCGCGTGCGCCAGGAGTTCCTGGCTTTGCTCAGCGAAGGGTTCGTTTGTCGTGCATTTGATCGCAACGCCGCTCGACCAAAGTATCTGTTTTCTCGGGAGTAGTGCATAGGACTTTTCGGGGGTCGTGCAATGAGAAGCTTCGGTTTAAGCCCGCGAAGCGTGGCGACGGCATAAAGCCTGGGGTGGAGCGGAGCGGAACCCCAGGATCGTTGTATTGCGAAGGCCGAGCGCGCGAAGTGGGCAACGGCCATTCATCAAAATGAATCGCAGCGTTTGGGCTGTCGCACGCTTCGCTCTGTTTGTCATTGCTCGTCAACCTGGGGTTCCGCTTCGCTCCACCCCAGGCTTTATGCTTCCACCCGCTACGCGGGTTTGGAGAATGCTGCGGCGTTAACTTCAACGGTCTTTGGTCTGAGGCTGGTAAAAGAAATCACAGACTGAAGTCTGGGCCATATCAGGGACCAACCTTGCCAAAGAAACCGTCGATCGAAAAAACGATCAAGGATCTGCGTGAAGAAATTCAGCGCCACGAAGATCTCTACTATCTTCAGGACAATCCCGAAATTTCGGATCGAGAGTACGACGAAATAATCGACAAGCTGCGTCAACTCGAAGAGCGGAACCCTGAATTCATCACTCCGGAAAGTCCTACGCAGCGCGTCGGCGGCAGACCGGCCGAAGGGTTTCCGGAATTTTTTCATCGCCGGCCGATGTTGTCACTCGACAACAG
>DATNNY010000463.1:0-3965 GCA_035601635.1 Pyrinomonadaceae bacterium
GACGGTTGCCGCTGGTTAGACAATATGACCATCGCGCATCTGGATGACGCGCTGGCAGGCTGCGGCGGCCTCGGGGTTGTGAGTAATCATAATGATGGTTTGATTGAAGCGATCATTTAACTCGCGGAACATTTTCAGGACGAGGGCCGAATTCTCACTATCAAGATTGCCGGTGGGCTCATCGGCCAGCACGATCGCCGGCCGGTTAACCACCGCGCGCGCCAAGGCAACTCGTTGCTGCTCGCCGCCGGATAGTTCCAGCGGTTTGTGATGCATCTTGTCCTCTAAACGCAGCATGCGCAGCATTTCACGCCGCCGGTCTGGATCTTCCGACCCGTTGCCATGAATACGTTCGGCCAGGCGTAGATTTCCTTCCGCCGTCAATGTCGGAAACAGATTAAAGCGCTGAAATACAAACCCAATTTTGCGTCGACGGATATCTGTCCGCCGCGAATCAGAAGCAGCGGTCAGGTCCTCGCCATCGATGATAATGCGTCCGTTGGTAGGTGTCAGAAGGCCGCCCATCAGATGCAGCATGGTTGACTTGCCACAACCGGACGGGCCCATCACAGCGAGGAACTCGCCTTCCTGAACTGTGAGGTCAATACCACGCAGAGCCTGCACGTCGACTTTGCCGACGCGATAAGTCTTTTCGAGATTTTCAGCTTTTAGAATGATTCCCATTACTATGAAGAAGGAAAGCCGTCAAACCACTCGTATCCATCTGTGATATTAATTTCACATCAGTTATCAAAAACCACCAACAGGAATGAAGCCAGCTACGGCATCCATCCCCCGGAGGCTATTCATAGGCCAGAGCAGTCACTGGATCCAGATTGGCCGCGCGTGCGGCAGGGTATAACGCGCCCAGGGCGCCGCCTGCCAATCCGATTACGGCAGCGGTCAATGCCCACCAGCCGCCGAATTCAAAAATCAAACCCGTGGCCTTATGAATTCCGAGTCCGGCCAGGGCCGCCAGCGCAAATCCAACCAACAGGCCCATGAAACTAATGACCAACGCTTCTCTCTCAATCTCGCTAATGATGTACCGGCGCGAGGCTCCCATTGCCTTCAGAATCCCAATCTCGCGCGTGCGCTCAGTGATAGTAGTGTGCATGGCTAGCATCACCACCAGGGCGCTGACCACCGACGCCAGCACGACCAGGACGCGCATAAAAATAGCCAGCCCCGGAACCGAACTCTCGATGCTGGGAAAGAAGTCACCAGTTAACTGAACCTTGTTTCCGGGGAGCAGCTCGTTGATCCGCTTCGCCACCGCAACTTGTTCCGCCCGATTCCTGCACTTCACCAGGATGTAGCTGCATTTGCCCGGGACTTCGAGCAAGCTTTGCATGGCCTCGAGCGTGAGCTTGGCGCGGGCGCCGGACTCAGGAGCAAAAATGCCCACAATCTTAAATTCCTTTTCGCCGAAAATCTTTAGCGCACTACCAACGGGATGGTTGCGACTGGCCTTGGTTTCATCAATCACAACTTCGTCCGGGGCCTTTGGGCCGCGACCCTGAACCAGCCGAACATTGCTCATCCGCGCAAAACTGTCCCAGTCAACTCCTTCGACCTGATCTACCCCCCATACTCCACTCGCATAGAAGTGCCGAATGACCGGCACCACAGATTCAACCCCGTCAATCTTCTTGAGCAATTCAACGTATGTCGTACTAAGGTTCGCGGTGGTGACGCCCTGAAACCCACCTGGACGGGTAAAGATTATTTCCGCCCGCACGTTCGATGAACGCTTCTGCAAATCATCGGACATCCCGCGCGACAACCCGGTAAACAACATCACCAGGGTCACGCCCAGTGCGACGCCGAGCACACTGATCGCTGAACGAAGGGGACGCTGGCGAATGTTTGATATGACTAGATTGTCCACGAAGCGGGGGCCTCTCTCTCAAACGGGAAATATTAATACATGCCGTGAGGAAAGCCTAACCGGACGCCATACAATTTGGTGTGGAAAACTACTAGCCGGATGCTAGTTCTTGGGCGGAGCAGGCGGTTTCGCTGAATCCAGATCGACTTCCCGCAAGCCCCCTTTGTTTTCCAGCACAAACACGTCCGGCGAATAGTCGTGATCAAGACTTACGGATTCAGGAGTCTGATACGTAATCGTGATCTTATAGTGATCCTGCGGTCTGGTTATGCTGACCTGGGCCGGCAAGAGAGCTTCACCCCCCGCGCCAAACTTTCGCAACTCCCCATAGGTCACATCTGTTACCAACACGCCTTTTTCGTCGAAAGTCTGCAAACGCGCCAGGCGGATGTCCTTAACTCGATCGAACCAGAAGCGCCTGAGCAGACGTGCGTTTCCGTCGCCCCCTGTTTGTAACTCCTCGAGGAAGTAATAGCCGCGCACAACTCGCTTGCTGCTCTCGAGCTTGGCCGGATCTTTCTCTGATTGAAAGAACTCGCTCTGTACGTACATTACGCCCGGAACGTGTAGATCGATCGGTCGAATCAAGAGCGCGTCAGTCAGGTGCTGCGGCCGCAGGTTCGAAAGCGCGCTAACCGCCTGTGCTTCAGAAGTCGGCTTTCCCTGTTTGCCGGGTCTTGCGGCCGCAGTGCCATCCGCGTCCAACTTTGGATAAACGGCATTGTTGGTCCCGCGCACAAAGCGGTGGTATTTCTCATCGCCCCTGAGAATTGCAATCCGGAAGTGCTCGCCATCGGAGGTCATTTGGGCGACGTCTCCGATAGCCAGCGGGCCCTGGACCACCAGGTAAACTTTGGCCGGCCGTTGCAGCGTGATCGAGCCGTCAGCCGTGCGGTATTTTTCCGCGATGCCCGAAGTGGCAAAAGAAGTGTCTTCGAACTGAATGTCAACTTTGCCATGGATCGAGCGCACAGATGAGAGGTTGTTGACCACCCTAATAAGCTGGGAAGTGTCAGCTTCCGAGAGCGGAGTAAGCAGCTTTTCGACCTCAACGGGTTTATGAACGATGTGACAGGCCATCGCCACGGGAAGAATGATCGCAAGCGCGAGCGTGATGACCAGCCGTATTGTAGCGGCCGGCGAACCGGCAATATTATTCAGCATCAACGATCAAATAGGCCGGCGCTGAGGCGGTCGCCGGCACGTTCATAAGTAAACCTTTTTAGGACGCCTCACGCTAACAAAGCACCTTCGCGGTTGTCAACGCGAGTGCGAACCGAGGCGAGTGCGCTTAAGACCTCGCGCTTTCCGGATTAGGTTGTGATGAAGATGATGCGGCGGCCAGTAGTGGGCAGTAATACGTTTATTATAAGCAAGGCAAGCGCACAAAGTACCGGTCCCTGGTTACAAAGAACCAGATGGACAGAGACGCTCAGCCTCAATTAGATCGAGCAGTACAAATTCCCGGGCTTTCTAGCGACAAGATGCGTGCTCGCAGCCACACCCGATCTCCATGACATGCGATTTTTCAGCTTCGCGGCAGTATTCACTACAGTACTTGCTGCCTTCTTCGGGCGAACAGTCGCAGGCGCCGTGGGCACACTTTGCAGTCGTTTCTTCGGCCATCAGAGCAAACCTCCCCTTCGGTCTGGTCGGAGTAGATTCAATTGGGGGATGCTGTGCCACTATGCTAGGCCTCAGCGCAGGGTAGGTCAAGACAATCGACTCGGGGTAGTGTCCTTTTACAGGAGAATCAAAACGGGTCAACACTCGTTGATTTCTTTTTCTCGATGAGAGCCGTCAACCTCGAAGGTTCCTAAGCCGTTCGGCAGCCAGCAGCAACGTCTCGTCTTTCTTGCAGAAGCAGAACCGCACCTGTTTTGAGCCCAACGCGGGATCGCTGTAGAAACTAGATCCGGGCACGCAGGCCACCCCAACTTCGCGAATCAGGTGACGAGTAAACTCAACGTCGTCTTTAAAACCAAAGCCGCTGATGTCCGTCATGACGTAGTAAGCGCCGTCGGGAGAAAAAGTTCTAAACCCCGCCTGTTCAAGCTCGGGCAAGATCAAATCG
>DATNNY010000464.1:0-5483 GCA_035601635.1 Pyrinomonadaceae bacterium
TAAGGTTGGTAAGAACTCAGTTATCGCGGAGGGAGGCCCCCACACGAGCTGCCCAATAAAACCGCGAGGAAACTTTCCCTTTAACCGGCATAGTTGAAATCAATTGACAGGATGGTAAAACCACGGACAAAGGCTCGGCGAGATATTGCCGTGCATGAAAGAGCTAATATGGCAAACAAAAGACGTACGAATAGCGACGGCGGTGGCGACAATGGCGGCGGTGTCGCCACGGCTGAAGCACCAGATGAAATCGCATTGAACCATGACGGCAGTCAGGCAGTGTTCAATCTGTCCGAACTCAAGGAGATGTCAATCTCAGCGCTGACTCAGGTTGCCAAAGGCATGGATGTACCGGGCGCTACCGGGATGCGCAAGCAGGAGCTGATCTTCAAGGTGCTCGCGGCGCAGACCGAAAAAAGCGGGCTTATCTTTTCCGAGGGTGTTCTGGAGACCTTGCCCGACGGCTTTGGATTTCTCCGGGCGCCGGAATACAACTACCTGCCCGGCCCGGACGATATCTATGTCTCGCCATCGCAGATTCGCAAGTTCGACTTGCGCACTGGAGACACCATCAGCGGCCAGATTCGTCCGCCGAAAGAAGGCGAACGCTACTTTGCGCTCATTAAGGTAGAAGCGATTAACTTTGAATCGCCGGATCAAGCCCGCGAAAAGGTCTTCTTTGACAATCTGACCCCGCTCTATCCCGACGAGATGCTCAAAATGGAAGTCGGACCCGAGAATCTCTCGGCCCGGGTCATCGATCTCGTTACGCCGCTGGGCAAAGGCCAGCGCGCCCTGATCGTTTCGCCGCCGCGCACTGGCAAAACCATGCTTTTGCAGGCCATCGCCAATTCAGTAACTCAGAACCATCCGGAAGTGACCTTGATTGTGCTGCTCATCGACGAGCGGCCTGAAGAAGTTACCGACATGCAACGTTCGGTACAGGGTGAAGTCATCTCTTCGACCTTCGACGAGCCACCCACCCGCCACGTGCAGGTTGCGGACATGGTGATTGAAAAGGCGAAGCGCCTGGTCGAGCACAAACGCGACGTGGTGATTCTTTTGGATTCGATCACGCGCCTGGCGCGCGCACACAATGCGGTCGTGCCGCCCAGCGGCAAGATTCTCTCAGGAGGTATCGACTCGAACGCCTTGCAACGCCCTAAGCGTTTCTTTGGCGCTGCCCGCAACATCGAAGAAGGCGGCTCGCTGACGATCATCGCGACTGCGCTAATCGACACCGGATCGCGCATGGATGATGTGATCTTCGAAGAGTTCAAGGGCACCGGTAACTCTGAAATTCATCTCGACCGCCGGCTGAGCGACAAGCGACTCTTCCCCGCAATCGATTTGCAGAGATCGGGAACACGCAAGGAAGAATTGCTCATCAGCAAGGAAGACCTCAGCCGCGTTTGGGTCATGCGTCGGGTGCTTAATCCGCTTTCGCCTACCGAGCAGATGGAAGTCGTGCTGGAGAGACTCGAGAAGACAAAATCGAATGCTGAGTTCCTGGCGTCAATGCAGACTTAGGAGCCTGCGGCAATGCCCCCTCCCTTAAAGTCAATGAAAGTAGTCGGCGGCAGGAACCTTCCACCTTACTGGGAGCGCTTCGACCGATTGCAGCGAAGGGCGAATCTGCTGCTTGGTAGACCTGTAAGCCCCAGAGGAATCTTCCGTTTCAAGACCTACGAGGAATTTGAAGAGTGGAAGAGAAAGCTTCGCCAAGAACACCAGAACAAACCGACCTAGCAAAGCTTTGCGCAGCCCTTAACGCCGAGAGCGCACGCTATATCGTGGTCGGCGGCATGGCGATTATTCAGCAGGGATTTCTCCGCGCTACCGAAGACATCGATCTCCTCCTGGAACGCTCGCGCGATAACCAAAGCAGAGTACGAAAGGCTTTGGAAATTCTCCCTGACAAATCCGTGAGAGAGGTAGAAGACACGGACCTTGACGAATACCTGGTCGTGCGTATCGCTGATGAAATTGTGGTTGACCTCATGCTATCGGCCTGCGGAGTTACATACGACGAGGCACTGAGTGATATAGAACTGAAAGTTGTTGAAGGCGTTTCAATTCCGTTTGCGTCTGCAAATATTCTCCTTAAGATGAAGCAGACTTACCGCGACAAAGACATACCAGATAGAATTTTCCTTGAAGAAAAACTGCGAAAGGAAAGAGGGAAGTAAAGCCTCCGGTTTTTCACCGCCTGCTTCCGAATAGACTCAAGTCAGTGCGCGTTGCCATCCTTTCATCCGAAGCAGTTCCCTTTGCCAAGACCGGCGGTCTAGCGGATGTCTCGGGCGCTTTGACCAAGGCCCTGCACGCCGAAGGCGCTGATTCCTTTCTCATCACTCCTTTCTATGATCAGGTTGATCGCAATCTGCTTGATGGCCCTTTCATCGAGGACCTTGAGGTCGAGTGGCGCGGAGAGCGTCTTCGCGTTCGCGTCTGGCACAGCGACGCGCTGAACGCGCCGACCTATTTGATCGACGCACCGCACTATTTCCATCGCGGTAAGATCTATGGCGATATAGATGATTTCGAGCGGTTTGCTTTTTTTTGCCGTGCGGCGATTGCCCTGCTCGGCCGCCTGGGTGATGCGCCGGAAGTGCTGCACTGCAACGATTGGCCGTGCGGCTTTGCCGCCGTCGAGATGCGCGCGCGCCGCCGGCAGGAAAAGTTTTTCGCGAACACCCGCACGCTTTTTTCGATTCATAACCTCGCCTATCAGGGAGGATTCAACCCTGCGGATCTTTGGTGGCTCGGCTTCTCTGATTACAGCGCCGATTTCATGATGAAGGGGGCGGCGTCCGCTTTGAAAGCCGGTATCATAGCCGCCGACGCAGTGTCGACTGTCAGCCCACGTTACGCGCGGGAAATTCAAACGCCCGAGCAGGGCTATGGTCTGGATTGGTTGCTGCGGGCGCGCAGCGATCGACTGGTAGGAATCACCAACGGCGTCGACTACGAGATCTGGAATCCGGAGACTGACCCGCACATCGCTGCCAACTTTTCCGCAGACGATCTGGCGGGCAAGAGAGAATGTAAACTTGATCTACTGCGTCGTTTTGGTCTGCCCGAAGAACCAGCGCGCCCCATCATCGCGATAATTTCCCGCCTGGTAAGTCAGAAAGGTTATGACTTAATCAGACAGGCAGCGCCGGGCATTCTTGAAACCGGTGCGTTCTTTGTTGCTTTGGGCGCGGGAGCCCGGGAGTACGAAGATTTCCTGCAAAGCTGGCACGACGCAGCGCCACGACGGGTGGGAATCTATAAAGGCTATGCCGGCGAGCCTCTGGCCCATCAGATCGAAGCGGGCGCTGACATTTTCATTATGCCGTCGCTCTACGAACCATGTGGGCTGAATCAAATGTACAGCATGCGTTATGGTACGGTGCCGGTAGTAAGGGCAACCGGCGGGCTGGATGATACAGTTGAGAACTATGATGTAACGACCAATATGGGCAATGGTTTCAAGTTTGGACCCTATTCGGCGCCCGCTATGCTTGAAAAAATACGAGAAGCGATTTACTTTTATACTGAACCCGAAATTTGGGTAAAGATACAACGTAACGGAATGACCACTGATAACTCCTGGTTGGCCGCGGCAAACAAATATCTCGAGCTTTATCGTGAAATTGCCGGCACCGGACAGCATCAGGTTCAATCTTCGCGGTAGTTGGAATGAGAGAAAACATTAACAGCTAAGGAGTTCAATTTAATGAGTGAGCATGTCAAAGAAACCAGTGATGGCACTTTTGAAAATGACGTATTGAAATCGGATCGTCCGGTTTTGGTGGATTTTTGGGCCGCGTGGTGCGCGCCATGTCGGATGCTGGCGCCTACCGTCGAGGCTGTGGCCGAAAAATACGCGAGCAACGCCCGCGTTGTGAAACTCAATGTCGATGATAATCCTTCAGTCTCGCAACGCTTCGGCATCAAAGGCATTCCCACTCTGATTCTTTTCAAGAACGGCAGAGAAGAAGAGCGAGTGGTCGGAGCGACGTCCGAACAGGCAATTTCGCGCATGCTCGACAAGCATGTCGCGGCTACGACCGCAGCGTAATTCAGAAAACAAATTGGCGCGGTTGCGGTGTTATTTACACAGCCGCGCCTGTTTTGTGCTTAGAGCCGGATCTCCTCAAACTCCGACTTCCGATTTCTTCTCTGACTTATTTTTTCTACTATGGTCATCGCAGTTATTGGCGCCCAATGGGGCGACGAAGGCAAGGGTAAGATTGTCGACCTGCTGGCCGAGCGGTTCGACGTCGTGGTGCGCTATCAGGGCGGCCACAATGCCGGTCACTCAGTTCAGATAGGCGATCGGTCCTTTGTGCTGCACTTGCTCCCATCGGGGATCGTTCATCAGGGTAAGACCTGCGTGCTCGGCAATGGTATGGTGATCGATCCGAAAGCCTTTTTCGAGGAAGCTGATCGGCTGATGGCGCAGGGCATCAGTATTACTCCGGAACGGGTGAAAGTCAGTTCTCGCGCACACCTCATTCTCCCCTATCACCGCGCACTGGATCACACCAGCGAAGAACGGCTCGGCAACGAAAAAGTCGGCACCACGCTGCGCGGCATTGGCCCGGCTTATGAAGATAAAGTTGGGCGCCGCGGCATTCGGGTGGCGGATGCGCTGGTTTCCGAAGTGCTGCGATCACGGATTGAGCGGAACCTTGAAGACGCCAACCGCATCATCGTTGCTTACGGTGGCCAGCCGCTCGACGCAGATTCCATCTTTCAGGAGACGTCCGCGATGGTCGAGCGCCTGGCGCCGTTCCTTTGCGATACTAGTCATTACCTTAACCAGGCAGCGACTCGGGGCGAAACGATTTTGCTGGAAGGCGCGCAGGCTACTCTGCTCGATGTCGATCACGGCACCTATCCGTTCGTTACTTCGTCGAGCACGGTGATTGGCGGAGCTCTGGTCGGTACAGGTCTGGCGCCGCAACACTTGACCGGCGTCCTCGGCATTGTTCGTACCTACACCACCCGTGTCGGTGAAGGACCGTTTCCGACCGAGATGCTCGACGGCGAAGCTGAGATGGGACAACTGATTCGCGAACGCGGCCGCGAGTACGGTGCTTCCACCGGGCGCCCGCGCCGTTGTGGCTGGTTCGACGCCTTTGCCACCAGGTATGCGGCAGAGATTAACGGATTTACCTCGGTAGCTCTGACAAAGTTGGACGTCCTCGACGCGCTTGATGAAATCAAAGTATGCGTCGGTTACGAGCTGAATGGGCGTCGTTGTGATTCCCTGCCCTCTGTCTCGCAGGACCTGCGGCGGGTCGTTCCCATTTTCGAAACACTTCCCGGTTGGAAGAGCTCCACTCTGGGTACGACGGAGCTTGGCGCACTACCACCGAACGCGCGAGCCTATGTCGATTTTCTATCGAAGAAGATAGGAGTCGAGATCGGACTGGTCTCGACGGGACCGGAACGTTCGCAAACGATCCTGATTCAGGATTCAACTCTCG
>DATNNY010000465.1:0-3497 GCA_035601635.1 Pyrinomonadaceae bacterium
GGAATACCAAATCCGCAGGTGACTTTGCCTCTGAACGACCTGGTCTTTAGCGCGCTCCAAGGAACGGATGCGGACGGACATCTGCAGTGGGCGGAAGTCACATCCACAGGCGAGAGCAAATCGAGTGAGAACATTTTTTTGACGTCGCAGAAGAGCGGACTGCCAGCTGCGTTCCTGGACAAGGCAAAGGCAGTCATCACGCCGGGGACGACGCTTATGTTTACTGATCGGCCTGTAGATCCAAGCACGCAGAGTCCTCCGAACTTCCAGATTCTGGTTGCGCAAAAGGACAAGCCTGCAAGAACCTAGGCAGTTACAGTAATAAAAACCTGATTTTGGCTGCGGCCGGAAGTTCCGCTTGAATTGCCGCGCAGTCGCGGTTCACGGCAAACACGAGCAAAGATATTTATGTCTTGGCTGACAATCTCAGATTTAACATTGTAAAATAATCGCGCGGAAACATCGGCATGATTACCATTAGTCTCGCTGCAATTCTGTTCCTATTTCTTGTGGGCGTTACGCTACTCGGAGCGCGTCTTCGCCGGCTCGTTCCCGCTGAGCACCTCAGCGCCGATTCCAAGGACGCCGTGAAACTCGCCCTTGGGCTTGTCGCGACTATGACGGCCATACTCCTGGGACTTCTTGTTAGTTCAGCGAAGAGTTCTTTCGACACTGCGCGAAGCGAAGTGATGCAGATGGCTGCGAAGATCGCTTTGCTCGATCGCGTGCTGAAGCTTTACGGACCGCAGACAGCTGACGCGCGTCATGCACTTCGCGATTCAGTCGCCGAAGGCGTCCGACGCACCTGGCCGGCAGACGGACGCCGCCCAGCCCAACTGGAGCCTAACGAAGAGATGGGCGATGCTGTTTACGTCGCGATTAGTCGGCTCGCGCCGCAGGACGACGCGCAACGTGCTCTTAAAACGGAGGCAACCACGCTAATCGTCCAATTAGCGGAGATTCGGACTCTGGTGCGGGCGCAAGCGGTTTCGTCAGTTTCGAAGCCGTTGCTGATTGCCTTGGTGATATGGCTTGTGGTAATCTTCCTCGGCTTTAGTCTTCTGGCGCCTGCCAACGCCACAAACACTCTCGCTCTTATGGCCGGCGCGTTCTCTGTCGCGTGCGCGGTGTTCATTATCCTTGATCTCGACCATCCATTTGCTGGCGTTGTGCGGATTCCCAGTGAACCGATGATCAGAACGCTGGACCACCTTTCAAACCAGACGGGCTAATCAGGGTGATCGAAACTCTCGTCCCTGTTGTAGCTGGTGCCTGCCCGCCAATGTTCATTCAATCTACCAGTGTCACCACGAAATTGTTGCAGTGGTTCCTGATCGTTACGCTGCTGCTGTTTGTGTACGATAACGCGACTGGGGTTGAACCGCCTCGCCCGACAACAGCAGATGAACTGAAGCAATTGAATGATCGGACTCTGCTTGCAACCCACGTGTCACTGGAGTTCGAGTGGGATCAATTCAAAGATGACAGTGAAAAGGGGATTTGGACCGTCAATGGATTGTTGGGCTGGCGTGTCAATGACTGGCAGGACTGGGCGATACGCTTCAACTTGCCCTTTGTTTATGACAGAATTGCTGGAGGATCAGATCACCGCGACACCGGAGGTGTGGGTGACGTCGAAATCGGGACAGGCACCGCGTTTCGTCTGAGTGATACCTGGAGAACCGCTGGTGGCGTCGAGTTACATGCCGATAGCGCTTCAGATTCATCTTTTGCAGAAAACGTGTGGCGATTGAAGTGGGGCTGGGGAGTTGCCCATGACTTTACCCACTGGTTGAGCTTGTCAGCCGATGCCGACTATAACCATTCCATTGCCGAAGAAAACAATGTTCGGCCGCACAGTTATCTTGAAATCTCGGTACCGGCCACCTTCATTCTTCCACAGCACTGGTCGGTGAGCGCAAAATATCGGACATTGGTGGATTTCAACAACGGCGATCGATGGGTTCACACTCTGACCGCTGGCATAGCGAAGCGTCTTTCAAAGGTTCCGGTTGTGCTTAGTGCTACATTCCAAAAGCCACTTAGTAGCGGAGCGAAGAGATTTCAGGTCGGCGTAACGGTCGTTTATTACTTTTGAACGCTACCACTCAGAGCTTGCAATTCCGTCTTGGCAAGCGGTTGCGCCCAAACTGGGCTACACCTAAATGAACAGGAGTTAGCCATAGCTGTCTGACAATCATTTGAGCAAATCCAAGAGCGAAGTGAAAATGAGAAGGATCAATCCAAGACCTATGAAATCAGAATTCGTTATGAAGAATTGGCCGGTGATACATTTTCTAACCGTTATGGTGAGCTTGCTCCCGCTAGCAATACCAGCGCAACAGATCGATCGGACCGTCTTGCCGGTCCCCGAGCCTAAGCCACCAACTATCACGGAACCGGACGCGCGCGATGCGAAGGCGCCGCCGCGTTTTGAGGTTAAGGCGCCGAAGGGAGCGCCGAATGTCGTCGTTGTGTTACTCGATGATATCGGTTTCGGGCAATCGAGCGCGTTTGGTGGTCCGTGCAAGATGCCGACACTGGATAAGCTGGCGGCGACTGGCCTTCGTTATAACGACTTTCATACCACCGCGCTTTGTTCGCCGACTCGCACCGCGTTGCTAACCGGACGTAATCATCACGTCAACAACGCGGGCGCGATCATGGAACTCGCCACGGCTTTTCCCGGCAATACTGGCATCCGACCGCAGAGTGTCGCACCACTAGCAGAGATGTTGCGACTAAATGGATTCAGCACGGCCGCCTTCGGCAAGTATCACGAAACACCGCCGTGGGAGGTCTCCGTTTCCGGACCGCTTGATCGTTGGCCGACACATTCCGGTTTCGACAAGTTTTACGGTTTTATCGGAGGCGAGACCAATCAATGGGCCCCTGCCATTTTCGATGGAACCATCCGGGTAGAGCCGCCACACGATCCCAATTACCATTTTACCGTTGATATGACGAACCAGGCGATCGCCTGGATGCAGGCGCAACACTCGTTAACCCCCGATAAGCCCTTCTTTGTCTACTTTGCCACCGGCGCACTACACGCTCCGCACCATGTGCCGAAGGATTATATCGATCGGTACAAGGGCAAGTTCGATCAGGGTTGGGACGCACTTCGCGATCAGACATTCGCCAAGCAAAAACAAATGGGCGTCATCCCGGCGAATGCAGAGCTAACGAAACGGCCCAAGGAAATTCCTTCGTGGGATTCCCAAACACCAGATCAGAAAAGACTCGAAGCTCGCCAAATGGAAACGTTCGCCGGTTTTGCCGAGCACACCGATGAACAGGTAGGACGACTGGTGGATGCCCTTCAGGAGATGGGCGCACTGGACAACACCTTGCTTATTTACATTGTGGGCGACAACGGAGCCAGCGCAGAAGGTGGACCGGAAGGCGCCTATAACGAGATGATGGCACTGAAT
Source organism: Pyrinomonadaceae bacterium (assembly GCA_035601635.1). Lineage (GTDB taxonomy): Bacteria > Acidobacteriota > Blastocatellia > Pyrinomonadales > Pyrinomonadaceae > UBA11740. Next base: position 3,435 of record DATNNY010000465.1, read on the forward strand.
GGAATTATTAACACCGCCGAGATCAATATGCCTCATCTGGACAATTGGGGCGACCCGAGCACC
>DATNNY010000466.1:0-7556 GCA_035601635.1 Pyrinomonadaceae bacterium
TAAAAGAACTCATCACCGCCATCAAGGAATATCTTGCTCAGAACAACAAACAACCAAAACCGTTCATCTGGACCGCTACCGCACAACAGATCATCGACAAGGTCGGTCGTTGTAAAGGAATTTCTGAGACACTACACTAGCGGCAGATCTAAACTTGAAAGAGAGATGATCGACGGTCGAAAACAATCATGAAACAGTATCTCGACTATCTAAGGCATGTGCTCGACAACGGTGTCGAAAAGAATGATCGGACAGGAACGGGAACGATCAGCACATTCGGCTATCAAATGCGATTCAACCTGCAGGACGGCTTCCCAGTCGTCACGACCAAGAAGATTCACCTTCGCTCGATCATTCATGAACTGCTGTGGTTCCTAAGCGGTGAAACGAGCATAAAATACCTTCAGGACAATGGCGTCACGATCTGGAACGAGTGGGCGGACACCGAAGGGAATCTGTCGGGTATCTATGGAAAACAATGGCGCCATTGGGAGGCTTCCGGTGGGAAGACTGTCGATCAAATTAGCGATGTAGTTAGGGAGATTAAGGCAGACCCGGATTCACGTCGGCTAATAGTCTCTGCTTGGAACGTAGGTGAACTGGATCAAATGTCGTTGCCTCCGTGTCACCTTCTCTTCCAGTTCTACGTCGCCGCTGGCAGGCTCTCATGTCAGATGTACCAAAGATCAGTTGACAGTTTTTTGGGATTACCTTTCAACATTACCTGCTATTCCCTGCTTACTCACATGGTGGCTCAACAATGCGCGTTAGACGTAGGCGAGTTTATATGGACTGGTGGGGATTGCCACATCTATTCGAACCACATGGACCAGGTCAAACTCCAAATCACTAGAGAACCATACCCGTTACCTCAATTGGCTATCCAACGAAAACCGAATTCAATCCTCGATTACAGGTTCGAAGATTTTGAGATTCTCAATTACCAGTCGCATCCGCGCATTCCGGCACCCGTGGCCGTCTAATTCGCCGACATTTCAAGAGTCATACAATTTTCCTGAAGACTAGCAAGTGTTCTTCGTCAATAACACCCTTATGGCCGTTGCGAATGGTGGGCACCCAGCGATCGCGGATCCTATCCGCATATCGAACCTCTAACTCGAGCCCCGCGCAAGACGCAAGCTGAATAATAACTTCTGGAGTAGGAATTACTATATGCGACATCAGATTGTAACCGAGTACTATTACGCAGGGTGCTCCTTTCTTTAAAATGCAGCCGATCTCAGCTAGCACCTTTGACATATCGAGGACGTATCTGGAAAACACCTTAGCGAGTCTCTTACTATTCTTCTCATTTCTAGCCAGCACCTTGATCCGTATTCGGTCCGCCAAATCACCAGGTAAATCTGCTTCCAGAAGGTGGCTACCATTCATTAGCCTATCGGTTCCTATTATGTCGCGTGACCATTCTATTAACTTATCCGGGGAAACGTCCTCGAAAACTAAGCGTTGTAGTTTCGATGACCGATAGTAGTCTTGCGCGCTCAAGTATGGCGGCGACGTAATCACAACATCCACTTTCTTATTCGCCACAAGTGTCGTTAATCTTCGGGAATCTCCGTGAATTAGATTAACCGTCGCTCTAGAAGGGCTCGCTCTAAGCGCTTCTATGTAACGGTCTTCAATTAACGACCATTTTCGCGCTTCGGCCTCAAATAATCGAATCGGATCAAAGTGCCTGCCCGCTCGGTTAACGCGGGCGGTTTTTGATATAAAGGGCTTCGGACCACGCATGTCCGCCTTCGAACACTTCCTTACAATAGAAAAAGCAACGGCCTTCCAGAAGTAAGCATAACCAGGATTGATCGTGGGCAAATACTGATCAAGAGTTGCCTTAAGTTGGCCTAGCTTCCTAAGCGTTGCTGGCGTAAACCAGTACTCCGCATTGGGAAAGTCATAAATGTGCGGCCTATTACACCTAATAGCCAGTCTTAATATCTCTTCCAGTTGCTTGTCCAAAATCGAAGTTTCGTAGACGGTAGTTTTCGCCACAGCTAAAGCTATTGCGAGCGTATTGAAATCCACTCCGATGGCATTTCGATCATGAAGGAGGGCTTCGATCAACACCGAACCACTCCCGCAGAACGGATCCAATATGGTCTGACCAGGTCTAGATATCTTCTCAATCAAGAACCGAGCCATGTGAGGAATCATCTTCGCAGGATAGCTATCAAAACCGTGTGTTAGATAAGTACTCTTGCGAATACCCGGGAACATCAGTTTTAGATCGACGTGTTGGGGTCTTAGCATTGATTTGGAGAAACCAGGAGCCATGTTCTGCCAACCCCGGTAGAGTTGAACAGTTCGTTATGCCTCAGAGGCTGGGCATAAAGAATTGAGAAACGAGTTCTATGGAGTCGCCAGAAGAGATACAGCCCAATAATTTGCGGTTTGGTACCTAACGGTGAGATATAACAACTCCATTCTTCCAGTCCATAATCGCCGCTAAGGACTTGAGACAGCGCGGTCACAACTTTATATGGATCCCTCGAATCAGCATATCTAATTCTTTCATCTCCAAGCAGCGTAACAAGCTCTCGATTCATGCTTTCGGTGCGACCCTCCCATTCCTGGTGGAAAGCCGGCTTAGGCACCAAAAGAAGCGTGTCATTTGGATCTAGGTTATTGAACAATGCCATTGCCCGATCGCCCTCGTAGCCAAGCATGATCACCAAGAGCACAGGCTTGTTAAGTGGCTGGGTACTGACAAATCCCGGTACCGGATTGATCTGCTTTATGCCTGTGGACATTGGCAAATAAAGATCTGTGACGTAATCGTGCGGCTCCGTATATAAGATACGTACGGAATCCCAATAGCCGTGCTCATCCAACTCCTTCAAGAGCATAAGCAAATGTCTCTTATTGAACGCGCTGATATCGAGCGTAATTACACTGTCTTCGGGATCAAGATTCAGTTTGCGTAGATGCCTCGCAAAGGCACCAACAGAGTTGACTGGATCGGTTTCTGAAAAGGAAATTACCGTGCAAGGACTGATAGCGTTTGTGGTTGTCACTAACTCGCTCAGATGATTCTCTTTGTTTGTGGCAGGCTGGTCATCGACAAAGATATATCCGTGAAGATATTCATAGTTATCAAAGATCCGACAGGTGCCGACGCTCCTCTCCTCGAAGCTAGCGCAACAGATGAATATCTCATCCGGACGCGCAGGCCGGTAGGCTCTAATTGATTCCAATTCACATGTGCTCTTCGTCATCTCTTAAATCAATCTTGGGCTGTTCCCCGAAAAGACCTGCTTGGCCGTTTTTTGATTCAACCTTCCTTTCTTTGGAAGAAGCAACTCTTCGTATCAACTTCGTCTTTATTTCCTTTCTCATTGAGGGATCTAACAAACCGGATAGATCCCGCGTTTCAAAGTCCGTTCGCCATCTTGGCCGCGGAGAATATTTGAGTTCCGGCGCGTAAATCCGATTAATCAAATACTCTTTTGGCTGGACGTCTGTAACATGTTTCGGGCGTATTCCTCCCACTCCTCTCCTTAGTTGCAATACCGAGTGCATCACTGCCACGTCGAGAATTACCTTGACCTCCTTCATGGATAGGTCTTGCAAGACATGAGGATCGGAGATTGCCACGCGGGCTGCTTCTGGCTCGCTCAAGTGATGCAAGAGCTTTTGACGGAAGATGTCACCAAGGTCAATAGTGAGTTGCTGAATCTGAGGGCCATAAACGACGATATTCTTCCGAATGGTAGCTAAATAGTATGAGGAAAGGGTGTACGCGGCTTCATTTTGATGCTCCACCCTCATCTGCTCCCCCTCGCGAACTTTAGCACCCGCTTGCGCCGCAAAGTAATATGACATTCCACACAACTCTAAGAAGTATCTGATAATCCCGGATGAAAGAAGCGTGAAGTCATCAAAACCGGCATAGAGTTTTTTCTTCCTCTTCAAGACCCTATATAGCGCTCCCATCTCGAGCCTATGTCGATACTCTTGACGGTCCTTCTCCTCTAGCTCGGCCCACACCTTCCCCGATTGCTCCTTGACCATTCCGGCAATAACGGCTTCCATTTCTGTCTCATCGGCACCGTCACAGTGTGGTGCGGGCTCGAGGAGAGATCCTATTTCGGTAACCTTGTATTTCTCCCCAACTAGCACCTTCCTGCAAATGCTTGTGAGTAGACTCTTATAGTGATTTCGATGATCAGCGTCAGACAAGTCATAGTCTAGATCCACGGGACTATAGTCATGACCTTCTTCTAGTTCCTGGCCTTCAAGTGTCCTTGGGGCTTGAAAACCGGTTTTCTTTGTCGCTATCTTTATCGTAAAGGTATTACTCTTAGCCCACTTCACGAGAGTGTTGAGCACAACCTTCTGAAAGGGCAGAAGATTCTCATACTCGTCAAGCAAGAAATAGACTGTTGATGACTTCGGCAAATCACGGAGAATGCGTGAGACAGCACCGCAAATTTCTCCTAATTCACTCTTATCAAGAAAGACGCCGTCATAAGTCGGCGTTTCGCCAAAGATCTTTCTGCCAACATATTCGGATATTGATCGGAGTTCGATCTGGATAAAACGTTTGAGTGACCCTAAGTCTCTTACGTCCGAGTCACCCGTGGTTTTAGGCTTGATCTGTTTTGTTATTTCACCAACAAGCAAGCTCTCTTCATTTGCGCTGATGTTAAGGATTTCCTGAAGCGAGCACTGATGGATCTCCTCCACCAAGGATTGAGACAGTTGCAGTATCAATTCGCTCCCGAACAATCGAGTAGCCATCTCCACAGGAATGTGATTTAGAATGTTTCCCTCTTGAGTGGCGAAAGCTCCCTGTGTCAGCCTGCAATAAGCACCAAAGTGATCTAAGCCCGCTTCCCGAATCGTTTTTTTATTCGTGCGAAGTACGCCGACTCTAGCCTCTAACGATTTTAAGAGCATGGTTTTGCCTGAGCCTCTTCCGCCCTCAATTAATGTGGGCTTTACCTCCATGATGCGGTCATAGAGGATACTCTCCGGCTCAGTGAAAGACCGCGCCAATATCTTCACGTCCTCGAAATACTCGGTGCGCACACGCCTAAATGGATTGTCGCTTCGGGCACCGTATATCTCTGCATAGACTTCCTGCGGATCTTGTTCGGGAGAGAGCGCCTTCAACAACTCCCGGACTGCGTCACCGTGAAGCTTCGTATCAAACCGGGCTACATACTTGCCACGTAAAGACTCCCTGAGGTGGCCAGGCATTTTGGTCTTGAGCTCCTGCCAACTCTCACCTTCTTTGATGATGGGAACAACTTTGAATTCCTTCTCTTCAATTTCCTTTACGATGGCAATCTCAAGTTCCTTCTGAACCCAATTACTAGCGATTGAGTTCATGGAGAGAACAGGAAGAAGGAAGTCGCAAATACCGATTTCCTCGAAGATCTTTAGCAGAGAATCTCCTGGGGCCAAGATTTTAGTATCAAGCGAGACATCAACGTCGGAAAGGTCAAGCTCGCTCTTAAGCGCTTCGACAAAGTCTTTGTCAGTGTGAGAATAAGTTATGAAGACTTTCTTCATTTGTGACCTCGAGTACGCCGAGAATTGCTTGTCGATTCATCGTGTCCAGGCTGCAAAGCTTCAATGGCCTAAGAACCTTAATAAGACTGTATGGCAATACAACCAACTCTTGTTGTTGACGACACTAAGGCTCCAACGGAATGGAGATTCTACACGTCCGGGAGGAATTTGCCGATGTTCCTGACCGACAGCGAGTCTCGGTTCCGCCGCGAGCGCAAATCATAAGCGAGGTTTGCGACGGTTTGATACAAAGCGGATGAGTGCAATGGAGCGTACAACGTGGAGTATCACTTGAAAGCCGCGTATACTCGCCTAGGTATAGGGCTAATGAACCGAAGGGTATACGGATACTACACAAAACCGCTCTTGGGAAGTACATTCAATCGATGCTTTGTCTGGGATAAGGGACGTACTACACATCGTTTATATTCCGAAAACTATCTCGGCGTGCCTTTCAATATCAGCTCTTATGCTCTGCTTACTCATCTGGTCGCGCATGTGTGCGGGTTGCAAGTTGGCGAGTTCATCTACACGCTGGGTGATTATCATATCTATCAGAACCACCTCGAACAGGTCTCGGAGGTGCTATCGCGTGAGCCCTTTCCTTTGCCGCGACTGGAAATCAGGGACGACGATCCGCAAGTGCACAGCTTGGCAGGTTTGCTTAGCATGCGATTCGAGCACCTGAACCTTGCCGGTTACGAATCGCACGCAAAGATTGCCGCGTCGGTAGCAGTGTAGATATCTATACACGGACCACTCGCCGTAGCGAGCGGGCAGTAGCCCGACCGTGAGGGAGGGCTTGGAAAGCGGCGCCACACTCCACAATGTCTATCATTGGCATCGTTGCAGTAGATCAAAATCTGGCCATCGGAAAAGACGGCCGGCTGCCGTGGCATTACTCTGCCGATATGAAGTTTTTCAAACAGACGACGATCGGAAATGCAGTGGTCATGGGCAGGCGGACATGGCTGACTCTGAAGGGGCCGCTCAAGGACCGGCAGAATATTGTGCTCAGCCGCGAGCAGAACCTTCCTTCACAAGATTCGCTGATCGTTCTACGCGACGTCGACTCGGTCATCGATCTCACAAGCAGTCAGGACGTGCATCTCTTCGTCATCGGCGGCGCGCAGGTTTATGAATCATTCCTGCCGCACATCGAAAGATGGATTGTCACCGAAGTGCCGCTGGCAGTCGCAGGCGCAGACACTTTCATGCCCGCAAATTTTCTGGACGGATTCGAGATGTACGAGCTGCGGCAGTTGGATGAAGGATTGCGGGTGAAGTTCTATGAAAGAAAGTCTTGATGGTTCGCTATCTCGCTTTCCTTCTGGCCAGGTCGGCTTTGGACCTCTTTTCTAATTCCGATGCCTTCCATTGATTGATTGCCGCTAAGGCAACTATCTGCCGAAAATGATCGGTTAGATCCTCCGCCGCCAGATGCACTCGGGCCTCATCTTTGGGTGCCAGTTGCTTGAAGACATCCAAGTCAAATCCTATTCGCCCTTCAGAAGAGTCCATACTGCTTTTGTTGGAAGCGATCACCGTCTCGTCCAAGACTGCCAGGGCCAATGTCTCATCCACTTCTACAACCGACTTCGCCAATTTGCTCAAACTCAGTGGAATGGGATCAGGACCTTTAATAACTACCAGGCCCGGCGGTATTCCTGAAGGCGTCAACAGCGGCGTATCAGCTTTCTTCAATTGCTTGATCGCCTGGTAAACCAGCGGCGTTGCTCGCCATTTATTCTCGGCCGATAGACATTTCTTTAGCAGCACTGGATACACTCGAAGAATTGACGTTCCCCTGTTCAATCGTTCAGCCAATCTTACAGCCTGGTCAATGTCACCCTTCTCGGCCAAAGCAATAGCTTCCGGTGCGTTTACGTTTTCAATGAGTTGACTCTTATGTGAGTCATCTGGCAGTTTGTCGATCATTTTACGTGCTTTGTCGAAATCCCCTCGGCCAATCGCAATGTTGATAATTAGGTCATCAGGCTGGTCACTTTCCAGAGCCCTCT
>DATNNY010000467.1:0-2770 GCA_035601635.1 Pyrinomonadaceae bacterium
GCGCAGAGACTCGCAGCAGCCTCCTTACTGACCAAAATGAAAACTAAAAACCTCCGGCGCGCAGGCATTGTGCTTTGCGTCTTATCATTTATCTTTCCGCAACTGATCCCGGCGCAGACCCGGCCGGCGCCAGCGCCTAAATCTTTCCAGCTGACAGTGGACAGCATCATGCGCGGCCCGCGTCTGGTGGGATATCCGCCGACCGGCGTCTATTGGTCGCAGGACAGCCAGCGAGTTTATTTCCGTTGGAAGCAAGCCGGCGAACCCCGCTTGAAAGAGATGAGCCTGTACGTCGCCAATCGCGATGGTACTGGATTGCGTCGCTTGTCCGAGGATGAAGCGAAGCAAGCCCCGCCGGCCACGGGCGAGTTGTCGAAAGACAAAACGATGACCGTTTTTGCCGACGAAGGCGATATCTTCATTTACGATCATGCGAAAGGCGCTCGCCGGCAAATAACGCGCACCGTCGATGCTGAGACGAACCCCCACTTTAATTTCGATCAGAAACACATCTACTTCACGCGACAGAGCAATCTTTATGTGATGGCGCTCGATAGCGGATCGCTCGACGAGCTTACTGACATTCGGATCGGCGCGGGTGCTGCGCCGAGCGCGACCCCGAAGGGCACCGATAGTCAGGAGTATCTGAAGAAAGAAGAGCGGACGTTGCTTGACGCCGTGCGCGAGCGCGCCGAACAACGTGAAGAGCAGGAGAAGAAACGCAAAGAGCGCGAGAAGCGGAAACCTCTTAACCTGCCCGCCGGGCAAAACGCGGTTTCTCTAGTTCTCTCGCCTGACGGCAAGTATGTCATCGCCACCATCAGCGAACCCGGCGCCGCCGCGAAGAACACGATCGTGCCGAATTATGTTACCGAGTCGGCCTATACCGAAGACATCACCGGACGCACGAAAGTTGGTGACACACAAACTCGCACGCGACTCGTAATCATCGATGTTGAGACCGGCGAATCAAAGAACGTCGACCACGGACAGAGACTGCCGGCCGCGCCTCAGGCTCAGCGCACCGAGATGAATACAACCGAGGAGGCACGAGTCACTACCGGGAGTGGCAGCGACCGGGTCGAGTCCCAGCCCAAAACTCCGGCCGCGCCGAAGGATCGCGATATTCAGCTTTCACAGCTGCGTTGGTCCGACGACGGCAAGAACGCGGTCTTGATGGCGCGTTCGGTTGACAACAAAGATCGCTGGGTGATGTTGCTGGACGCGAGCACGGGTAAGACCAAAGCGCTGGCGAGCATGCACGACGATGCCTGGATAGACGGACCCGGCGCATCCACGCTCGGTTGGTTGCCGGACAACTCGCATGTCTATTTCGAATCAGAGCGCGATGGCTTTGCTCATCTTTACACCGTGGCGATTGATGGTGGTGACCCTAAGCAACTGACTTCCGGTCCATTTGAAGTTTCAGATGTGAGGCTGTCGCCGAACAAACAGAAGTTCTATTTCACATCGAGTGAAGGAAGCCCATTCGAGCGGCATCTTTACTCGATGGCGATAAACGGAGGCGAGCGCCGGCAGATCACCGGCCTGCCCGGCGACAACCAGGTCGATGTCTCGCCTGATGAAACGATGCTCGCCGATGTGCGTTCGTATAGTAACAAGCCGCCGGAGCTGTATCTGCTGACTAATCGGCCATATTCCGCGGGCAAGACGTTGGTCCCGGATAAGCCGGTGACGACCTCCCCCATTCCTGAGTTCTTTACTTACAACTGGATCGATCCGCCCATCGCCAGTTTCAAAGCGCGCGATGGCGCGACAGTTTACGGACGCATCTACACGCCGACGAATTGGAAGAGCGGCGGGCCGGCTGTGATGTTTGTTCATGGCGCCGGCTATTTGCAGAACGTTCATCGTTGGTGGAGCTCGTACTATCGCGAATACATGTTTCATCATTTATTGATGGAGCGTGGATTCATCGTTTTCGATATCGACTACCGCGGCAGTTCAGGCTATGGCCGCGATTGGCGCACGGGGATTTACCGGCATATGGGCGGCAAAGACTTAACCGATCAGGTCGACGCGGTGAATTACCTAATCAAGGAGCACGGAGTCGATCCCAAACGCGTCGGTTTGTATGGCGGAAGCTATGGCGGCTTCATCACGCTGATGGCGATGTTCACTCAGCCTGATGTTTTCGCCGCGGGCGCGGCTCTGCGGCCGGTGACTGACTGGGCACACTACAACAATTCTTACACGGCAAACATTCTCAACTTGCCACAGAAGGACGCCGAGGCCTACAAGCAGAGCTCGCCGATCTATTTTGCGAACGGACTGAAGGGGGCGCTCCTGATCTGTCATGGCATGGTCGACGTGAACGTGAATTTTCAGGATACTGTGCGGCTGGTTGAGAAGCTGATCGAGCTGAGAAAAGAGAACTGGGAGGTCGCGCCCTATCCAGTCGAGGACCACGGCTTTGAACGCGAAGAGAGCTGGGCGGATGAGTACAAGCGCATTCTGAAGTTGTTTGTCGACAACCTTAAGCCTGAGGCGGGCAGGTCGTTGCCAACGCGCAGCAATGCGCGTTCGAAATAGATTCAGCGTCCCAAGGCGCACAAAAAGCTAGGTAGGTATATAATCACCCTACAGGTAGCGCAAGTTTCGTGTAATCGAAGACATGAAACAGATCAATATCAGTATTGATGATGAACTCTACCGGCAAGCACGGGAGATACTAGATGATCTGGAATCGTCGGTGAGTCGATGTGTGACGAACTACCTGCAGAGTCTCAATGACGACGACGCCCGAATG
>DATNNY010000468.1:0-11336 GCA_035601635.1 Pyrinomonadaceae bacterium
TCGTCGTGAATGGCACGAACGCCGACAACCGGCGCGAGCAGCTATTCTTTGACGCTGAAACCGGTCTGCTGCGGCGCCGCATCTCTTATATCGAAACACCAATCGGCGTGATTCCCAACCAGATTGACTTTGAAGACTATCGTGTGGTCGATGGCGTGAAGGTTCCGTTCATCGTGAAAGTCTCTTCAGTTGAGCCGGGACTGGTCTCGACACGTACGTACACCGAGATCAAACTTAACGCGCCGGTGGACGATTCAAAGTTCAAGATGCCGGCGAAGCCCTAACAGGGGTGCTGAAAAACTCTTATTCGATGTCCCGAGCTACAAATTTGGAGTGCGCCGACAACGGCGGCGCTTTGGATTTGTTAGCATTTTCGTGGTCAGCGAATCCAAAGCGGGGTCGCGCTATGCTTGCCGCCACACTCCAAATTTAGTTTTTCAGCAGCCTGCTAACGGAAGAATACATGAGTGGCCTGCAACCAATCGCGCGTCGAGTCAGCATTCTCGCGGGTCTGGTTCCCTCGGTCTCAAATGCACTCGCGATGCTTGGCGCCGCGCTCAGCGCGACTCAGTTAATGCGGGTGATGGAAGCGATCAGGAGTGCCGAGGCCACTCGGCTTGCCGCGGTCGCCGTGGGAATAGCCGAGGCCGATCTGCCAACAATCGCGCCACTGTAGCTTGTTTGACGAACTCCTATTATCAAACGAATTGTTTAGTCTCAGGCAAATTCTTTCAACTGCGTCTCCACGTGCTTGAGAGCCGCCTCGAGCTGGGCGCGATAACGCGCACTTTGCGCTACTTTCAAACGGCCAAGGATTTGTGAACGCGATAACAGCAGCGATTGTTTGCGCGTTTGTTGCTCGCGTTCTTCGGGGGACAGGAAAGGCTTGGAGCGCGCGTCCTTTTCAGCCTGGGCGTCGCCGATCTGATCTTCGACTGACTTGCTTTCCCAACCGCGCGCCATAGCAGAGTCGATGACGATCAAGTGTCAGTACCGGGAGCGGTAGCGACCGGGTCTCAACCCATGCGACGTTCGAGTCGCCGGGACTGCAACCCGGTCGCTATCGCTCCCGGTACTGACATCATTCGGCCTAAGGCATGGTCAACTTGAATTTGTACCAGCCCGATTTGCCAAAGAACCTGCCACCCTCTTTGTCGTAAAGGGCCAGATAGAATTTCAGATCGTAAGATTCGCCGCTCTCCATGTTGAGCGCTTCGTAAGGCATGAAGAGCTGTAAATCCTCGTAAACAGCAGGATCATAGGCCGGGGTAAAATTCACATGACAAGACACATTGCCTTTCTTGTCGCGATAGTCCTCATCGCCTGACTTTAGCGGCGTATTGTCCGCGTCGTCATAGTAGAAGTACGCGATCATCATGCTCGGCACGCCCTTGCCATATCTGACATGAAACTTGGCGTGAACTCGCATACCTTTCACGCCGTCGACCGTGACGTTATGAACAATTCGCGCGCCTTCATAAATGGCTTCGGGATCGTCCACTACCATGGCGGTGAGCGGCCGGGCACTGATAGGTTGGACCCCGTTGAGCCGGAGCGCGGTGGTTGAAACTTTGCCGGGGGTTTTCGCCGCAGTCGGGTTTCCTGAAAGTCCGGCGACGACAAAAATCAGAGCCGCGGTTGCCAGGACTCTGAGCGTTACGTGTTTACGATTCATTAATTGTCTCCTTCTGGTCTGAAGCATGCGTCTACCCGGCAAATATATTTGCTATTAAGGGGTTTACCGGGAAAAGCATCGCCGGCATTGTACCTCAAAACTCGAAGCCCGCTCATAACAAACTTCGCACCCAGCCACCGTCCACTTGCAGAGTTACTCCAGTGATGTAGGACGCGCGCTCGGAAGCAAGGAAGGCTATGGCGGCGGCGATCTCCTCCAGTCTCGCCATTCGCAGCATCGGGGCCTGGGTCGCCCACGACTCGATTATTTCCGTCTTTGATTTGCCCAACGCTTTGCTGCGCACTGCGGCTAGTTGCTCCTGCCTTTCGGTCAAGGTGTAACCCGGCGCCACGTTGTTGACGGTAATGCCAGCGGCCGCGACTTCGGCGGAGACGGTCTTGGCCCAGCCAGTCAAGCCTGCGCGCACCGTGTTGGAAAGCAACAAGCCTTCGATCGGTTGTTTGACTGAGACGGAAGTGATGTTGATGATGCGTCCCCACCGCTGTGCCCGCATCCCGGGCAGTACCAGCTTTGCGAATCTGATCGCCGAGAGCGCGTTCTGTTCAAACGCCCGACGAAACATGTCCAGGTCGGTGTCGGCAAAAGTCGCCGCCGGCGGACCGCCCGCATTGGTGACGCAAATATCAATGCGGCCCGCCCGTTCCAGGGCCAGGTTAACCAGCGCTTCGGTCTGCTTGTCGTTGGTGACATCGGCAGCGATGCCCGCCACATTGGCGCCGGTGTCTTCGTGAATCTTCTGGGCCGCGGCTGATGCACTCGTCTCGTCGCGCGAACAAAGAAACACACGTGCGCCTTCGCGTGCCAACTCAAGCGCGGCTGCGTAACCGATACCGCGACTGGCCGCTGCTACTAACGCCACTCGATCTTTTAGTCCTAAGTCCATATCGATTCCAGCTTTCTGTTTGCCAAAGGTAGTCGGTACCGGGAGCGGTAGCGACCGGGTTACAGTTTTGCGATCTCGACCGTCGCGAGATTTGGGACCCGGTCGCTACCACCACTCCACGCGGGCTGCCCTGACGGGGCCCCGTCCGCTCCCGGTACTGACCTCATCGCGGGTGACGTCCCTACGGAACTTCAGCAAGGCACCGGTCGAGCAGCCTCAAGGGCTCGGCTTCATAAACAATCCGCGCCTTTGTCGGTTTCTGAAGAGTGCCGACGAGTTGTTTGATTTCATCCGCGACTCCGCCGGTTCCAGTCAAACATCCGATGACTTTGCCTTCGTCATAGGCGATCGTGAATTCATTTAGTGAGCCAATCGACCCGCCCACAAACAGCACGACGTCACACGATCGAACCAACACTACGTTGCGGCCTTTCAAGCCAAAGCCTGTGTAGATAATCGCGCTGCACGCGTCCAAAGGAAGTTCATATCGTTCAACGTGCTCGCGTTCATCACCGGCCGGCGAAATGCCGATGTGCAGGGCGACGGCCTCGCTCGCCGCCTTGCCGGTTTCGTAAACGGCTCCAGTGGTTGCGCCGGTGAGAAGGATTACATCACGACTCGCGATCGCTAGGCCCAGTGCGATCGCTTTCTCGCGCAGCGTAGTCGCAGTAACAGCTTCAGCCGATCCCATGACGCCTATTTTTATTTTTATGATCATTAAACGTGTGTTTAGAGTCGGGCTAATGCCCGACTCTCTCAGGCGACGGAATCGGCGGGCAGTAGCCCGCCGCTAAACTTCAAAGTCTTCGGTGCCCAGGTTTGGCGGAATTTCCTCGACCGGTTCTGATATCGGTTGGGTCTCAGCAATCTTCGCTTTCCGGTCCCACCACTTCTCTGTCACAAACCAGATCAATCCGGGAAGCAGGAAGAACGTGCCCACGCCGGCCGTGACTACCCGCGGAGAGAAACCAAAACGATCCATCAGTTCGCCGACCAAATAATTCGACGCCGCCATTGTCAGGGTAAGTAGCGCCAGTTCAGCCGCGAACACTCGTCCGCGGAACTTGTCCTCGACCTCGCGTTGCAGCAATACGGTCGAGAAGACCCACAAAATGCTGCCGCCGCAATGCGCGATGGCCAGAAACAGCAATGCCCACGCGAAACTGCGTGATACTCCAAAAGCAATATAGAAAGATCCGCCAATTAAAAACGCAATGCCGATCGCGTTTTGCATTTGCTTCGGAGTTTCGCCCGCCCAACGCCGCGCGACTATTGGTCCGACCGCAGTGCCTATCCCGCGGGCGGTAAACAAGACGCCGATACCTGTCGCGGTTCGGCCGGCAATGGGAAAGACTCTTTCGCCGAACACCGCCAGCAAAGTCAGAATGCCTCCACCCATTCCCCAGGCCGGCTTCACCATCAAGTAAGCGAGCACGCGCCGCCGATGTTTGACATAGCGCGCGCCTTCAAGTGTGTCGGTTATTCCGAGCGCTTTTCCAATAGTCAGTTTCGCCTTCGGACGCGAAGCGCGCTTGGGAAAGCGGACGCTCGCGATCAGCAGAGCGGACGCGACGAAAGTTAACGAGTCAAGTACGAAGGCTACATTTGTTCCGAACCAGCCGGCTACGAATCCGCCAATCGCGGCTCCCAGGGTCAACATCGCCGACCAGGTCACCGATGCGATCGCATTAGCCGGTAGCAACTCGCGGTCGGAAACGATCGATGGAATGGCGGCGGTCTTGGCCGGCTCGAAGAAGGCAGAGAAGGCCAACTGCATAACGGTCAGAACATAGACCAGCCACATCTGATCGGGCCGGCGTACTAATAGGAATCCGAGCACCACGATCGCCCGCAGGAAATCCGCTGTAATCATGATTGACCGGCGGCTGAACCTGTCAGCGACGACACCTGACAGCGGTCCCATGACGACGCTGGGAAGAAACCGCGCGACCATGATCAAAGCCACTGAACGACTTGAACCGGTCAGACGCAAAGTGATGGTGTAGACAGCGATGGTGTCGAACCAATCGCCCATTTGACTGACAACCTGCCCCAACCAGAGAAAACGAAAGCTGCGGTTGCCGCGCAGCAATTCCCCGTACCCGACAGTCGGCGGGCGTTCACGTCTGCGTTGAATGACTTTGCTCACTTTTTTTGAGAATCAAGGTGCACTGCGCAAATGATTGTTGTCAAACTCAAGTGAGTTAATCCGAAAGGCATAGCCTTTTCGCTCATCAAGCGGCGAAGCCGTTGGCTACGTTGGTCAACGAACCCAAGTCTTGCCGCTGACCGAACCTTCACTTTGACCTGTCATATTGAAGGTAGGAACCACAGGTAAACCGATAGTCACTATAGGTGCCGTACAAATACTTGCTAATCGCGATGTTTCCGAAGTTTTACCCGCAATGAGTGTGCGGCACAGTCCTTGTTAGGTGTGAATCGCGGCTAGGGAGCGTTTAAGGCGCTGATTGGGTCCACCGCACTGGATCCGCTAGCCGCACAAGTCACTCCGGAAACCTGGTGTCAAATGCGCGAGGACAGTAGGCAGTGAGTTCATACACCCCAGGTGGCGGATGCGTGCCTGCATCCGCCAGCTTGCCCGGTCATGCGCCGGAAGCGAAAAGCCCCAGTTGCTCCGGGACTTTCGCTTTCGGCGCAGGCACATTCGCACTAAGAATCTGAAAGAAAAAAACTGTTGTGTAATTTCGTCCCGGTATTTTCTCGAGAGCTTCCACGAACTAGCCCAGCGCACGCCGCAAAGAGATGAAACTGATCGAAATGTCGGATTACAACCGCGCCGCAAAGACCTATTGGACTGTCATGGTCATCGCGGGCGCAACTGTATTCGTTTGGGCTATCCGGCATTGCTTCGGTTTTTCACCAACTCAATGGGCCCAGTTTGCCGGACTACTCGTTTTGGTAATTCTGGCCGGCTCAAATCCGATCCGCATTCCCAACACAAGGTCCAGTTTTACCGCGGGCGACCTTTTCATATTCCTGGGCGTTCTGTTTCTCGGCGTACCAGCGGCGATCGTGATCGGCGTCTTTGATGCGTTTGTGAGTGCCCGCCGGACTTCGAAACGAGCGGCCAGTTGGATTGCCGCACCAGCCATGATGGCCTTAACGGCATTCATTGCCGGAAAGACATTTTATTTTGCGCTGGCGCATTACGCTCATATTGCGCAGCAACCGCTGGGCACAACTACCGTCCGCCTCGACCATCTGCTGGGCGCGCTCGGTTTGTTGGCAATGGTTCAGTACTTCATTAACGGCCTTACGATTTCGGCATTTCATGCGTTGAGAAGCCGGCGACCTATTCTAAGGTCATGGCGCGACGACTATCTGTGGACCTGGTGGTCATTTCTGGGTGCGGCGATTGCCGCGGCGGTTATCTACTCGGCCGTGACGCACTTGGGATCGGCTTACGTGCTCTTGAGCGTGCCCATTATTGCCGCCACTTTTTGGACTCATAAGATCTACTTTGAACGAGTCAATGCCAAGACTCGTGAAGCGGAAGAGCTAAGCCGCCTGCACCTGGCGACAGTGGAAGCGCTGGCCACCGCGATTGACGCGAAGGATCAAACAACCCACTTCCATGTGCGCCGGGTGCAGATTTACGCCGAAGGACTTGGCCGGCTGCTGAATTTATCTGACGCCGAGATCGCCGCACTCAACGCCGGGGCCTTGCTACACGACGTGGGAAAACTGGCTGTGCCGGATCACATTCTGAACAAGCCCGGAACTCTATCACCAGCTGAATTCGAGAAGACAAAGATACATACCGTCGTCGGCGCCGAGATTCTGGGCCGCATCAACTTCCCATATCCGGTTGTGCCCATAGTCCGTCATCATCATGAGCGTTGGGACGGCAAAGGATATCCGGACAGCCTGCAGGAAGAACAAATTCCGATCACGGCGCGCATTATGTCGGTGATCGATTGTTTTGATTCGGTGCGCGAAGACCGACCCTTTCGTCCCGGCATGTCTCGTGAAGACGCGATCGAGTTATTGCGCGGAGACTCAGGCACGCAATTCGATCCCGCAATTGTCGACCTGTTTATCGAACACTTGCCCCGTTTCGAAGCTGAAATTGCAGCTCGAGGTCTGGACAATCGGATTCACATCAGCGTGCCTGGCAGTCGGATCGCACTCGCCGCGGAACAGGTGGCCCGGGCGTGGGAAAACACCTCATTTGGCGCCTACGACCAGATTCGCAATGCGCATCGCGAAGTTTACGCACTGTATGAAATCGCCCGCACGTTTGGATCTTCTCTTGAAGTAGAGAACACTCTGGCGGTGCTGGTAGACAAGGTAGGACAGATCGTTCCCTTCGACACTTGCGTGGTGTATCTCTATGACGATGTCAAAGGTTACGCCACCGCGGCATTGGCTGTGGGCCAGAATGCCGAACTCCTGCATGCGAGATGTGTTGCTCCAGGAGAAGGCGCGACCGGCTTTACTCTGTCAAACCGGCAGCCAGTCAATCAAATTCATCCGAGCCTGGATTTTGCGGGCCTCAGTTTGCCTGCCGGTTGCGACTACAGCTCGATGGCTTCATTGCCATTGTTCAAGGATGATTTGTTGCTGGGAGCATTGTCGGTGTATTCGATTGACCTCAAGGAATACAGCGACGATCAGATTCGACTACTCGAGACGGTGACCCGGCTCGCCTCCGACGCTCTGGCTAACGCTGTGAATCACGCCCGGGCCGAATCAAACGCGCTGACTGATTCGCTCACCGGCCTGCCGAATGCGCGCAGGTTGCACGTTCGTTTCGAAGAAGAGGTGTCGCGCGCCCGCCGCACCGGCAACCCCTTCCAGGTAATCATGCTCGACCTCGACGATTTCAAGTTGGTGAACGACACGTTCGGACACAAGCTCGGTGATCGCATGTTACGCGAGGTTGCCGGCCTGGTTCAGGCCCAATTGCGCGAGTACGATTTTCTGGCGCGCTACGCCGGAGACGAATTTGTTGCGATCGTGAATGATGCAACTGTCAAGCAGGTAGAGGAACTGCGCGAGCGCATAGAAAGAATAGTTTCGGATTTCTCAATCGACATCCGGTCGCTGGGTCGCGCACGGGTTGGGATCAGCGTCGGTTCAGCCGTTTATGGCGTCGACGGAGAGACCTTGGATCAGCTGCTGGTAGCCGCCGATCAGGCAATGTATCGCGCCAAATCAACCCACAAAACCAGCGTGTTCCGCTCAGCCCAGAAGCAGCCCTCTGCTTCCAAAGCCGCGGCTGACCTTCCCGATGGCCCGCTGATCACGACCGCGATCAATTAGCGAGTGTCTCTAAAAAGTTCTACGCTAAATCGTGCCCTGGCCGCAGGGCGGCAAATGTTTATAGCTCGGGACGCCGGAAAGAGTATTGAGCTCCAGAGGAGCGGAATCTGCCGGTCAGCAAAGGTCGTTGTTTCGCTCCTCCGGAGCTTCGAGATTCTTTGGTGACTTTGGTTCTATAAACATCTGCTTCCTCCGGAACCGAAAGCCTAAAGCAAAGGGCAGAGTTCGTTCAGCCGCGTTCACGCGGCTTCCCCGAAGGGTTTTTAGACCAGCCGTTTTACGGCTGGGGCCGCGTGTGCCGTTTCGTTCATAGCCCGTTTGAACGGGCTTCTCATTCGAGGCTTAAGCCATTATGCTGAAGCCATGTATGGCTATCACTGCGAACACTGCGCCGGAACCGTGCGCCCGATGAAGGTGCAGCGTGAGGCCTTCAAGCACAAGAAGGGATTCATAATCCTTGAAGATATTGTAATCGGTGTTTGCGACTCATGCGGAGCGAGATACTACAGTGCCGATATTCTTCACATAGTAAATGACATTGCGAATGGGACAAGACCATTCGAACGAGTCGAAGAGATTCCGGTCGCTCACCTCCCGACGCCTTAGGACGCTAAGCGATTATTTGCTGATTTTGTCCTTAGGAGCTGCGCCTTCGTAAGTCCGATAAAGCAATCATCTCGTCCACAGCGACTCTAAGTGCCTGTGCTATTGAACGCAGGCCGTCTCTTATACTCTCGTTATCTCCTTCGATCTCGCCGAAAAAGACTCGAACCCTTGCCTTATCATCCTTCTTCATTTTTTCTCCTTTGTGGGAACTTACGCTGGCCCGATGAGGTTCATAATACTGAACCGTTTCGTATTGAACCATTGCAGAGCTTGGCGTCATGAGCTTCCAGACGAATTTCCTAAAGAAATCCCAATAAATGCTTGACAACTCAGCTCCCAGCCGTCAAATTGGAAGAGTGGTACGCGGGTCCACGTTCTGCCTTACCCGCGGACCGGCCGGCGTTCTGACTGGCCGGCTGAATCCAACGCCTTTGTCCCAGGCTCTTGACCGTTAGCTTTAGCAAACGGTCCTCTAATTACGCCTCCTCATCTTCAGGAACAACCTCGCAAAGCGAAGGACTGCCACAAACCCGTGCAACGAAGAATGTCAGTTACGCCCATACCACAAACAACCGGCGCCACTCTTTTGATCGTCGATGACGACCGATCGGCACGCGAAGGTCTACGAAGTGTTTTCGAAAATGCCGGCCACAATACTATCGGGGTTCCGGATGCGCCGTCGGCGCTGCGTCTGCTGCACAAACAAATGTGCGACCTTGTGGTGCTCGACGTAGAGCTTCCGGAGGTCGACGGTCTGGCGCTCTGCCGCCTCCTGCGCGCCCAGCCGGCGATGACAAAGTTGCCGGTGGTTGTTTTTTCCGCCGACGGCAGCGAAGGACGCAAAGTCGAAGCCTTCACCGCCGGCGCCGACGATTACATCGTCAAGCCCTCTACGCCGGGCGAATTGGTTTCGCGAGTCAACACTCATCTAAATTTTGCGCAGCGCGAATCGGAATTGATTGGCAGCAATCGCGAGTTGAGCTTTCTCGCCGACCTGGGCCGCGGCCTCTTGCGAACGATCGTTCCGGAACAGGTGGCCCGTCGGGTCGCAGGAGCCATCTACGAAGGAACGAACGCGGCGCAGAGTGCCTGTGCGATAAAAAGCAACGGCCAGGGACTCGCGGTGTGTGTCTTTGATCGAGAAGGCAGCGCCGGCGGTTCTGCTCTGATTAAGATGGATCGGCTTGAACACTGGCTGGCCTCTTCGCGCGCAAACACTCCGGCCTGGCTCACCAATAACCGGGAGTTCTTGTTTCGCGACGCACAACACGAGACGGAATACCTGGTCCCAATTCGTTTCGGCGAGACGATTTTTGGCGCGATGGCTGTGGCTTTCGCGGTCGCGAAAGATTGCACTGAGGATGAACGCCGCCTGATAAATGCCGCCGCCCAACAGGCGGCCCTGGCAGCGCACATCTCGACGCTGTACCTTGGCGCGCGTGAATCGGCGGCCACTCTGGCGCGCGAAGTAGACCGCCGTACGGCCGAATCCGAAATGCAGCAACGCTTCACCGAAGCGATTATCGACACGCTGCCGTTGTCTCTCTACGCAATCGACCGCGATTATAATATTGTCGCCTGGAACCGAAATCGCGAATTGGGCGAACTCGGACTGCCGCGCGGAGAAGTCCTGGGACGAAATATTTTTGAGGTCCTAACCAAGCAGAATCGGGAACTGCTGGAACGGGAATTCGGCAGAGTGTTTGCCACCGGCGAGATTCATCGCGTCGAACAGGAAAGCATTACTGAGTCAGGAGAGACCAACCACTGGCTGATTAGCAAGATTCCCATGCGCGCCGATGAAGAAGACCAGGTCTCGCACGTGATCACGGTAGGCGAAAACATCACCGCCCGCGTTAAGGCTCACCGGGCCGTGGCGCGTGCTGAAAAGCTGGCCGCAGTCGGCCGCTTGGCTGCCGGCGTGGTACATGAAATCAATAATCCCCTGGCAACTATCGCCGCTTGTGCAGAGTCGCTCGAGAAGCGAATTCAGGAGGGCGCTTTTAGCGACTCGCCTGATGCCGAAGACTTGCGCGAATATCTCGGATTGATTCGCGACGAAGCATTTCGCTGCAAGACGATTACCAATGGGCTGCTTAATTTCAGCCGCCTGCGCGCCGGCCAACGCGAGCCGGTTGATATGAGGGAAGTACTTAAAGCCACCGCGCGATTGGTGACCCACCAGCAGCGCGGCGATAACATTCAGATTGTGATCGAGGCCGCCGCCGGCCTGCCGAATGTTTCCGGTGATATTGGCCAATTGCAGCAGGCAGTGATCGCTCTCGCTACCAACGCGATAGACGCGATGCCCGAGGGTGGAACGCTGACGCTGCGAGCGATTCATTCCAATTCTCGCGTGCTCGTCCAGGTCATAGACGTCGGTATCGGAATCGAGCCTGAAAACATGACTAAAATTTTCGACCCGTTCTTTACCACCAAAGACGTGGGCCGCGGCACGGGTCTGGGGCTGGCCGTCTGTTATGGTATTTTATCTGATCATGGTGGCCGTCTGGATGTGCGGTCTACTGTCGGAGTCGGCACAACGTTTACTATTACCTTGCCGATTGCGGATGAATAAACCTATCTTCCTGAGTGCGGAGCTTAAGCAGTGAACGAACAGCGTGACGCAAGGTTGTTGATCGCGGAAGACGAAGCGAATCTGCGCCTGGTGTTGCAGAAGGAACTGCAACGCCTGGGTTATCGCGTGCAGGCTGCGGCTGACGGCGAGGCAGCACTGCGCAAGCTCGAAGAAAGCAACGTTGACGTGCTGCTGTGCGATATCAATATGCCGCGCATGGACGGCATGGAACTCTTGCGCCGCGTTCACGAACGGCCTAATCCACCTGAAGTAATAATGCTCACGGG
>DATNNY010000469.1:0-5198 GCA_035601635.1 Pyrinomonadaceae bacterium
GCGGTCCGCGGTTTACTCGATCAGGGCCTGACCACTGAGGCGCGTTCGCGCCTTAACTCACTACTTGCGCAGACCCGGACCCAGCCAGCGCTGCTGGCACAGGCGCGCTGCGCCTTGTCCATCGCGCTCGAAATGCAGGGTCAACATGGCGAGTCGCTCGATGCGGTGGCGATGTACGAAGACCCCGCGGCGCGCGCCAAGCTTGATTCAACTTTGAGCGCGCGCCTGCAGGTGCAAATCGCCCTGGCTTACAATTACAACCGCGATCACCCCAAGGCAATCGCTTTACTAAAATCCACACTTCGAGACCTGCCGGAAGAAGGTGCTGAAGTCGGATCGGCGTATGCCGCTCTGGCGCGCGTGTATCGCAGCATCAGTGAATATCCGATCGCCCGGGATTACTCGAATCGAGCCCTGGAAAGTTACCGGCAGAGCGGCGACTGGCGCGGATTAGCCGAGAGTTACTTTGGACTGGGTGCCGCAGATGTGCAGGAAGGACTGCACGAACAGGCTTTGGAGAACTTTGGGCAGGCCCTAAAGCTCGCCGGTGACCACCCGGCTAGTTTCCTGCTCGGCCGCATCTACTCAAACATGGCGGGCGCCTGCTGGTTCTTGAAGCGGCCCCAGGAGGGAATTCGGTATCTCGAAAAAGCGATCGGCTATTACGAACGAACTGATCATAAAAAAAGCGCGGCGGACGCCTATAACAATCTCGGCATGAATCTGGTGCTGATCGGCCGCTGGGATCGCGCCCAGGAAGCACTGGAAAGGGCGCTGGCCATCGCTACCGAAGCTGACAGTCAAGGCGCCGAAGTGCCGATGATTCTGGACTCACTGGGCGAGCTATGCACTTTGCGCGGTGAACTTGATGAAGCCCAGAGCTATCTGCAACGGGCGGTGTCGCTGGCTGATGAGCGTGGGAATAAGTGGTACCAGGGCCAGACTCACCGCACGCTGGGCCGTTGTTATTTGGCAATGAAGCGCGCCGTTGAGGCGCTGGCCACCGCCAAGACCGCACTGGAACTTGCCGAACTGATCGGTGATCGACAGGCAATTTGCGAATCGCGTTTGCTGTTTGCCGAAGCCTCGCTGGAATGCGGAGCGACGGAAGAATCCCTTGCTAACCTTCAGAGCCTGGCCCAACTGATAACGGATTCGCCGACTGACCTGCTCTTGTCGGGAGAGGCCCAGCGGCTGCACGGAATGCTGGAAATGGCCCGAGGCGATGCAGCGATGGCCGCCCAACATTTCGGGCGGAGCGTGTCGATCTTCGATCTGCTCGGGGATCGATACCGGAGCGGCCGCGCGCACTATGAACTCGGACGAGCATATGCGATGGCTCAGCCTGAACGCGCCGCCGAACATCTATCGCGCGCGGTCAACATCTTCCGGGAATTGGGAGCGCCGATTGACCTGGCTCGCGCTGAAGAAGCTTCTGCCGAACTCGATCAAACCAGACCGCAGCAGTTACTACAGCGCGACACGGTCGTGCAGTTGCAGACTTTGCGGCTGGCGGAAGCGGTCGCCTCGCGCGAGTTGTTGCTGCGCGAACTAGCCGCGGTAATTCGTCAGGAAACCAACTGCAGCAAGGTTGTGGTGATCGAGCCCGAGGAAGGCGGTCGCCAAAGAGTCGTCATTGCTCATGGTTATGTTAAGAACGAAGGCGCGGCGCTGGCTGATGAGTTCGCGTCCCTGAAGAAGGATTCTCAGATCGAAGCTTTCGCCACCAAGCATAATGTGGCCATCGTTCCCTTGAAATCTACCAACGCCCCGCCGGCCACACTTCTAATCTCGCCGCGGGAGCGCGCGGAACTCCCCGGCGGCCTGTCGTTGGATCCTCTGCTGCGCGTGGTTGAGTTGGGAATGGACGTCTGCGCCTTGCGGGTAAGGGGTTACGCAGGTCATGGGGCCGAAGAAGAAAGCGCATTGGCCGGTGCCAGTCTAATGCCCGGCTTTATCCACTCAAGTCCGGCAATGACGCGCCTGGTCGAAGAAGTCCACAAAATTCGTTCGTCGGATGTGACTGTCCTGGTCACTGGTGAATCCGGCACGGGAAAGGAACTCGTCGCCCGGGCGATTCATGCACTCTCATCGCGACGAGACAAGGTCTTTGTCCCGTTCAACTGTACGGCTGTGCCAAAAGAACTTTCCGAAGGTTATCTCTTCGGCTATCGCCGCGGCGCGTTCACCGGGGCCGTAAAAGATTCAGCCGGCGTGATTCGCACCGCGCTGGGCGGGACGCTCTTTCTGGATGAGATCGGTGATCTCCCCATCGACGTGCAGCCGAAGATTCTGCGCTTCCTCCAGGAAGGCGAGATTCAACCCCTGGGCGAGCAAAGGCCGGTGAAGGTCGACGTGCGCATCATCGCCGCGACCAACAGCGACCTCGAAGAGATGGTAGCGCAGGGCAGGTTCCGTGAAGATCTCTATTATCGATTGAATGTGATCCGTTTGCGGGTGCCGCCATTGCGCGAACGCCGCTCGGAAATTCCCACGATTGTTAATTACTATGTCAATCACTACTCAGCGAAATTTGGCCGTAGCGACATTCACATCACCCCGCAGGCAATCGACCTGTTGATGGTCGCCGAGTGGCCGGGCAACGTGCGCCAACTCTGCAATGAAGTCCAACGCGTGATCGCCCGCAGTGAAGACGGGACAATTATCACCCCGGAACAGCTTTCACCCGAGTTAAGACATATGGGGGCGCCCGTCACTCCTCAGGGTACAGTGACGTCGATTGGCGCCGGCGGCATCGGTCCTTCGGTTACCGTACCGCTCCAAAACGTCACTCTCGCCGACGCTCTGGCCGAGGTCGAGCGGCGTATGATTGCCGAGGCATTGCGCAAACATAATGGCAATATTTCGCGGGCGGCGCGCGAACTTGGCCTAACCCGTAGAGGGCTTTACCTCAAGCTCGACCGGCATCAAATGAGCGCGAGCGCCTAGTTTTCTCGCGCGCTGTTTCCGAAACAAATCTCCTTTATTAACGTGTAACCCTGGTGCTGCCCTGCCGAGGGCAGACTTGCGTTTGCGCCACTTCGCGGCAGACGTGTATCCTTTTTACTGATGCATGGCTTTTGTTTGAAGGTAGAGCAGTAATGACAGCAAAACTTAATCTCGCAAGCAATCCATTTCGCAACCGCGCGGTGCCCTGGACGGTCGCCGTCATTGTGACAGTGGCATCGTTCATTGCCCTGGTGCTAATAGCGAAATCAACGATCCAGACGAACGCCAAGGTGGCGACCACACAGACTGACGTAACCAGATTGCAGAACGACATCACCGCGCTTAACAAGCGGGCGGAAGCTATCAATACCGCGTTCACGCCCGAACAAAAGAAGACTCTTAAATCCGCGCATGCGCTCGTCGATCGCAAGAAGTTTTCCTGGTCGCAACTGTTCGCCGATCTGGAAGCCGCGTTGCCGGGTGGCGTGCGCGTTTCGCGCATCGTCGTTACGGGAGTGCGAGCTCAGGATGATCGCACCATCGCGAATCTCGATCTTACCGTTGCCAGCAAGAATCCCACCCTGATCACACAAATGATTCAGGACATGGAAGGACAGGGAGTATTTCATGCGGAGATGAGAACGACGACTCTGCAAAGAGGACACGGTGAGAGTGGCGCCGAATACGAAATGGATGTTCGCTACGTACCCCGCGCCGGCGTAGCAATTGCACCGGGCGAAAGAAATAACCGGCCAGTGGACACGGCAGGCGAGAAGGGTAAGACGCAATGAGCCAGGAGCAACCAATGCAGGGGCGTGCCCTGACCGAGCGTCGTCACATTTCGGTTCGCCTCGATCAGTTGAAGAGTTCTCCGGCCTTGAGTGTGATTGGACTTCCAGAGCTGATCGGTCTTGCCGGCGCCGCTTTGCTCGCTTTGATCACCGCCTTTGCTTACTTTTATTTTTATCTTCCTGCGGATTCTCGTCTTAAGTCTTTGCAACGTGAACGCGATCAGTTGCAGACCCAACTGCGCGCCGCCGAAAAACTTTACAGTGACACGACGAGCACCAGCGATGCGGTCGACCGAAGGCTCTCGAGCGTGAAGGAGTTTGAGGATCGCTGGCTCTCGGTGCCTGGATCGGGCCGCTTGGCGCTGTACGCCGAAATCAACGACATGATCCGAAATAATGGGTTGCGCAACACGGCGGGCCCCAGCTATTCAGCGCTGGAGCCCATCGGCTCCAAAACACAGGGACAAGCGACGGAGAGCGCTGAGAAGCAAGGCATCGCAAAGTGGCAAAGCATCTATCCTGGAATTTTGGTGAGCGTGACGGTCGAGGGGCCATACCAGCGGGTCCGCCATTTTGTGCGCGATATCGAGGCGAACCGTCACTTTCTAATTATTAATTCTGTCGAACTCGAGAGCGTAAGAGAGTCGGGCGCAGCCTTCGATCTGCCAACGCCAGCACCGCGGACCTTGGCTGGGCCGCCTCGTGTGGCTCCTACTCGCCCAAGCGCGACAGTGCCTATGGTTACCGCACCGGCTGGTAGCCGCGGATCTCTGGTGAGTCTGCGCCTCGACTTGTCGACCTATTTTCAGCGGCCTGAAGTGAAAAGTGCATCCGAAGCATCAAAATAATCTCACTTCCGGAGGAACCGTATTTGCCCAGCAGCGTTTAATGAGAAGGTTCTGTTTTTGTCTGGACGCAAATTTTTAGATCGGACTTACAGCAATGCAACTTTTTGATCCAAACAATCCCAACGAAAAAAAGAAGATGATTGCCGCCGCCGTGCTCGGCGTTGCCGCAATTGTGGTGCTTGGTTATGTGTTTTTTGGCGGTAGTTCAAAGAAGACGACGACTACCAACAGCGTAGCCAGGTCATCACCGACACCAACCAGGATCACAAACGTTTCCGATAACGTGCCCGATGATCCGTCGGTGTTTCAGCCAGTTGTTTACAACGGCACTGCTGCAGCATCGGCCGAAGCAGATCGTAATATCTTCGCTTACTACGAACCACCGCTACCACCGGTTAAGGTCCCTTACGTGCCGACGCCGACACCTATGCCGCCCCCACCTCTCACAGTTTCTTCGTTGATGCCAAGTAACATTTATGCGCGCACCGGCGATTTCAGTCTGCAAATTACGGGAGACAAGTTTACGCCGGCTTTACACATCACGATTGATGGTCGAGACTTGCCGACTCGTTTCATTAGTGCGCAACAGCTGTTCACCACCGTGCCGTCA
>DATNNY010000470.1:0-5681 GCA_035601635.1 Pyrinomonadaceae bacterium
GAGATCGCTGCCGCCGTCGGACTCATAGAAAAGATACTTGCGCCAGGTTTCGTCGGCCCGACCCAGATAGCGCATGATCTGGCGATTGACGTGCAGTGAAAACGCGCGCGGCCGGCGCAACAGGTTCATGCCCGACTCTTCGGGTGTGCGGTTGCCCTTGCGGTGATTACAACGCTTGCAACAAGCAACCAGATTGTCCCAGGCGGACTCTCCGCCGCGTGAGCGCGGCACGATGTGATCCAGCGTCAACTCGGACGGCGCGAATTGTTTGCCGCAATACTGGCAGCATGAATGGTCGCGAAGCAGAATGTTCTTGCGCGAGAGTGAACGGCGTTCAAACGGAATATGGCGGTACTCCATCAACCGGATCACCGCGGGCGCGTGCAACGTAACCTTCTGGGAGTGCAGCATGTGACCGTTGTGTTCTTCCATGCGGGCCACGCCCTTAAAGATCATGACCACCGCGCGCCGTTCGGTGCACACGTTGATTGGCTCGAAGGAAGCATTCAGTACTAATACGCGGGCGTTCATGATCGAAGCTGATATTACGCGAGGCCGGAGGAAAGTGTCAAAATTGTGGCGGCGGACCCATCCGCAGGCCGCGTCAGAAGCCCGACCGTAAGGAAGGGCTGGGGTTAGACATGCCCACGTGGATCCGGGGCAGTAGCCCGACCGTAAGGGAGGGCTCAGCGCTCTTGCGGCTGTGCCGCCTGATGTGCGGAATATCTGACCTTCCGCGAGCTTCACTATGGATATCGGGGCTACGCCCCGATCACCCTACCGAAACCGATCCGTCGCTTCCACCAGCCCGCTCGTGTTTCCCGGCTCCATGATCGAATGCCCCGCATCCGGCGTGATCTTCAGCTCCGCTTCCGGCCAGGCGCGATGCAGATCCCAGGCACTCGTCATCGGACAAACCACGTCGTAACGTCCCTGCACGATCACGCCGGGAATGTGACGAATCTTTCCCACGTTCTCGATCAGATAGTTCTCAGTGGGGAAGAAACAGTTGTTCATGAAGTAATGACATTCAATCCGCGCAAAGGCCAAAGCGAACTCCGGGTCAGCGAACTTCTCAATCGATTTGTAATCAAAGAAGAGTCTTGAAGTGCTGCCTTCCCAGATGCTCCAAGCGCGCGCGGCTTCGACTTGAACATTTCGGTCAGTGCTGGTCAGACGCCGGTAGTAAGCGCTCACCATATCGTCGCCCTCGGCTTCGGGAATGACCTTCACGAATTCTTCCCAAACATCGGCGAAGACCCAACTGCATCCGTCCTGATAGAACCATTTGATCTCTTTCGGCCGGCACAGAAAAATTCCGCGCAGCACAAGTTCAGTCGCGCGCTCGGGATGCCTTTCCGCATAAGCGAGCGACAAGGTGCTGCCCCACGATCCGCCGAACACCTGCCACTTATCGATGCCGAGATGTTCACGCAGCTTCTCAATATCCTCCACCAGATCCCAGGTAGTGTTCTCTTCAATCGAAGCATGCGGCGTGCTCTGCCCCGACCCGCGCTGATCGAACAGCACGATGCGATACGCCGCCGGATCGTGAAACTGCCGGTACTCCGGCACAATGCCTCCGCCCGGCCCACCGTGCAAAAACACCACCGGCTTGCCGTTCGGATTGCCGACCTGCTCGTAGTAGATCTCGTGTAGGTCTGAGACTTTAAGACGACCGGTGTCGTAGGGTTCGATAGCGGGGTAAAGGGTTCTGAGTTCTGACATGGATCGGATTTTATCGTTGCATTGGCGTTTTGAGCCAGTCAGAAAGACGATTGCCGCTCTTAAGCGCCGAAGGTGCGAAATGTAATAGCCTGGGCCAACGGCCCAGGTTAGGTTGTTCTTAGAAATGTGATGAGCGCTGAAGGCGCGGAATAAATTTCGGCTGTGGCGAGATCTATCAAGGCGGTTATGCCGCCCCTGCGGGGCTTAGGTGTTAATTATTGACTTGATCCAGGGGCGGCGCGACTTCGTCGCTTGCCCCTGGCTATTACATGTCACGCCTTCAGCGTGAAGAGGAGGCCTGCGTATTCGCCATTGCGGTTGCGAGCGACTACGCCCTCCCTCACGGTCGGGCTACTGCCCCTCCCGCGACGAGCCGCCCGTTCACTCAGGCAAATCCACTGACTCCGACAAAGCATCTTCTCTAATAGCGAGTTTGTTCATAACTGGCAGGCTGGGCAGTACGGGCACGGGGGCAATGAGCAACAAACCCGCGACATAAAGTGCCAGCGCGAAGAAGGAGACATATCCGGTGACAGGAGCAAACGCCGGAACGTCTATGGCGACGCCTTGCAGCAGGACGGCGGCAAGCTTGCTAAACCATCCTCCTGCGGGAGCGTAGAGTCCCGACACCAGCAAGTGCTTGAGCACGAATGCCGTGCTGAACATGACAATCAGGCTTCTTAACAAACGCCGCGCGTCGAATGTCGAGAACTGATTGGTCCACAGCGTCCAAAGAAAAAAGAAAGAGAACATCCAGTGCAGCAGACCGCTTTCCGGCAGCACAGAATTAAAGGCCTGGGCCGACGCAAAGAAAAGCGCGAGGAGCGTCAGCAGATGCGCCAGATTGGTCAGCATCGGATGTTCGAGCGCGAGCCATTGACGCAGATCGATGGCCCCGGCGCGCACAAACAGCGACCCTAAGAGAATCGCCAGCACCAAAGTAACCAGCGGCGGAGCAATGAATATGAATTGTCTGGTCTGCGCGTCTACTCGCAGCCCGCCCAGCAATGCCACCGTCAGCAGGATCGTCGGCGTGATGATGAAGTGCAGCAGCGCTCGATTTCTTTCCGTGTAGTCCTTCATTTGCGTTGCCGAAAAAGCTTTAAAGGATTCAGGTCTTTCCAGCTTGTTTCAGTTCCCTGTTCCAACTCCGCCTTCAATTCAGCGGCCGTGTGCATTTGCAGATTCGGATCATCGACTATCAGAATGCCGTTTGGCGCCAGGTTGATTGCCCGATTGACGGCCTCCAGCCCTTGCTTGAAAAGCGCATTGTCGTAATAGACGCGGCCCCAGCCTTCTCGATAACAAGCGTAGGCGATATAGAACTGGGTGCGCGGATCTTTCTGCGCGGGATCGGCGCCGGCCCACTCGTCACGCGCCGCGCGAAATTGA
Source organism: Pyrinomonadaceae bacterium (assembly GCA_035601635.1). GTDB lineage: Bacteria > Acidobacteriota > Blastocatellia > Pyrinomonadales > Pyrinomonadaceae > UBA11740. The sequence continues at coordinate 3,121 of DATNNY010000470.1, forward strand.
TCGCGATGAAAGAGCGCCAGACCGTTGTTAAATTTTTCCTGATTGATCTCGTAGATCCCGGCAGCCACCTGTGAGTTCGTCGCTACCTCTTTAAAGGAGCGCGGCTCGGTGGCATAGATCCACACGATGATGCTCGCATAGACCAGAGTCCACACAATGCCGGCGATCTGAATTAACTTTCGTTGCATAAGAGGGTGGGAGAATTATAGACACGAATTGGACTTGCAAAAAGTTCGCAGGGAAAGACTCTGTTCGCGGCGTCGCCGCCTGATGTGCGGAAAGCCTATGGCTTCCGGTATGAATTGTTCAATTTCCATGAGGTTCTGCCTCCATCCCGCCGAGGCGCAGCCTCGCCGGGGGAAAACATATTAGAGTCTTCGGAAAGGCAAAGCCTTTCCGCACATCACGCGGCAAAGCCGCCGGCGACGTTGGTAGATGAGATCCAGAAACGGCGTGACTTTGTTGGTTATTCGCAGTATCAGTTTCGCCTTCGGCGTGAAGAGTGGGACCTTCGCCTTGAACTTGCCCTTGGACCGGGGCATTAGCCCGAAGTCAGGGAGGGCTCCGCGATTTCATGCCCTCAATCTGCGCCCTACCTTACGGTCGGGCTACTGCCCCGTTCCTGCTCAGGCTCGCGCGACCGTTAACACGAATACTGCTTCGGCTCCAGCATCTTTCAGCGTCGCCGCACACGCGGACACAGTTGCTCCTGTGGTGAACACATCATCCACCAACAACACCCCTTTCCCCGCGACTAACTTTGGATGACGGACTGTGAAGGCCTCTGCGACACTCTGGCGGCGCGCCTTCGCATCCATGCCCGCGCGATGGCGTTCCGTATGAACGCGGCGGACGATGCTGTGTTGGTCAAGCGGCAAGCCACTCAGGCGAGCGAGTTCGCGAGCAAGCAGCAAAGCCTGGTTGAAGCCGCGTTCACGTTCGCGTTCAGGATGCAGCGGAACGGGCATGATCAACTCAGCTCTATTGAGAGGGTCGCGCTGTTGCGCCGCAAACATCAAGCGCGCCAGGCGAGTGGCGATATGCGGCTGGCGCTTCAACTCCAGGATGGAAGCCCGCAAGGCGCCCTCATAGAATCCGCACGCCCGCGCCCTGCTAAAGGCTTCGTCATCACACCGGCCGCAGCGAATACTCTGACGCTTATCATGGCTAATCGCGGCCTCAGTAAACAGGCCGCACTTCCAGCATACGGTGTCGTCGTCAGTGAAGACGTGAGTCGTCTGCCAGCACGATGCACACACCACGCCATCGTGGCGCGACTCGACGCTTGCGCCGCACACAGCGCACGCCTGGGGATAGACGAGCGCCAGCGCGGCGTCGTAGAGAGAACTGAGTTGATGGATCGTGGAAGACAAAAGTAGTTTTTCCAACGCAAAGATCGCAAAGGTTTTCGCAAAGGCACGCGAAGGGAAAACTCTTTGCGGTACTTTGCGAAGTACTTAGCTTCCTGTGCGTTAATCAAACGATCGCCAGACGCCCTGCCTCACGGTCGGGCTACTGCCCCGCAGCCATTAGAGTTCTCTACCGTGCCTCTATTAACTGCGGAGAGAGAAAGAAAAAGGGCCTCCTGATTACCCAGGAGGCCTCGGATTATGGCATCACGCATTTTGATTTCAAAACAAACTGAGCTGAAACCGGAACGTCGTCTCAGAGTTCACTCTTCATCTCTATGCAGCAGCCCGCGCTCGTTAAGATCGGCGCAACGCAAACAGTATCGGGCCCAGGGCACCGCTTCGAGCCGCTTCTCCAAAATGGCTTCGCCGCAATGAATGCATTTGCCGTAATCTCCATTCGCGATCCGATGCAGCGCGGCGTCAATTGATTCCAGCAACTGCCGGTCATTTGTCGACATCGACATCAGCAACTCTTTGGTGTAAGCGTTCGCGGCCATGTCCGCCGGATCCTGGGTCGCTTCCGCGTCACGTTCCCGGCTGTAAGCTTCGGCCGCCTGAACCTGGCCCACCAGACCTTCACGCCGGACCAATAATTTGTCTCGATAGGTTTTCGATTTCCTCTTGTCCATTCTTTTCGTTCAGTCCTCCAACTCTTTTTCACTTCTGATAAGGCAATCCGCGATTGATCGTGTAAGCCCGATAAAGCTGCTCAAGTGCCACGACCCGCGCCATTTCATGAGTCAGCGTTAGACGCGTCAGGCGCCAACGCTTCTGAACCCGAACGGCAACTTCCTCGCTGACTCCATTGGGTCCACCGATCACCACTGCTACTTCCTTGATCGCATCGTGCTCCCAACGCCGCACTTCATCCGCCAGTTCCTGCGAACTCCACTCCAGGCCTTTCAAATCCAACAGCAGTACCACGCTCCCGGGCGGTATCGCGTCGACAATTCGCTGCGATTCCTTTTTCAGGCTGGCTGGATCCGCCTCCGTGCCCTCCCGCGTCTCAATCAACTCACAACGCACGAATCGCGACAGCCTTTTCAAATACTCTTCGGCCAGCGCACGCAGATGCTCATCTTTCGTCTTACCCGGCCAAATGAAGCGCAATCGCATAGTGGCTCAGACTTCAGTCTGAGATTTCTTTCT
>DATNNY010000471.1:0-8359 GCA_035601635.1 Pyrinomonadaceae bacterium
GCATCGTCGAATTCCTGCTTGGTCGCTGTGAATGACTTTCCCTGGATCGTGCAACCGGGCGTGTCGTCCTTTGGATAAACGTAAAGCACCAGCCACTTACCTTGGAAATCATCGAGGGTGACGGTCTTTCCGTCCTGGTTCGGCAAACTAAAATCCGGAAAACGTTTTTCTGTCTCTGCTGACATGTCTATCGTCCTCTCAATCCTTCTGATATTAACTTGTCATCTGTCGCCTTTGAGTATGCAGCGAAGACGGAGCTGGAAGCAATGAGGTCCATACCGCGCGCGTGAGCGGGTGGGTCTAGGAGTCAACAGGAGGCAGTCCAGCCAGGTCCATTTCAGTTGCAGTGGGCCACGTTCAGGTTCTAGAATCGCTCCGACAGTTTGAAAATCAAATACGTTTCGGGGGAGCCGCAATGGCGGCTGAGAGTCTGAAGAATTTTAGATTTTTGATTTGCGAGTTCTGATTGGGTGCTGGTCTCGTCGGAATTGGCCCAATCGAAAGTCCGCAATCCAAAATCAAAAATGCCAGAGACCCCTTGAACCTGATACGGTTAACACCGTCGAAGGGAGAAACAGCCAAACGTGACCGTTCCATCCTTTTTTGATTTTAGGTGGAGCGGTTTTTTCTTCTCCGTGTCCTCCGTGCCTCCGTGGTGGTATTGGTCTCAGACTAGATTCCCCACGGAGACACGAAGAACACGGAGAACGGAGGGATCATGAGCGCCGCTATCAAACCGACCAGGATCGAAAGCACACTTCCTAACTCGCGCCGGATCTACATCGACGGCGAACAGCCAGGCGTGCGCGTGCCGTTTCGCGAGATCGATCAGAGCCCCACGCGCAACTTCGACAACACCCTCGAACAAAATCCACCGGTGCGGGTCTATGACAGCAGCGGTCCCTGGGGCGACCCGGCGACGGATTGCGATGTGCGTGACGGGTTGCCGCCGCTGCGCCGCGACTGGATCATTTCGCGCGATGATGTCGAGGATTACGAAGGCCGCGAACTGCAACCGATTGATGACGGCTATCTGACCTTTGACGCCGCGAACCAGGCTCGGCAAAAAGAGAAGGCCCTTGGTCTAAATCGTCTAGAGGATTTTCCGGCCCTCCGCCGCACACCGCTGCGGGCGAGACAGGGTCGATGCGTGACCCAGATGCATTACGCAAAGCAGGGCATCATCACCCCCGAGATGGAGTTCATCGCCATCCGCGAAAACCTGGGCCGCTCGATGGAGCGCGGTGGGAGCGCGGGCATCCCTGCCCGCATGGATTCGCAATCGCCCTCTGAACCCTGGGAGCGCGCCATTAACGAAAGGTCCGTCCGCATTCCTTCGGAAGACGCCCCCCGCGATTCGCTCAATCATCAACACCGCGGCCAGTCCTTCGGCGCAGGGATCCCCGCGTTCGTCACTCCTGAATTTGTCCGCGACGAAGTCGCATGCGGCCGCGCCATCATTCCCGCGAACATCAATCACCCCGAATCCGAGCCAATGATTATCGGCCGCAACTTCCTGGTGAAGATCAATGCCAACATCGGTAACTCGGCCGTCCTGTCTTCAATCGACGACGAAGTTGAAAAGATGCGCTGGAGCATCAAGTGTGGGTCCGACACCGTGATGGATCTCTCAACTGGCAAGAACATTCACGCCACCCGCGAATGGATCATACGTAACTCGCCGGTGCCAATCGGCACTGTGCCCATCTATCAGGCTCTGGAAAAAGTGGGAGGCAAGGCTGAAGAGCTGACCTGGGAAATTTTTCGCGACACTCTCGTCGAACAGGCCGAGCAGGGCGTCGACTACTTCACGATTCACGCCGGCGTGCGGCTTCCTTACATCCCGATGACCGCCAAGCGAACCACAGGCATTGTCAGCCGCGGAGGCTCGATCATGGCCAAGTGGTGTCTCGCTCATCATGAGGAAAGTTTTCTCTACACGCGCTTCCGAGACATCTGCGAGATCATGGCTGCTTACGACGTTTCGTTTAGCTTAGGCGATGGCCTGCGTCCCGGCTCGATTGCCGATGCGAATGATGAAGCGCAGTTTGCTGAACTCGAAACCCTCGGCGAGCTGACAAAGATCGCCTGGGAGTACGACTGTCAGGTAATGATCGAAGGTCCCGGTCATGTGCCGATGCACTTGATCAAAGAGAACATGGACAAGCAGCTTGAGACTTGTCACGAAGCCCCGTTCTACACCCTCGGCCCGCTGACAACCGACATCGCGCCCGGCTACGATCACATCACTTCGGCAATCGGCGCAGCGATGATTGGCTGGTACGGCACGGCGATGCTCTGCTATGTCACGCCGAAAGAACATCTCGGCCTGCCGAATAAGAAAGACGTGAAAGACGGCGTCATCGCCTACAAGATCGCCGCCCACGCCGCCGATCTCGCCAAAGGTCATCCCGGCTCGCAGTATCGTGACAATGCCCTATCGAAAGCACGTTTTGAATTCCGTTGGGAAGATCAATTCAATCTCTCGCTCGACCCGGAAGTCGCGCGCGAATACCACGACGAAACCCTGCCGCAGGAAGGCGCCAAGCTCGCCCATTTCTGCTCCATGTGCGGCCCGCACTTCTGCTCCATGAAGATCACCCAGGACGTGCGCGAGTACGCGGCGCAGAAAGAGATCGATGAGCAGGCAGCGTTGGGTGTGGGGATGAAAGAGAAGGCAGAGGAGTTTGTGGCGGCGGGCGGTGAGATCTATCATAGCGGTTGAAGTTGGCATCAGAACCCTGGCTCAAAAGAGTAAGCCTTCAAAAAGAAAGTTGGTGCACTCATGACCCCATATCCTTACCCGGTGATTGTTCTGCCCGGCATCATGGGCAGTGCCCTGCGAGACGAATATCCAGTTTCGCCTGAAACAGTCTGGACTCCGTTCAAGCTCGTGATAAAGGCTTATGATCGGATTACAGCGCATCCGGACAACACTCGATTCGAGCTGGTTGAGCCAGCCCGGGTCGTCAAGGACCAGCTTTTTGCAATTGCCTATTCTGAGTTTGTGGAAGAACTGCGACACGACCTCAGTCCGCAGGCCGATCAACCAGTGCCCGTGTTTCCATTCGCGTATGACTGGCGGCAGAGACTGGAAGGAATTCAGGAAGCCCTCGATGGTTTTATTGATGAGGTCATCGATCGCACCAAACTGCTGCGTCACTATCATAAAGAGGGTTATGGAACGGCTGCGTTTCCTGGAAAGGTTAATCTGGTCGGGCATTCGATGGGTGGGCTCATCATTGCGGGCTACCTCAAAGATCACGGCGATGCAAAGGTCGCTAAAGTCGCCACGATTGCCAGTCCGTTTCGGGGTTCTTTGGAAGCTATCGCCAAGGTAGCCACCGGCGTCGCCGCGTTGGGGCCGTCGTCAGGAAGCTCGCGCGAACGCGAAGCTGCGCGGGTCACACCGTCGTTGTATTACCTGCTGTCATCTTTCGCGGGCGATGTCGATGCCGCACCCGGTCTATCGGATGATCTGTTTTTGCCGACGAGTTGGCAACCGGGAATTATTGATACGCTGGCATCATTCATCAAGGATTTTGGGCTTGATGCGTCGGCAGACGATACGATCCGTCATCAACAAGCCTTGCAGCTTCTCACGGACCTCCTGAATGCGGCCAGGCAGCATCGAGCCAACATCGAGAATCTCGTTCTGAATGATTCGAAGCAATGGCTGTGCATCGTCGGGGTCGATGGAAAAACGCGCGTTAGAATTCACATCGATAAGGACGATAACGGCAAGCCGCAGTTCGATCTCTCCGACAATGACGTCGTCAACGAGTACGGTGATCCAGATCCTGCGCACCACATTTTCACCGGCGACAACACCGTGCCGTATCTGGGAGCGCGCACCAGTTTTATCCCCATAGAGCAAGTGGTTTGCGTGTCGCAGGACGATTTCAGGATCCTGGAGTTTGAGGATCGCCTGCTGGCCAAGAGTGGATTTCATGCATTTATGCCGACGATGGATCTGGTGCAGAGACTGGTGATCAGTCACTTCAAGGAACGTCAACAAGGTGACGTTTGGGGACGCCCCGCGCCCGATCTACCCGAAGGCACCGCGTGGGATCCTCCTATTAATGGACTGAGGCCGAAATAGAGTTTTGGTTTCCGTACTATGTGGGGCCTCGATGCGCGGGCCATACTTCCGCAGGGTGAAGATCATCCAGGACGTGCGCGAATATGCGGCGCAGAAAGAGATCGATGAGCAGGCGGCGTTGGGTGTGGGGATGAAAGAGAAGGCGGAGGAGTTTGTTAAGAAGGGTGTTGAGATTTACGGCCGGGCTTGATCTGGAATACACTGCCAACATGAGCAGTTCTGATCTCATTACGATTGACCCGGATATTCTTGGTGGCGCCCCTGTGTTCAAGGGTACGCGCGTGCCGGTGAAGACTCTCTTCGAATATCTCGAGCGTGACTACTCCCTGGAAGAATTTCTGGAGTGCTTTCCCTCGGTAACTCGCGAACTGGCGCTCCAGGTATTGGAGCGATCTGAGCAAGCGTTGCTTTCTCCCGCGGCATGAAAATCCTTTTGTACGAATGCGTGCCATGGCCGATGCATCGATTGCTTGGCCTCACTCATGCACGAATGTGCAGGCCCAGGGATGGGGCGGCATCAAGAATGGCGAACTCCTGCGACTGGCTGAAACTGAGTTCGATCTATTCATCACTTCCGATCAGAATATTCGTTATCAGCAAAACCTCGCCGGATGCAAGATTGCAGTCCTTGAACTCTCGACCAATGACATCGGCCGATTGAAGAAGCCGCGTCGCTGATTCAAGCCGCTGTCGATGGGATTCAACCAAATGAGTTCAAGCGATTAGAGATTCCTTGAGAACGAATGAAGAAGGAATCGAGGCAGATGTTCGATATGCGGTCCACACTTCCGCTCAATGAAGATCACCCAGGACGTGCGCGAATACGCGAATACACCGCGGAGAAAGAGATTGATGAACAGGCGGCGTTAGGCGTGGGGATGAAAGAGAAGGCGGAGGAGTTCATTGCGGCGGGTGGGGAGATATATCAAGAGAGAATATGAACGGCTAGCGTCAGTAGCGGAGGAAGATAAAATGAACAAGAAGACATCGAAACCACCTTCGGACAATCCCCCGATCACTGCTGAGGACACGGTTGCAGAAGATCTTACCTGGAACGATGAAAATCATCGAGGATATTTCCACGGAAGGTGAATCCGAACTTGTTGTTTATTCGCGCGATTGGACGATCGCGACGATCCTAAGTCAGATCGAGCAAAAAAATATCGATCTAAATCCTAAGTTCCAGCGGAGAAACGCTTGGAATGACGCCCGACGCAGTAAGTTGATCGAATCTCTTGTGGCCGGGCTTCCCGTCCCCGAGATTGTTTTGGCTGAGGATCCAAAGAAGAAAAAAGCGTTCATTGTAATTGACGGTAAACAACGTCTTCTCACGATCGCTGGGTTCGTCGACCCAACTGTCGACTATTGGAAGAGGGCTAGGCTGAAAGAGTTGAAACTCAGGAAGGACCTAAACAAGAAAACCTATGAACAGTTGAAAACAGAGCCAGCACTGTCGGATGAATATCGGGAATTCATGAATGCGGATGTTCGATGCACTATCGTTTCCAACTTCAAAACTGACGATGCTCTGTACGATATCTTCTATAGGCTGAACACTGGTTCAGTTCCTCTTAGTACTCAAGAGTTGAGGCAGGTCTTGCACAAAGGAGCTTTCGCGGACTTTTTAGTCCAATTAACCAATACTCCTCAACCTATCCACAGTGTTCTAGGTTTGAATGGGCCTGATACAAGATTGAAGGATGTGGAGATTGTCCTCCGCTTCATTGCAATTATTCTTTTCGCGGATCGCTACAAAGGGAACCTCAAGAAGTTCTTAGACGACGCGATGAAGTCAGTTACTGTAAATTGGGACAAATCAAAACCACAGGTTGAACAAGTTTACGAAGAACTCAATAGAGCTATCGGGAATCTTCGAGAGGTGTTGGGCATTGGTCTTGTTGGCCGAAAGTTTGTTGATGGCACCTGGGAGTCGCGCTTCAACAGGGTTCTTTTCGAAGTCGAAGCCTTCTATTTTCGAATGATTCCTGCGAGCAAGTTGGGTGTGGGAAAGAAGAAGTTTATCTCTGGACTGCAGAAGCTTTTTGAGGACGCAGAATTTCGATCTTCGGTTGAGGTCACTACTAAGACCAATGACCGTTACGAACTTCGGTTCTCGCGCTTCCAAGAGTTGGTAAATACATCATTCGGAACAGCGATAAACATGGTGCCTATTACTGCGGATAAATCCTAACTTCACGGCTTGAAATGGCGGACTAAACGCACTGTACGTCGATCTGACTAGCTATTGCCAAGAACTGGCTGCGAAGTTCGTGGATATGTACATCCCGGCTGATCCCAGCGTTCCTCCTTCCACCTATGCGCACGACGTGAAAGCTTACTGCGTGTTGTGCCATGCTGCGTTTGAAGAATTCGTCGAAGCGGTCGTTTTAGCCGTTGCAAAGCATTCTGTCAACCAGTGGATAACGGCCAGAAAGGCGACCGATGTCATCGTGGCGCTACTATGTTGGCATGGCGCAAAGCTAAGAATCGATGATGACGAGAACTCTCCGGAGACGAAGCCTTTCGACTATTTGCGCCCTCTACTAGAAAAAGCGAAAGTTGCTTTTTCCTACGAAGTGCATACGAACCACGGTGTTTCGATTCTCTACCTCAGAAGCTTACTTATTCCGGTGGCGATCGAGGTCACGAACGACGCTAACCTGCTAAATTCGTTGGGAAAGCTGGCAGAAGGGCGTGGGGCCTATGCACATAAGGGTCGCGTCAAAACGGTTCTCGTTCCGGAGGATGCCAAGCGATATGTCGATGACGTTCTTAGTCTTTGCGATGACATTCGTGCCAAAGCCCTTTTGAAGCTTACCTAGCGTATCTGACTTCGATTTCCCTTCGATCTGCCGTTGGACTGAACCGCTCTTTGCGATATCCTTAGCCTATGATCGATGAATCACTCCTAGCCAAAGTCTCAAGTCTTAGCCCGGCCGATCGGTTAGAGCTTATCGGCGTGGTTTGGGACACGCTATCGCCTGATGATCTTCCGGTGACGGATGCTGAGCGAGCTTTGCTTGATGCTCGATTAGCCGACATGGAAGCGCATCCCGAAGATCAAAGTCCCTGGCCTGAGGTGAAGGCCCGACTTGAGCGGCTAGTGCGTTGAGCTACGAAGTCCAAGTTCGCCGCGCAGCGGAGCTCGACTTTGCCGAGGCGCAAGGCTGGTACGAAACACAGCAGGCTGGACTGGGCGGTGAGTTCCGTTCTGAAGTCTCGCGGGTAATCGATCGACTTGCCGGGTCGCCGCTTATTTATCAGGTTGTGCATCGCGACATTCACCGAGCAATCGTTCATCGATTCCCTTATCTGGTTTGGTATCGTGTTGCCGCCGAGACGGTCATCGTTCTCGCGTGCACGTACGCCGGTCGAGATCCCGGGCGCGTCAAAGCTCGTCTCAAATGATCCGTCGTTAACCAACGCTCAGCCCGTGATACTCAGCAATCATCTTCACGCATAACTGTTCTGCGCGCTTGCGATCCGGCTCGGGTGGGAGAGATGAACGGACGTAAGCCTCTTGCGCCAGTTGGAATAGTCTCTCGGCTTCCGCTTTCACTTTTTCCAGCGGCCATTCTCCGCGTTTGATCGACAACAACTCGGGACCGTCGGCGCGTTCAACGTACATCGTGCCTTCGGTAAGAAACTCGATGCCCATGCGCAGCAGTCGAATCAGGTGCGCTGCGTTCTTTGAATCATAACCAACGCGCATGACCAACTCTCGACGTTTCTTACCCATATAGCCGCCGCTGTAATACCTGCGCCGCTCGCCTCTGTATCGCTTAACTACTTCCATCATTTCAGTCGTAGCTCCGACGAAAGGTTGCCCGCTGGTAGTCTTGAGCGCATGGCCGTCCGTCGTTGAATCCGGATCGATGTCCAATCCCAACAATTGCTGCCTCCAGTTCGCGCATGAGTGCCTGGGCTTCCTGGTTGAAGGAAATCATCTTCTTAAATTGATCGTGAGCGTATCCTGAGAAGGAGTGATAGGCCTTCTTGGTAACGAACAGGTCGCGGTTTTCACGAAGCAGACGGCCCAGCGAACTCTCGTAAATTATGCCGTTGTCTTTCAGCCACAGCAGGCTCAGGACATTGGGATTGCAGTTAAGAAGCAGCCCGATGAATTTCCGCAGCTCATAGAAGACGCAATCCCATTCGCCTTCCCATTTTTCGTATACGTCCTGCCGGCCAAATCCCAGGTAGTGCTCAATCGGCGCGATGTAAACACCCATCACGTCTTTGTCGTCGATTGAATCA
>DATNNY010000472.1:0-6029 GCA_035601635.1 Pyrinomonadaceae bacterium
GTGGGCCGTAGCGGGCGGGACAAAGACTCAACTCACGAGTGCCGCGTTACAGAACCGAACGGTAGCGAGCGGGATAAAGACCAGTTTTCAATCGCGGCGATTTTAGGAGAGGCCCAAGCTTGAGTCCTTATTCCGCTCGCTAATGCTCGCGGTTCCGTAACTACAATGGCTCGCCTTGATCCTCAACCACATACGCAATAGCATTTGCCAGTTCTTCTTCCGTCCAGAGATATTTCTTACTACCGCCTCGAGCCCAGGGGCTAAGGGTACTGGTCCAAAATCCAGCCGTCTTCATTGAGAGAGTTGCGTTTGCCTTCAATGCGACCAGCACGTTCTTTGGATTGCCGTTCGCTGTGACTACACAATGAAGGTGATTAGTCCGCACGTTTAATGCCCACAATTCCCAGCCACGAATTGCGCAAGTCTCTCGCATGCCGCGATCGATAACTACCCTTTGGCGCCGACTCAACTTCACGGGCGGCTGCTTGAGTAACGCTCGCTCGATTTGTTTCCGTCGGGAACTAGGCGCCAATGTCGGAAGACCGTATATGTCGTGATGTCGATCAACGGAGCCTCGCTCGTCACCGTGCAGCCACGTTCCATAAGTGCGAAAGGTAATTAAGTAGCCAAGAGGGGTGTGGTCGTCATTGAATTCTCGCTTCATGAGATTGTTCGCGAGCGGTCGCGAACGAGATAAAGGTTCAACGTGGTAATCCGGTACGGAACCGCGAGCGGTAGCGAGCGGGACAAGGGCTCAACGCGCGACCTGTCGAATCGACGCAACTACTCATAACAACTTGAGTCTTCGTCCCGCTCGCTACCGCTCGCGGTTCTGTATCAAGGGCACGATCGGTCTTGATCGCTATCTTGACGCGTTTAAGGTTCGATTCAATAACCGTCACAACCCTTTGCTGTTCCGCGATACCTTGCTGAGACTTCTGGCTTCATCTAAACCTTGAATACAAAGAATTCACGAAAGAGACGGCCCCTAGGTCTGGGCTGGATTTCAAATCAATTCCATTGATCGACGGTTTACGTTAAGTCTAAAGTCTAGGGACGTATGGAGAACTACATCATTCCAATCCTTCCCAACAAGTTCTAGTGTTAAAATGAACTCACCGCCCTTTAGTATTGTGGAGTCCGGCGCAAAGCCATCCTTGTTAGACCCAAACCCCCAGGTAAGAATTGATTCACCCTCATTGTGCTCAGGCGGCGGCAAGACGGCGACTACTACCACGCACGTCTCGGCAGTGCCCAAACGAACGGACGCTGAATCGCACTCTTCATCCCACGTTGCGTCATAGCGCGCCTTAATCGGAGTGCCTTGCGCATTCGCTATCGAAATATGCGCTTTAACGAACAAGAATGGAGGAACGTTGCGTTCAGGCTTGTAATAGAATCGGGCCAACATTACGTCCACGTTTGGCGATTCGGTTGCTGTTCGTAAGCATCCCCAAGCATCGATGATGCGTGGGCCGATGAATGGATTTGTGAATTCTATGTGAGGCTCTGCAACAGTCCGATCCGCCTGCCACTGGATTGCCTGGACTCGCTGATTTGCGTTCTGATGGATCGTACCAACATTTACATGAATGCCACCTTTGGCAGCTTCCTCGTACGCAGTCGGATGCGGAGACGAACTACGCGCCACTTCATTTTGTGCGGGCTTAGGAGTGTTATGCCTGACGACCGCCTCAATGAACCTTTGAAAGCCACTAGCAAGAGCATAAATCGTCAAGGCGAGTACGAGAATCGCAACCCACCACGGAACGTTACGGTCATACGCGAATAGGGCAAGTATGCCGCTGATTATGAGGGACAAGACGTAGCCCCCCGCCTTAAGAACGACAATTCCAACTGCTTGCTCAGCCACCGCGTTTGCGGCCCACCGTGTAAGCCTATTAGACATCTACGCAAGTCCACCCTTCTCCGATCCCGGTCGGAACAATAGGTGAAGCCTGTTTGAATAGCGGCAGAAGTGGCGTGAGAAGCGGGAAACAGACATGCAGCAAAGCTATCACTCTTGTCGATCTTTGTCAGCGCCCACCGCGACATACCGCCGGCCCAGCCCGAGCTCTCTCAATTTATGTTGCAGCGATTGCCGATGCATTCCCAAAACCGCGGCCGCGCGGGTTACGTTGCCGCCGGCTTCGTCCAGGCATCGCGCGATATAGCGCCGCTCGAACTCCCGGCGGTCATCGCGAAAATCGGAGGTGTAAGGAACTTGTAGACTGCCGTTCGACCCGACTTCAACCGCGGCGATCTGAGGCCGCGACGCCGGTTCTTCGCTTAGATCAAAAGCGTCCAGTTCGGCGCCTTCAGACATGATCGCTGCACGCTCGATCGCGTTGCGCAACTCGCGAACGTTGCCGGGCCAGTCGTATTCCAGCAACTGCTTTAATGCCTCGCGTCCGATGGGACGTTGAGGCAAGCGGTGACGTTCGGCAGCCTGGCGGGCAAACGCTTCCGCGAGCAAAGGTATGTCTTCGCGTCGTTCGCGCAAGGGCGGAATGTCGATAGTGACAACTTGCAGGCGATAAAACAGATCGGCGCGAAAATTTCCGTCGGCAATTTCTTCTTCCAGTGCGCGATGTGTGGCGCTGACTATGCGCACGTCCACTGGAATTGATTCGTCGCCACCAAGCCTTTCGATCCTTCGTTCCTCGAGCGCGCGCAGAAGCTTTGCCTGGACGTTGGCGCTCATGTCGCCGATCTCATCCAGGAAGAGCGTGCCGCCGTTGGCCTGCTCGAATTTCCCACGCCGGCGCGCTGCGGCCCCTGTAAATGCGCCCTTTTCGTGGCCGAACAGCTCGGACTCAATCAGCTCAGTCGGCAGCGCCGCGCAGTTCACGGCGACAAAGGCGCCGCTGCTCCGCGAACTGCTCCGGTCGTGCAGCTCGCGCGCCACCAGTTCTTTTCCAGTGCCAGATTCGCCGCGCACGAGAACCGTCGCATCAGTGTCGGCGACCTTTTCGATCATCGCGCGCACGCTGTTCATCGCTGCCGAATTCCCGAGCAGAGCTCCGCGTTGTGAGCTCTCGATTTCTATTCGCCGCCGCAGGGAACGATTCTCACGCCGCAGTTGAATCGTTTCGAAAGCGTTCTTGACGACCAAACGAAGATCGTCAAGCTCGAATGGCTTCGAGATGTAATCGTAGGCGCCGCTCTTCACTGCCTGCACAGCCAGGCGTTCGGAACCGTGGGCCGTGATGATTATTACCAGCGGCGCTTCAGTCTCGTTCGCTGCACTTTCAGTTTGCAGTTCGTTGAGAAATTCGAGGCCACTGATGCCGGGAAGATTAACATCGAGCAGCAGCAGATCGAACTTTCGATTTTGCATCAATGCGCGCGCTGTTTCGGCACTTTCGGCTTCGGCAATCTCATGCCCAAAGGGTTCCAGCGCGCGCTTGATGCCATAACGCGCCGCTTCCTCGTCGTCGACCACCAACAATCGCAAGCTCTTCTTTTCCATGCTGACTCCCGGGATTTTAGTACTTTTCCGGAAGATTTGCTTGCGCGTGGTGTGCCAAAGCGAGGCCCTGGGTAGCGCGGTCTGCCAGTCCGCGCTCGCGCTACCTCAAGGCCAGTGCTTCAGTTACCTGAGCGCCGGGCCGCGACCACTACTACAATCGCGTCTCCGGAGGGTCCCATGTTCAGTGTCCCCGCAATGACCGGCGCCCCTTCGCGCATGCTGATGTCTGTGCGCAATCCAATCGATTCGTAGTTAACCGCCGGCAAGACCATCCCGCTGGTTGAGGCCGTGGTCGCATTCGCAGGAGCCGTCACGATCGGCACGCGCGAACCAAATCTGAAGCCGTTCATGCGCACGACCTCCAGTCCGCCCTGATCCGCTGACAGCTTCACCACCGCGGTGAACTGGCAAAAACTTGGATTGCTCGTCATCGGAGACGTCGGAACGAGAAAAGGGCCGCCCACCCAGCTCACATCAAGTACGCCACCGTTCCGCACACGGTTCACAAACGTTCCTGCCAGGCTGTAATGCTTGAAGGTCAGCGATTCGTGAAGCCGCTTCATGACGGAATCAAGAGACGCCGGCATTCTGCCGTCCTCGGTCTCACGATTCGTGGCCAGAATTAGATAGAGCTGGGTGTCGAGATTGGTCTCGTCCTCGCGCGCGGCGGTAGCGCGGACAGATTGTGTTGAGTCCTGACCGAATGCGACCGGCGCGGTCATCGTCAGCAGCATGCAGAAGGCCGCAAAAAAGATTACACGATATCCTTTAGTGAACATCATCACTCGATTCTCCTTAGGTGTTTGAATGTCGCGATTACTCGCGGGTAGGAGAGCAGCTCGTCCGGTTGCTGACACGCTGTAAAGGAATGAAAGTTCCAAACAAAGGGACAGAACCCCTCGCGGTAGCGAGCGAGTGCTTTACTCAACTACAACTGATCGAGTAGAAATAGCTCGAGCAGACGGTCGGGCCGATTTAAGCAGAGAAAACGATCCACGAAACCACACGAAATGACTCTAAATACGATCTTCGTAGTGTTGCTTGGTGTGGTTTTGGGGATCGTAGTCCGGTCTTGCAGCCGTCCGTCAGGGTGTCTTTGAGTGCTGGGACACCCGGTCGCTACCGCTCCCGGTTCTGTACCGCCAGCCTCAACTCAAACCTCGCGCCGGTGCCGTTCTGCGAAGGAACCAGTCGCGCCGTGCCGCCTGCCTCCTCCATCCGCTTGCGCACGATTGCCAGACCGAGACCCGTGCCACGCTGTCGGGTGGTAAAGAATGGCTCCCAAATTTTTGTCTTCATCTCAGCCGCGACGCCCGGGCCACTATCAGTCACGTCCAGGATCAGCTCACCTTTGTCGAGAATGGATTCTATCGTCACCGTGCCGCCGTTAGGTGTGGATTGCAAAGCATTGAGTACGAGATTTGAGAGCGCATCGCGAATCGCGGCCGTCTGCACGCCGTCCAATTCTGACTTTGCGTCGGCGTGACATTGAAGAGTGATATTGCGATCGCCTGCTTCAGCCCGAAAAAGGTTGTTTACGCTCCGCAACAACTCATCGGCGCGGCAGGGCGGAGCCGCCGGCGGTTGCTTGCTCGCGAAACTCAGCAATTGAGTCACGCTCTTGCTCAGCCGATCAGTCTCTCCAACGATCAAACTCAGATCGCGCGCGTGCCGGCTGTTTAGTGCTTCGTCCTCGCTCATGACCTGGGCAATCGACTTGATCGCTGACAACGGATTCTTTACTTCGTGAGCCACGGTAGCGGCCATCTGACCGAGTGCCGCAAGTCGTTCACCCGCGGCTACCTTTCGTTCCAGCCGCAGGTTCTCTTCCGCCAGCCGGCAATCTTCCACCGCAATCGCGACTTGTCCGGCAAGCACTTCGAGCACCGCCCGCACATCCGGCGTCAGAGCGTTGGGTGAAGCCTCGATCAAAAGGAGTCCGGCATCGCGGTCCTCCCGACGTAGTACATAGGCGACGTTGTATTTCTGCTCTCCGAAAAACACGTCATCTTCCAGCATAGTTACACGGGCGGGCCGGGCTCGGCTTAAAAGACTTTCGATCCAACGCGACTCGTCAGGATTCTTCTCGAGAGAATCCTCGTCGCTTTCCTGCAAGACGATCTTCACCCGCCGCAGTGAAAGCGCGTTGGCAGTCTGTGATTCGATAAAGGCGACCAACTCGGAGAGCCGCCGGTATCGTCCCGCATGAGCGCCGACGTTGGCCACGACCTCGCGGTAGAGGGCCGTCTCGCGTTCGAACAACGCTCGGAATCGACGCTCCAACCAGGCGCGCAAAGGCGCTGCCAGCAAAGTCAACGCCAGGATCAGAATCGCTTCGATTACGCCTGCACGCAAACCATATCGCGAGTTGGCCCAGTCGCTGATGCGGCGAATTCCGTAAAGATAAACGGCGAGAACCATCGCGGCGAACGTCGCCACAATCAGACTTTCTTTGATAATCAGTTCGAGAAAGCGATAGCGATAGATGTAGTAAGCCAGCAGCGCCGAAGGCAGCAGCGATCCCAGATTGGCAAAGGTCTGCAGATATTGACCCGCG
>DATNNY010000473.1:0-5206 GCA_035601635.1 Pyrinomonadaceae bacterium
CAAAACCGGCTTTGGCTCACCCGATGGACTGTTGTGGCGCAATGGCAAGCTCTACCTGGCTAATGAAGGCAGCGATGCCCTCGAGGTCTGGAGTAAAGCTGACGGACTGAAGCGGCTGGCCGATGCAAAGCTGGGGTTTCTTTCGCCGGAAGATTTGGTAATGGACAAGGACGGCAACATCTTCTTTACCGATGATGATGCCGGCGGCCTTTGGGAAGTTGATGCGCTGGGCGGCACACATCTGATTGCCGGAAAAGACAAAGGACTGATCTCAACCGAAGGCATAGCGCTCGCCGCCGACGGTTCGCTCCTCGTGGGCGATGGAGAACAGCACGAAGTTTTCCGGGTCACCCGGGACGGCAAGGTCGCAGAGTTCCTGGGAAAAGAATATGGGATCACCAAACCCGAGAGCATGGTCTTTGACGACAAGGGCAATCTGTATATCGCGGACAATGAAGACAACGTTCTCTATCTGCTTGACCTGAATCATCAGCTGCATCGCATCGTCGATCGCAAGGACGCGTTCTCACCTGAGACCATCTACTTCTTCAAAGGCTCGCTCTATATAACCGATAGCCACAACGGAAAACTTTACGTCTACACGCCGAACGAAGAAGTTAAGACTATCGCCGCTTTTGGTGGACAGCTAAAGAATGTGCAGGGAATCACGCTTGACGATCAGGGAAATATTTTTGTCAGCGTGCAGAGCGATCTGAAACGCGATGTGGGAGAGATCATCGAAATCAGTAAGGAAAATGCTCAAATAGCCCAAAGATAGGTCGTCCTGCCGGGCGCACCAGACAAATCAAAAATGTCTCAATCACTCGTCGAGAAACCAGATCTCGAGTCAGGATCCTTTACGGATCTTCTAACCCGAGAGCGGCTGGCCCAATTTCGTGGTGCGCGGATCAGCCGGTTTACCGAAACGTCGTTGCCCCGCTTATTTGAGGCTCAGGCAGCGCGCGCGGCTGAGAAAGTTGCGGTCATCTGTGAAGCAGAGTCGCTTACCTATAACGAACTAAACGCACGAGCCAATCAACTGGCGCATCATCTCTGCGCGCTCGGCGTCGGCCGCGAATCGCTGGTTGGTATTTGTGTCGACCGGTCTTTGGAGATGGCGGTCGGAATTCTGGGCATTCTTAAATCCGGGGGCGCCTACCTGCCGCTGGATCCGGAATATCCGGCAGAGCGTTTGGCGTTTATGCTTACCGATGCACAGCCAACGCTGGTCCTGACGAAAACGGATCTCGCGAGTCACCTTCCCCAGAGTCAAACCCGTGTGCTCCTTGATAGCGAATGGCCAGTCATTGCTGAAAACTCTGATGCCAACCCGTGCGAAACTCCAGGCGCGCATGATCTCGCTTATGTGATTTACACCTCGGGTTCGACCGGCGAACCCAAGGGCGTGATGATCGAGCACGGCAATCTGGCGAACTATCTGCTGGCGCTGGACGAGGAACTCGGAATCAATAGCGATGATGTGTATCTGCACACCGCCTCGATAGCTTTCTCTTCGTCGCGCCGGCAATTGCTGCTGCCGCTCTCGCAAGGAGCCACCGTCGCAATCGCGACATCGGATCAGCGAAAAGATCCAGTGGCGCTGTTTGAGATGATCAAAGCTCGCGGCGTGACAGTGATGGATGCGGTCCCATCATTCTGGCGCACCTGCACCTCAATTCTGGAGGTGTTGGATGAGGAATCGCGACGGAAACTGCTCGACAACCGGCTGCGGCTGATGCTTTCAGCCAGCGAGCCTCTATTATCCGATATCCCACGAACATGGATGTCGCGGTTCGGGCACCCGGCACGGCACGTTCACATGTTTGGCCAGACAGAGACGGCCGGAATAGTCTCGCTCTATCACGTTCCCGCCAGCCTCGACGACGAGCTGAATGTTTTGCCTATTGGCCGGCCGATTGCCAACAGCGAAGTCTACATTCTTGACGCAGACCAGCGGCCTTGTCAGGTCAACGTCGCCGGAGAACTCTACATTGGCGGAGCCGGTGTTGGCCGCGGCTACCTGAATCGTCCGGAGCTTACAGCTGAGAAGTTTATTCCCCATCCATTCGAGTTGCGCGACGGAGCCCGGCTTTATCGCACCGGTGACTGGGCCAGATATCGGACTGACGGTCAGATCGAATTTGTCGGCCGGCGAGACCAACAGGTGAAGCTGCGTGGCTTTCGCGTTGAGTTAGGCGAAGTTGAAACGGCGCTGGCCAAACATCCTTTGATCAGGGAGAGCGCAGTAGTAACCCGCCAGGATGATCGCGCCGGCACAAGATTGATTGCTTACTTTGTCTCGAATGGTGCGCCTGATTTCTCGCTCAATACCGGCGAATTGCGCAGTTTTCTCAGCGCTCGTTTGCCTGAGTACGCGATTCCGTCGGTCTTCGTGCAAACGGAAGCGCTGCCTTTGTCGGCGAACGGAAAAGTTAACCGCCTTTCATTGCCCGAACCAGCGGGTGCCAGGCCGTATTTATCGAGCGAGTATCTTCCGCCTCGCACAACCTCCGAGCAGGAGCTTGTCGGAATTTGGAGTGAGGTGTTGGGGCTCGAGCGCGTCGGCGTCAACGATAATTTCTTCGAGTTGGGAGGCCACTCTTTATTGGCGGCCCAGGTCGTCGCGCGCGTACGGGCGGAACTCAAGATCGAAGTATCGCTGCGTGTGCTCTTCGAGTCGCCAACCGTGGCGTTGATGGTTGGCAGTCTGGAAACCATCGGGACTTCAGAAAACGACTTGCTGATCCCAACAATCGACCCAGGTGCGCGCAGCGGCAACGTGCCGCTCTCGTCTACGCAACAACAGTTCTGGTTACTTGACCAGGCGGAACCCGATTCCTGTTACAACGTCTGCACAGCTCTTAAGATTGCGGGCCCGCTCAGAATTCAGACGTTGCGAAGAGCGCTGGAGAGGATTGTTGAGCGCCACGAGATCCTGCGCACTAACGTGGTGGTGAATGAAAGCGGTCCCGTCCAGGTCATCGCTCCATCAATTCGCCTGCCATTCGACATTTTAGATCTGCGGCAACTGTCAGCTTCTGACCGCGAAACTAAAATTCAGACTTTGGTAAGAACAGAGTCGGAGACGCCCTTCGACCTCAGCAGTGGACCGCTCTTGCGAGTCAAACTGTTGACAGCCGGCGACGCCGAAAATGTTTTGCTGCTTACCATTCACCACATCGTCTGCGATGGATGGTCGGTGAGCTTGTTACTGAGCGAACTCGCCAGGCATTACCAGGATTTGTCCGCGGGCCGCGCGGCCTCTCCGCCTCAACTCAAAATTCAGTACGCGGACTTTGCCCTGTGGCAGCGCGAGCGGCTTCAGGGGCAGCGATTCGAGCGACAACTGGAGTACTGGAGAAACCAGATGGCGGGCGCTGCTCTCATTCTGGATCTTCCCACCGACTATCCGCGGCCGGAAAAGCGCAGCGTGGTCGGAGCGCAGGACTCGATTCTGCTTCCTGCGAGTCTCAGCGAAGCAATCGGAAAACTCAGCCGGCAGGAAGGCGCCACGTTATTCATGACTTTGCTGGCGGCCTTCCAAACACTGTTGTTTCGTTACAGCGGACAGGAAGATATCGTGGTCGGATCGCCAGTTGCCGGTCGTTCGATGCTGGAAACGGAAAGTCTGATCGGCGCGTTTGTAAATACTCTGGTCTTCCGCGCAGACTTCGCGGGTCAACCATCATTCCGTGAATTTCTCGGAAGTGTGCGCGCCGCAACCTTCGGCGCATTTTCGAATCAGGACGTGCCCTTTGAAAAGTTAGTCGCAGAACTGAATCCGGAACGCAAAGGGAACCGCACCCCCTTATTCCAGACAATGTTCGTCCTCCAGAACAACCCTGCGCCAAACCTCTCGATTGAGGGGCTGACTCTAACGCCGCTGAAAATATCGGACGCGAAGTCTAAGTTCGATCTAACGCTGGAAGCTGAAGAAACCCCGGAAGGACTGCGCGTCTGTTTCGAATACAACAGCGAGCTGTTTCGGTCAGAAACGATCCGCCGCATGCTCGGGCATTTTCAGAATCTGCTGAAGGCGATGGTCGCTGATCCCGCTCAACGCGTGACAGACCTGCCGCTGCTGACCGACTCTGAGCGTCACCAAATCTTAAATGAATGGAACGAAAACCGTCTGGCGGTTCCTGAAGATAGCTGCATTCATACTTTGTTCGAAGCGCAGGTGGAGCAAACGCCGAACGCGATCGCTTTAGAGTTCGGGGGCGAGTCACTCACTTATCGGCAACTCAACCAACGCGCTAACCAGCTGGCCCATTTTCTAAGAAACAAAGGTGTCGGGCCCGACACGCTGGTCGGAATTTGCGTTCATCGCTCACTCGAGATGCTGGTGGGCATGCTCGGCGTACTCAAGGCCGGTGGCGCTTATGTTCCCCTCGATCCGGCCTATCCCGCCGATCGTCTTGCTTTCATGATCGACGACGCCGGCTTGTCGCTGGTGCTTACACAAGAGCGTCTGATCAAAGATCTGCCGGACGGTCGAGCTACGCTGCTGTGTCTCGATAAAGACTGGGCCCGCATCGCGACAGAAAGCAGGGAGAGCCCAACTCTGAACGTCGGTCCGGCGAATCTTGCTTATGTGATCTACACGTCCGGCTCAACCGGAAATCCCAAAGGTGTGATGATCGAACACCGGTCGCTGGTGAACTTCACTGTTACTGCGGCGGCTGCTTACGAAATTGGACCGGCTGATCGGGTCCTGCAGTTTGCTTCTCTCTGTTTCGATCTTAGCGTCGAAGAAATTTATCCGGCATTGACTCAGGGCGCCACGATCGTGCTGCGAACCGATGAAATGATCAGCTCCGCGCGCGACTTCATGCACTACTGCGAGATTTGGCGCATAACGGTCCTGGATCTGCCCACGGCTTACTGGCATGAACTGACGGACGCTTTGAATCAAGTAGATCTGGAGATGCCGAAAGCGGTGCGGCTGGTGATTATCGGCGGAGAAAAGGCGGCGTTTGATCGGGTGGCTGCGTGGCACGATCGGGTGGGCGAGCGGGTGCGGTTGGTGAACACCTATGGTCCAACCGAGACGACTGTCGCCGTCACGATGTGCGACCTGCGGCCGCAAGGTGAAAGCACCAGGCTAAAGATGGTGCCGATCGGCCGGCCGCTTGCGAATGCGACCGCTTACCTGCTGGATGAATCGCTCAGGCCTGTTCCGATTGGAGCGCCGGGTGAATTGCAC
>DATNNY010000474.1:0-5688 GCA_035601635.1 Pyrinomonadaceae bacterium
TCGAAAACAATTGCGAGACACTGACCGAGTCGGATCTCGACCTCCTTCTGGACGACGCGTATGTGCCCCGAAGCTATTTTCGCAATCCCACGTTGTTGACCTGGTTCAATGAAACCGACGCGTGGTGGTTCGACAATCTGCGCGCGAACGCCGACCGGTTGACGTCGCCCTACAAGCGCGCCCTGGCCCTGGCCCTCGGTATGGCCGTCGGTGATTACGTTTTCTCATTCAATCTCGACACGCGGGATCTGCGCCAGCCTCTATCGCTTTCCAGTGTGTTTCGGCGCGTCTGGCACACGGCCCTGCCGCTTTTCAATAACTTGCGTAAAAACACCAGTTCGAACCAATCGGCCAGAAGTTTTCTGGCTGAAACTCAGGACACCGATCTTCTGTTCTTAAGACTTCCCCGCCCCACCCGCTCCAGCGACAGTCGCAATGCGCGGGTCCTGACCTGGCGCGAAGAATGGTTGCGCATGGGCAAGAGTTTCTGGGGCGAGTTGGCCAAAGACCGCGCCGGACGGCTGGATGCTTACGTCGAAACCAAAGAGCAGTACCTCGGTTTGATCGAAGACCTCCTGCATACGGCGGCGCACCTGCCGCTCTGGGCCATCGAAGCGGTCAGCGACGGCTTTGTGACCACCGACGAGCTGGTCGAGTGCGTGGGAAACGCGCGCAAGATCGACGCGATTTATACGAAAGACTTTTCGGAGCTGTTGGGGATTCAGGCGGTGATTATTACCGCGGCGGCATAAGCTGGCGCTGAGTGTGGTTGTTTGATCTTGATCGAAGCTCCGAAGGAGCGCGATGTTTATAGCACGCGGCATCTTCATTTAACTCTTCATCAAACAGCTTCAGGCTATAAATATTTCGCACCTACGGTGCGAAGCAACATCATGCGAATGGACCTGGGAATTGCCGTTAGGCCGCTCTGCTGAATAGATTCACCGGCGGCTTCGGATACGCTGTTCAAGCCCCGCGGTTCTGCGCGCGACTGGCACTGAAGCAGGAACTACAGAGCACCGGCCGGCCCGGCGCCGGTTTAAAGGGCACGCTGTCGGGTTTGCCGCACTGATCGCAGGTGATCTCAAATTTTTCGCGTTCCACTCCGCCGCCTTGCCGGCCTCCGCCTCCAAGGTTCGCCCGGCGCGCATCGCGGCAGGGTTTGCAACGCTTCGGATGGGTCAGTCCGCGCTCGCGATAATAATCCTGTTCTCGTTCACTAAAGGGGAAAGCATTTCCGCATTCGGCGCAAGTGATTTCAAGATCTGGCATGGCTGTCTCCCGGGAATTATCTTGAGTTTTATTGTGTAAGCTTGAGCAGAGTTTACTCCAGGAGTGCGCGGCTGTACAGCAAAACACCCTGAGTGCGGTGGCAATCCCGACCAGTCGGGAGACACGGCTTTGGATGGTTTGGAGGGCCGCCTTTCGGCGGGTTTACTCAGGGAAGATTGGCCGCCTCAAGGCGAAACTTCGAACCAAAGCGCCGTCGCCGCTTCGCTCTGCCGGCGCACTCCATAGCTCAGGATCGCTGCAGCTCCCGCACATGCGCCCGCACCGTCTCGCCCAGGGTATCCAGATTATATCCGCCTTCCATGCTGGAGATGACCCGGCCGTCGCAGGCTTCGCCCGCCCACTCTTTCACGACACTCGTCATCTCCACAAAGTCTTCATCACCGAGGAGCAACTGTCCCAACGGATCGCCTTTGTGTGCGTCGAACCCCGCCGATATGATCACCAGATCAGGGGTGAAGTCGTTGGCGATCTCTTCTATCGCCGATTCAAAAGCGCGGCGCTGATCCTTTGTGGGCGTCATGGCGCGCAAAGGTATATTGAAGGTATAGCCACGCCCGCGGCCGTGGCCGGTCTCGGCGCGCGTGCCTGTGCCCGGGTACCACGGATACTGATGCATCGAAAAATAAAATACGGAAGGATCTTCATAGAAGATGCCTTGCGTGCCGTTGCCGTGGTGCACATCCCAATCCAGAATCGCCACCCGCTCGATCTCTTTGTAGCGCTTCTGCGCATAACGCGCCGCGACGGCCACATTATTGAAGAGGCAAAAACCCATCGCCCGGTCCGGTGTCGCATGGTGTCCGGGAGGACGTACCGGCACAAACGCCGTTTTGGCCGCGCCTTCCATTACCGCGTCGATCGCCTGGCAGGCCGCGCCTGCGGCTCGCAGCGCCGCTTCGAGCGAATCACCAGAGACCAGGGTGTCGTTATCAAGATAGCCCTTGCCCTCGCGGACTGCTTCTTCCACATGTTTGAAGTGTTGCGGGGAGTGACACGCTTGAATGTCGCTGCGTCGCGCTTCGGCGGCCTCGATCTCCACGACGTCTGACCAGAGGGCGGGATCGCCGCGCAATGCGTCAATCACGATGCGATAGCGCTCTGGTCTCTCGGGATGATTGGGACCGGTGTCGTGCTTTTCGAAAACCGGATGATGAACGATGGCTGTGGGCATCTGCTTTGTGGCAAGCGTGTCAGAAGCGCCGACCGTAGGGGAGCGCAACCAGGAGCGGCCCTCACTTGCGGTCGGGCTTCAGATCCGGCAACGCGGGGCGTACTTAACTTTGACGCCAACTTCAATTACGCATGTTCGGCGGAGCAGCATTAAAGAGTTTCTGCGCCAGATCATGATCGAGTCTTTGGAGAATTACATATTCTGCCTGCGCGCCCTGCTTATTCTTCTGCGCAATGTGGACCAGTCCCATATAGTAATGAGCGGTCGCATAATCGCCTTTGAGTCGGATGGCCGTGCGCAACGTTTCGACGGCAGCGGGCAGACGTCCCAACTTGTAATAGGCAAATCCCAGCTCGCTGTGCGCGTCGTATGCTTCGGGCTTCAGTTGTACGGCTACTCCCAGGTGAGTCGCGGCTTCGGCATAACGTTCCTGGTCGTTATACGCCCAGCCCAGGTTGTATCGCACGCGAACGTTGTTTGGGGAAATACGAATCGATTGTTCGTAGGCGGCGATTGCTTCCGAGTATTGCTTGAGATCGCTGTAATAAACATCTCCCAGACCTGTGTATGCCAGGCCATAACCCGGCTTTAGCCTGATCGCTTCGCGATAGTTACCAATAGCTTCATTGTAGAGACGCGAATTCTGCTGTGCTTCGCCGAGCTTTCGATTGGCGAATCCCAATTCAAACAACGCTTCAGCATAATCAGCCTTGAGTGCGACCGCTCGTTTCGCCGCTGCGGCCGCCTCGGCATATCGGTTCAGCTCGTTATAGCACCAGGCTAGATTGTAAAAAGCAGTCGGGTTGTCGTCTTTGAATCGCACGCCCTGCCGGTAAGCCTCCAGCGCCTGTGGATATTGCTTGGTCTGATAGTAGTAAGTGTCACCCAATCCCAGATAGGCGGCGCCATAGTCGGGCTTTATTTGCACCGCAGATTGGTAAGCAGTGATTGCCTCCTGCGATCGGTTGAGTTTGTAATTGGCAAAGCCGAGCTCTTCGTAGGCCTCGGCATAGCTGCTTTTGAGGGCGACGGCCTGTCTTAGCGGTTCGATTGCCTGCGCGTATTGGTCCTGATCGTTGTAGATCCAACCAATGTGATAATAGGGTTCGGGATCATCGCGTTTAAGGGAAATCACGCGCCGATACATTTCGAGGGCGTCGCCGTAGCGCTTCGAACTGCGATACGAAAACCCCAACTCGCTAAGAACTACTGCATCGTTCGGGCTTAAGCGAGCGGACTGTTGCAGTGCGGGAATTGCCTGATCGTAGTCCTCCTTATCATTGTAGATCCAACCGATGTGATAGTAAGCACTGGCAATGGGCCTCAATTGCACGGCTTTGAGATAAAGATCAAGCGCGTCGTCGTACTGCTTCGCTTCAAAAAGTTCATCACCCTGTTGATTGTATTGTTCCGCAGTGGTCGCCCGCCTGACCGGAGGCCGCGGCCGGCGCACCGCGGTCGTGGTAGCGCGCGTCCGTTTGACTGGGGCGCGACTGCCCCTGGTACTGGAGTCACCGCCGGTAGCAGCGTCTTTAGTGCTGCCGCCGCCCACGTCATGCTGAGCCACAACAACGCCGGCCGTTAAGGAAAGCGCGCACGCGAGCGCCAGATGGGACAGGTGACGAAAGATAATCATTGGGGTTAACTCCATGTGCTAAAGTATGCGGCTCGATCCAACTCGGAAAGTGAAGCTCAAGATTATAGAGCGAAGTTAAGGTTATGCAAGAGCGACGAGCAGCAGAACGCCTGCGTATCGATCTCAATGCCCGCTGGGAAGGTTTGAAAACCCAGGGGCGTGGTGCGGTTTCTGATCTCAGTGCGTTGGGCTGTTTTGTGTTGACCAGCGCTGAAGTTAAGCCCGGTGAATTAATCCGCCTGGAGGTAAACTTCCCCGAAGAAGTTGCCTCACTTTGGGGCGAGGTGGTTTACGCGGTCGCTGAAATTGGATTTGCGTTACGCTTCGGCTTTGCCGCTGAGTCTGATAAAGACGCTTTGAATAAGTTGATCGAGGGACTGCACAGGCTTTAGTCTCAGTACTGTTCCAGTTTTGAAAAAGTGGCATGAGCTGCCCGCCCGTGAAGGCACGCGCAAGATGCGCGTGCCAAATCAGGAGCTGAATCAGTGCCTTAGTCTCGCGCCGTTTGACACTGCCTTTTCCCCTACGCTACCGTAACTGTTCCGCTTTCCTGACAGCGATCACAATAATGCGTCCCGTTCGTCTAGTGGCCTAGGACACCGCCCTTTCACGGCGGCGACACGGGTTCGACTCCCGTACGGGACGCCAATTCTTTCAATCACTTACGAGATCTTGCCTTTTCGCCGCGAGTCCAGAAAAGTCCAATAACTAAATCGCCGCCCTCTGAAAGCCTGGAAGAATCATCTTTACAACCTTGTTCTGCGCCTCTCGCTTTTCGTCAGTCACAGCTTGGACGTAGGTGTCCATTGTGACCTTGAGATTGGCATGACGCATGAGCTCCTGAATGACTTTGGGGTTCTCTCCATTGGCATTCAAGATCGTCCCAAACGTTTGACGGAAGGTGTGCCAGCCGATACGCTTCCTTAAGCCAATTTTGTCCGCTGCTCGCTTGATGTAAACGCGATAGATAGACTTTGGCCAATACGGCTGCGTACCTTTCTTAGCAGGACTTGCGTACACCCAGTCGCTGGGACCGTGGTAAATCGTTTTCATCTTCCAGAGCCGAAGTGCTTTCGCCAATTCCGAGTTCATCGGAATTGGTTTCTGTGAAGCTTCGGTTTTTGGCGGCCCAATTCTCTGCTTCACAATCGAGCGCCGGATGTAAATGACACTTTTCTTGAAATCCACATCCTCCCATTTGAGTCCCAACAATTCGCCGACTCGCAAACCACTTGCTCCGTCCAGAAAGACCGCCGTACGGAAAGGCTCTGGAATGGCGACCAATAGTCTGACTAGTTCGTCGACTGTTAGGACCTCGGGGACCTTCTCTCTTTTTGCGCTCTGCCGAACGCTGGTGATAGGGTTCTTGGTAACCCATTCCCACCGAATCGCATGAGAGTAGAGAGCACTCATGATGTTTCTGATCTTCGCCTTGCTGCCCTTCGCTAGTGGAACACCGTCAGAAAAACAAAGGGTCTTCAGCCACCGCTCTACTTCTACAGCTTTGACTTCAGACAAACGGTAAGACCGCCAGCGAGGGAGAATCCACTTCCTCAAATAGCCATCGTAGGTATCCTGAGTGGAATAT
>DATNNY010000475.1:0-2217 GCA_035601635.1 Pyrinomonadaceae bacterium
ACGTATTTCTCGACGACGCCGGTGAACAACTGGGTCAGGCGGCGCACATCTTCTTCATCATCGCCCGACTGTTCGACAGACAGAGGTTCGTCGATCTTCAGCAGGAAGCGCCGGCGCTCTGGATCCCAGGGAACGAATACCGGCAACACCGCAGCTCCGGTGCGCAAAGCGAGCTTGGCCAGCATGAAAGTGGTCGACGCCGGTACGCCAAAAAAGTCGACGAAGATTCCTTCCCGATCCAGGGTATTCAAGTCGACCAGAATTCCGAGCGTCCCGCCATCCTGCATAATCTGGAGCATCTCGCGGGCGGCCGAACGTTTGTCGATCGTGCGATTGCCGAGTCGCGCGCGCCGCGCCTCGACCAATGTTTCAATCTTCGGATTATCGATGCGGCGCACCAGAAAGCTCAAAGGATAACCGAACAGCGAGAGCGCAAAACTCGAAAGTTCCCAGGCCCCGACATGCCCGGTGAAAAGAATGATTCCCCGGCCGCGGGCACGGGCCGTGTCGATGTGTTCCAAACCTTCGCACTCAATCAAACTCTGCAGAGTCCGCGAGTCGGCGGTCGCGAACTGGCTGAAGATTCCCAGCAGCCGGCCCAGATTCTCAAAACAACCGCGCAGTAAACGCCGGCGCTCATTCTGATCCAATTCGGGTAGCGCCAACTCTAAATTGCGAAGACCGGTGCGCCGCAACCGGCCGGAGAAATAGTAGCCGGCGCGGCCTAACTCTGAGCCCACAAAGAGCGCCGCCCGCAGCGGTAGCCAACCGAAAAGCGTCAGGAGCGAACGGGCTATCAGGTACTCGACGTTAATTTGTAGATTGGATTTGCGCATCGGCGGAAGCGAGAGTGTAACGCACCACCGGTTAGAAGTGGCAAGTGAGAAGAACCTGTTCGGTTGATTGGTTTCTAAAGTCTAGATCGAGCTTTGCAATCCAAAGGTAATCGCGAAGTTTCAATCCGGGAGCTGATGTCACTGAACGTTGTGGGCAGATTCGTTACAGAACCGGGAGCGGTAGCGACCGGATCCTAGGTTCAACCTTCGATTTACAATTTCGTGGCGAAAGAGACCTCTAGGACGCAGGTGAGTGCTCGATCCGGTCGCTACCGCTTCCGGTTCTGTAACGAGCGCTTCGTAATTCTTATGGAACGTATGTCTTTCGGTAGTCATCTGACAATGCTTGCCGCAGAGCATCGACTTCTATTCGCAGTGCGATCACCCTTTTCGTTGCCTCCAGGCGAGCGTCAACCACACTCATGGAAGGGGAATGAATGCTTATAGCATAGTGCACCTACCAGCAGACGGACGAGAGAGAGCGCAGGGCCGTCGCTTTCATCGACCACCAAAGCGTGAATGGCCTTCCTTTACTCGTCACGTCCCACTTCCTCTGATATATTCTGCAACGCGATCGGCGAATCTTTCGTATTCCAAAGCAAGGAAGGCCTTCGGCTAATCTCTCCGCCGCCGAAATTTTCGACTAGATGGTCCAGAGCAGTCATGACAAGTGCCGCGTCCTGATCGTTGAGCATAACAAGGACGTTCGTGCCGGTTTGGCCCGCGAGCTGAACCAGCTCGGCCATGAAGTGACGTTGGAGGACGAGCGAGACAGGGCCCTGGCTCGCGCCGACCTGGACCGTTTCGATTTGATGGTCAGCGATCTGATCGATCACGATCCGGCAACTGAGGCCGAGAGCGTGCGCTCGTTCAAGATGGGCGTTACCAGTCTGCAGGCGCGCCGCACAATTACCGAACTACACGACATCATCGAGAAGACTCTCCTGTTCAAGCTGAGGCGGATCGATCCCGATCAGAAAGCCGTGCGGGAAAAGATCGACCTGGAACTGCCTAGCGATCTCACGCTGATGAATGTCGTGCTTGAGTACCTGCTGGATCGCGTAGCCAAATTGGGCTTGATCAAAATCGAGCAATCGAATCTGTTCGTCGCGCTGGACGAAGCCTTTGTCAACGCCGTGAAGCACGGCAATCGAAACGATCCGTCAAAGTTGTTGCGCGTCACCGCTGAGTTGTCCGCCCACGAAGCTATCTTCACCGTCGAAGATGAAGGCGAAGGTTTCGATGTACACGATATTCCGGATCCGCGGGACCCGGCCAACCTATTCAAATCCAACGGCCGCGGTGTGCTGCTGATTTACAACATCATGGACGAAGTCGAGTACAGCGAACGCGGCACCCGCCTCAAGATGGTAAAGCGCCC
>DATNNY010000476.1:0-38695 GCA_035601635.1 Pyrinomonadaceae bacterium
GACTTTGTCACCGATGAGATGGTGCAGATCTTTGGCGGGTATGGATACTCGGCTGATTATCCGGCTGAGCGCGCTTATCGCGACACCCGTATCAACCGGATTTTCGAAGGCACTAACGAAATCAATCGCATGCTGATACCTGGCCGCTTGATGAAGGCGGCGCTGAGTGGACGGCTCGCGCTTTTGCCCGCTGCCCAGGCGTTGATGGACGAGATTCTTTCGCCCTCGATGGCCAGCTTCGAACTCGACGAAAGTGTGCTGGCTACCGAGCACAAGATGACGCAGAACGCCAAGAAGGTTGCGTTAATGACGCTGGGCACCGCCGCCCAGAAGTACATGTTGGGACTCTCTGATCAGCAGGAGATTCTGATGAGCGTGGCCGACATCATCATGGACACGTACGCGATGGAATCGGCGATCTTGCGGACTAAGAAAATGGCGGCGGCCCACGGGGAGAGCTCGGCCGCTCCGTACGTCGAGATGACGCGCGTCTTTTGTAACGATGCGATCGAGCGGATTGAAGCAGCCGCGAAAAATACTCTAGCGGCGATGGCGGAGGGTGATGAGCTGCGCACTTTGCTGGCGGCGTTACGCCGGTTCACTAAGATGACGCCTATGAACACAGTGGCCGCGCGCCAGGGCATCGCGAATGCGATGATCGAAGCGAACCGGTATGTGTACTAGAACATTGGCGATTGCCGATTTCCAATTTGGGAGCCGCGCTGGTCTTGAAATATTTGCTGGTCGTAGTAAGCCGTTTAGAAACTGGGGCCTATCTCCTGATTTGAAATTTCAAATTTGAGATCTCAAATCCCGAGCTACAATCCCGCGCAAGTTTGCTCGACTTCTCTCAGCTAAGGCGGAGGAAGTTAGGACGAACGACATTGCTTCTGGCGCAGGAAATGGCCCAATGAAATACAACAGGTTCGAAGAGTTACCTGTTTGGAAAGCGGCGATTGAATTGGCGGTGGGCGTGTTTGCGCTCACTGGTAAGCCGACATTCAAGAGTTATGCGAGTCTTCGAAACCAATTGGAGCGCGCGGCAGTTTCAATTTCGAACAACATCGCGGAAGGGTTTGAGCGTGGCACTACGCCGGAGCTGTTAACCTTCATCTACATTTCGCGCGGGTCGGCGGGAGAGACGAGATCAATGTTGTGCTTGCTTGAGCGCTTGCCCAACATTGATGATTTGAAATTTGAGATTTCAAATTTGAAATCAAAGCAGAGAACATCTCTCGTCAGCTCCGAGCCTGGGCAGATTCCCTGCAAAACTCAGACATTCGAGGACAGCGTTATCTGACAGAGAAGACGAAACGCCAATCAAAAGCCGCTCGCGAAAGAGAAGAGTTCTTGAAAGAGCTGGCCGAGATTCGCAATCGCAAAGCTCCTTAATCTGAAATCTCAGATTTGAGATTTGAAATTTCAGATCTGAAATTCCTTATGAAGATTGTCCCCATCTCTCTACCAACCCCATTCTACATCGGCCCCGTCAACGTCTATCTCATCCCGGAAGATCCCATTACGCTGATCGACACCGGACCCAAGACCAAAGAAGCGGTCGAGACTCTGCGCGCAGCCTTGCGAAAAGAGGGTCTGTCAGTCTCAGACATTCGGCGTATCGTGCTCACGCATGCGCACGAGGACCATTGCGGATTGGCGCGCGCGTTGCGCGATGAAGCGAAGGATGCCGAAGTGCTGGTGCACGGATGGGAAACTGGTCACCGGGCCGGACGTTTGGAGTACGACGAGACCCGCCAACTGCTAATGCGCGCCGGAGTGCCCCTCGACGAAGTAGAAGTCATGCGCAGGATGTACGAAGGAGTGCGCCAGTATGCTGACTCGCTCGACGACGACCACTGTGACCAGCTAACCGATGAGGCCGAGATCGAGTTTGAATCCGGCGCCTTGCAGGTGGTGCACACTCCCGGCCACACGCCGGGCTCCTGCTCGTTTATCCGGCACGCGGATCGGACGGTGATTGCCGGCGACTGCGTGCTGAAACGCATCACGCCGAACCCAATGCTCTCCCCTGACCCAATCGATCCGACCCGACGCTTTCGCTCGCTCGCAGAATATCTGGTCAGCCTCGCGCGCGTGCGCGCTCTGGCGCCGACGCTGGTGCTGGGTGGCCATGGTGACTCGGTGCAGGACTACGAAGAACTCTTTAATCGTTACCTGCGCGCGATAGATGAACGTCAGTTACAAATCATTCGCATGGTCCCTGCCGAGGGCGCCAGCGCCTGGGACGTGTCGCGCGCGATGTTTCCCGGGACCGACGACGTTCATAGATTTCTGGGCGTCTCCGAAGCCGTAGCGCATCTTGACTACGCGCATTCGGAAGGCAAGCTGGCGATGGAAATGGGTGATGGCCGCGAAGTCTATCGCAGGCTCTCTTAGCAAAGCCCAATCCGGGAACTCGGCCCGCCCATCGAGCCGTTTGGGACGGCCGCCCTTCAAAATCTTATCGACGGCCAGGCGGTAAGGTCAGTACCGGGAGTGTTAGCGACCGGGTCGTCCCGATGATCTCGGGCCTTGTAGGAGTTGCCGTTCGCTACCGCTCCCGGTTCTGACCTCGGATCCATGGGAAAATTTGGAACCCTTTCGATACGTCGGCGTGGAAGGTTTAAAATCTTTCCGGAGGATTGGATATGACCCGAAACAAACTAGCCTTAATAATGGCTGTGATTATTGGCGTTGGCGCGATTGCCGGCGGAATTGTCTATGCCCAGGAGGCGGCAGCGACCGCTCCCCTGGCGCTGCTCGACGATAACGACCAGGAGCCGGCAAATGCTGACAAGACGTTTTCCATTCTGCTCGCGGGCGGAACGTTCCTGGGCGTGGGCACTGAAGATATCAGCAAAGAAAACATGGGCCGCTATGGCATGCGCGAAGTGCGCGGCGTCGGCGTGACTCAGGTAGTCAAAGACAGCCCCGCCGAAAAAGCGGGCTTGAAGAGAGACGACGTCATTCTCCGTTTTGACGGAGAATCCGTAACCAGCGCGCGCAAGCTGAGCCGTCTGGTCAGTGAATCTTCTCCTGATCAGTCTGTGCGGATCACGATCAGCCGCGGCGGCGCCGAACAGGAGATTAGCGCCACGCTGTCCAAACAGAACATGAAAAATCTCATGGGTGCCGGGATTCGTGACGACGTGCTGAAAGACATTGAGAAAGACTGGCCGCAAATCAAGGCTGGCGACGGAAACTTTGTTTTTAACTTTGGCGCAAACCGGCGCATCGGCGTCAGCACCCAAACATTAACCAGGCAACTCGCGGATTATTTTGGAGCAAAGGACGGCGGCTTGCTGATCACTTCAGTAAGCGAGAACAGTCCCGCAGCTAACGCCGGATTAAGGGCCGGCGATGTGATTACGGCAGTCGATGGTGAGAAGGTCAACTCCTCCGGAGACATCGTGCGGGCTATCAACAAGAAAGAAGACGGCGAAATATCGCTGACAATCCTGCGCGAACACAATTCACTCAACATCAATCTTACTCCGGAGAAGAGTAAGGAGCCGACGATTATGCGTCCGGGCACTATTGGTAACCGGCGGATTGTCATTCCATCGGTCCAGGTGCCGGCGATACCGGAAATGAACATTGAGATTCCGCGCATCGTCATTCCGGCTACTCCGCGAATCGATGTGACGGTGCCCGGCAAAGCGCCGCGTGCGCGCACAGGATCCCGGGTGATCATTATCTGATGCATTCAGTGCGACCGTCGGAACGGATCGCCTGACTAAACACAGCCACGAAGTGGGGGCAGTCGAGTTAGCGCTCGGCTGCCCTTTCTGTTCGTGGTGGCACCCGCGTATAATGCGCCACCCGCCTAATCCAAGAGCTAATTCGCATTCTTTGCTCCCGGTGGGGCACAGCCGTAGAGGAAAACGTGTCAGCGCAAACCAAACCCGAAGAGTCCCGCGCGCGATTGATTATTCATGATCTGGCGCGCCGGAACGGCAACGCGGAATTTGCCGAAGACGTTCGCCGCGGGCTCTCGTCAAATCCGAAGCAACTTTTCCCAAAGTATCTTTACGACTCGCTGGGCTCGCGATTGTTCGATGCGATCTGCCACGTCGATGAGTATTACCCGACCCGCGCCGAGAACGAGATCCTAACTCGTCATGCCGATGAGATGGTTGCGGGTGTGCCCGGTTGCCGGACGCTGATCGAACTGGGGAGCGGCAGCGCCGACAAAACCCGCAAGATTATCGAAGCGTTGTTGCGCCAACAGAGCGAGCTGCTCTTTATCCCAGTCGATATTTCGGCCTCGGCTTTGGAGAAGAGCTCACGGGCGCTGCTCGCAGCTTATCCAGTGCTGCGGATCGAAGCTTACGCTGCCGACTATCTGGAAGGACTAGCCGCAATGCAGCCACTTCCTTCCGGTCCTGCATTGACTTTGTTTCTGGGCTCGAACATCGGAAATTTTGAGAAGGACGAAGCGCTTTCTTTTCTGCAGGCGATTCGGCGCACGATGCGTCCCGGCGATGCACTGCTTTTAGGCGCGGATTTAAAGAAGGATCGCGCAACGCTCGAAGCCGCGTACAACGATGCGCTCGGTGTCACGCGCGCGTTTATAGTAAATGAACTGGCCCGAATCAATCGGGAACTGGGTGGTAATTTCGACCTGTGGGCATTCGGATTAAGGTCCGTATATAAGGACAAGGACGGTGCCGTCGAAGTCTACCTGGAAAGCTTGCGGTCCCAGTCGGTCACGATCAGCAGCCTCGATATGTCTGTTGATTTCGCGGCCGGGGAGTGGATGCACATGGAGCACTCATACAAATTTGATCTGGATGGACTGGCCCAAATGGGTTCGCAGAGCGGCTTTGGGCTGGAGAAAACATGGCTGGATTCGCAGCGGCTCTTTAGCAGTAATCTCTTCCAGGCAAGGGAAAGTTAGGCCCTTACCCAGCGGCTTTCGCCGAACCTGATACGGTCTCTGAAGCTTCTCCCATCGACAATTCCAGCCGTACCAGGAGCAGGCGCCGGCGTTCAACTTTCTCGATGTGAAAGCGCAGTCCGTCGCTTTCAATCACTTCATCCGGCTGGAGGACGTGGCCGGCCACTGTCATCAGGAATCCGCCAATAGTGGTATAGGCCTCGGACTCAGGAACCGAAGTCTTCAAACGGCGATTGAGATCGCGAACCGCCAGCGATCCGTCCAGAAGATAAGTGTGTTCGTCAATCTGGGAAATCTGCTCGTTTACTTCTTCATCATGTTCGTCCGAGATGTCGCCGACAATCTCTTCGAGCAAATCTTCGAGCGTAATAATGCCTTCGACGCCGCCGTGCTCGTCAACTACAAATCCGAAATGAGTCTTTGCTTTTTGCATCTGGCGCAGCACATCTTCCAGGCGCGCCGTGTCGACTACATACATCGGTGATTGCAGTACGTATTCGAGCCGAAAATCCTGGGGCCGCAAGAGATAAGGGATTAAGTCCTTGCTATGGATGAACCCCACCACATTATCCAGCGATCCCTGGTACACCGGCAGGCGCGAATACCGATGTTGCTGAAACGCCTGGGTGATCTTTTCGAGCGAGCAGTCAGCCGAAATGCCCGCGATCGCCGGGCGCGGCACCATCGCTTCGCGCACTAAGGTATCTGAGAATTCAAAGACCCGATGAATCAGGCGTCGTTCTTCAGCGCGCAGATGGCCGCTTTCGCGAGAGATATCCACCAACTGGCGCAGCTCGGCTTCGCTGTACACGGCGGCGTGTTGCAGCGATGACTTAAGTCCCAGCAGGCGGCCCAGCGCAGTGCCGGTACGATTGAAAACCCAAAGCGGATAGCGAAAGACTTTCGCGAATATTTCCAGCGGGCGGGCCGCGATCAAGGCGAAGCCCTCGGCGCGTTCCAGCGCGAACATCTTCGGCATTAACTCGCCCAGCACAATGTGAAGAAAGGTAATAGCGGCAAAAGCTATGATTATCGCCAGGAGGTGGGCGACGTACCCCGCCCTTCCGACCGAGGCAATCCGCGAAGAGATCGGCTCGAGTATGGAAGCAATCGTCGGTTCCCCGATCCAGCCCAAGGCGAGCGATGCGATAGTAATTCCAAGTTGCGTTGCCGAGATGAAGGAAGTCGGATCGGCAAGCAGGCGTAGGGCCGCTTGGGCGCGATGATTCCCCGCCGCCGCCCGAGCCTCGAGCCGGGGCCGGCGCACTGATACCAAAGCGAACTCGGCCGCGACAAAGAACGCGTTCGCGCCCACAAAAAAAAGGACCGCGCAGAGTTTCGCCAGAATTTTCAGCAGCGTATTTGAGTGCGGGGCGGCATCAATCAGTGAAACCAGGAAATAACTAGCAGGATCATCCATCTTGTTTGAACGAATAAAGCGGGTGCAACCGTGCCCACATCTTATCACGCCCATCAAACCGGCCCATCAGGCGGGCGATGGCGACGCGGCATAGAGCACGATTAATCGGTTTCCGGATTGGTTTCAGTAACTGCCTGCGGCGGCGGCGCGAGCGGGACCATTGGCCCGGCGTTCGTGCCTTGCTCGAGATTCCTCGAGGGCGTGGTCCACGCGAGGTTCGATGTTGCACTCGGGTTGGCGGCAAACTGCGGCGAGCTCCGATACCACCAGGTAACGAGATCGCTCAAACATCCGCTGCTCACGAAACGACAGCGGTTTGACCTGGCTCAGATAGTGGAGGTGTTTGAGCACTTCGGCTACTTCAAAAATATTGCCGGTGCGCATCTTGTCGGAAAAGTCCTTGAAGCGATCCTTCCAATCGTTGGCAGGCGTGGAAAAATCGCCGGATAAGGCCTTAAAGAGCGTATCGCATTCGGCTGATGTAATCGGACGACGCAACCCGACTTCGCTGGCATTTGAAACTGGAACCAGAACCAACGAATTGGTTGCGGCCAGCCGCAGAGTGTAAAACGGCAGCGCTATCGCTCCGATTTGCTTCTGCTCGATCTGTTCGATTGTGCCGATACCGTGGTTTGGATAAACAACTTTCTGGCCGACCTTGAAGCCTACCATAATCCCCTCCGATAAGTTTTGCGTGCACCTGGCAAGCCGTATGTGCGGCTTATTGACAAAAAGCTACGCGAGATTTGTGTTCGGGTTTGTCCCTGAAAATCTTGATC
The DNA here is from genome assembly GCA_035601635.1 of Pyrinomonadaceae bacterium. Lineage (GTDB taxonomy): Bacteria > Acidobacteriota > Blastocatellia > Pyrinomonadales > Pyrinomonadaceae > UBA11740. The sequence continues at coordinate 7,100 of DATNNY010000476.1, forward strand.
TGGGTCGAGTCTAGCAAGCCGGATCGGGACGCGTCAAGCTTTCTGAGGTGCGCCGGGACCGGCGCAGCAAACACTGGGCCAGTAGACCTCGCTATCTATGGCAAATTGTGCTAAGGAGGAATGGGAACCTCACATCAACTTTCGATTGAAGCGAACGTGACGGACTTTCGTGCTCTCCCTCAGCAGCCGTCACTATCCGGCGTAACTTTCATCCTGTTCGATCTTCGAAAGCACCCAATCAAATTCTCCGGAAGTCACTTTGCCCGCGCAAAATTCGCACACGCCCGTCGCGTTTATTTTCAAAGGAGCCCCGCAATTCGGGCAGTTTAAGTCAGCATGTGCCGGTCCCGCTTTGGCTTTGCTATTACGGATAAAGGTCCAATATTCGCTCCAACGACGCAGGCTCTTATTAGAGCCGGCCACCACGTGCCCGTTCTTATCTATGGTGTAATCGTATCCTTCCGCAAAGATCCGCAGAGTGATTGCGTTATAGAAAGCGTCCACCTTTATTTTGACCGGCTGCATTGCAGTGATCTGGCATTTGTCGAGCGCGTTGCGCAGACCCTGCCGTTGATACGCGTCAATCCAATAGCGATGCATCTGGAAAATATTGTCGGTCTCGTGCGGCCGCGCGCGTTCCCAATTAAGCAGGGACCAGGCTGCCTGCAGCTCGTTGAAGATCAAACGGGCCCGGGCCTGGAAGTCTGCCCATGAAAATGATGGATTATTCTGTTCAAAAGCCACGCGCACCGCGGGGAAATTTGGTTGAGCAATTGTCGGATAGTCCGTGCCAACTTCCGGCACATCGGAAGTCAGCAAAGGTCCTTTCGCCTCGCGCTGCAAGGTGTTGATGCTGCGGACATACCATTGAAATTCGCCGCTTTCGACCTTCGTTCCGCAGAACGCGCACGCGCCGACGGTGTCTTTCTGTAAAGCTGCGCCGCAGCGTGGACAGTGCAAGGCCGTCGCGTTTTCCGGAGTCGGCGACAGCACGTCACGCTTGCGTTCCAGCACCCAGCGCTCACGCACGTAATAGCTCATTTCCCCACGCGGGTCATTTGGCCGGGGGGTGAACTCAGTATAGTTGGCGTCAAAATCGATGGTGATGGTCACCGTCGGAGTATCAAGCCCACGCACGTCTGCCACCTGCATCGCGCCGACAATGATTCCTTCGACGGCTTTCAGGTTGGGTCGGTTTAGCTGCAGGAGCGAAGCGCGGGCCGGCTCGCTCAGGTACGGAGAAAGCTCATCGAGAGCTTTGGGGCCGCGTCCACGCGCTTCATGCGATCGTCCGTACAGGGCGTAGCAAAAGTCCGTAAAAATAATTTCTGAGAAGTTGGGATCGAAGCGCCGCAGTTGATTGAATTCGCGCTGGAAGCCCTGTTGCTGGATCGCGGTCGCGACCGGATCCGGAGTGTAGATGGAACGCGAATCCAGACTCAGCTTTTTGCTCGATGGCCGCGCGAACCAATAGATCACCAGCGCGATGACCAGGATATCGATCGGAATTCCAATTACCGGATGTTCGATCGTCAACCAAAGCAGAAATCGAACCAGCAGGTAAACCAGCGCTCCGGCGCCGCCTCCGCCGCCGCCGCCGCCGCTTCCTCCCCCACCGCCGTAAGATCCCCCGCCGCCGACACGTGCGAGAACTTCCGAGGTGAACAGCAGGGTAGCCATAGCTATTCCACCGATTACCGCGACACGGCGTAATTTGGTTACGTAGCGGTTCAAGTTCATTTCAGTTCAATGAGCGGACCGTCCGGCAACTCGTTTGGGTTCTCTCCTGTTGCGGGCATGTGCTCCACCAGTAAGCAACCCAGATCACGCACTGCCTTAATCAGGTTTTCGGGTTCGGGATTTCTGCCAATCCGTTTTAGCGCGAACACTGAGTTGTTCCACTGCAACGCGGGTATGGCTTTGAGGATGCCGCGATCGGCGATCACTTCCAAACGCCGTTCAAGCAGCGAAAGATAAATCAGCAGGCCGTTCTCGGCAGAAGTGTTGGCGATGCCGGCTTCATAAAACATCGCGGCGGCGCCGGTCCGCGCGGCCTTTGCGCGAAATTCCCTGCTCGTAAGTATTCGCCTGATCGCATCGGTGCGCGAACACACAAAGGCGCCGGCAATGAACAATACCGCGACATCGACCGGCACCCAATAGGTGTGGAATTCGAAGGGGGAGAACAGCACGAAGATGAGAGCGATCAGAGCAACGATCGCTCCGCATAAATAATCGGCGTGACGATAGCTACCAGACCGCCCGCGCACCACGATGACGATCTCGGCATCGGTATCGCTCTCGATCTCGCGAACAGCTTGCGCCAGCGCCTCGCCGGCGGCCCGATCAAATTTAGTACGGCTCACGTTCAAATAATATCAGCTGCAGGCTTTGAAAGACGCAAACGGCCCAGCGAATTACTGGGCCGTTCCCGGAACAAACACCAGGACATAGCGGAAGATTTTGAGCGCGCGGGTTACTTAAAACTGCTTAAGGCTTCAGCCTCTTCTTCGTAAACATCAAAGACAGTCAGCAGTTTTGTGATTACCAACAGGTCCTGCACTTTTTCAGTCAGATTCAATAGTTTCAGCTGGCCACCGCTGCGGCCTACCGTAGTGTAATTGGCTATCAGTTCGCCAATGCCGCTCGAGTCGATATACTTTACGCCCGCCAGGTTCAAAAGAATCTTTTGGTTGCCGCCGGCAACCAGACCTCTAATCGCGCCACGTAATGCAGTAGCACTGTCACCCATCCGAACCTCGCCGTCGAGATCGAGAATCGCCACGTCACCGGCCTGGCGCTGTTTGATATTAAGCTGAGCCATTGCTGCAATCTCCTGGTTTGCGGTCAGTCATTATACGGCTACCGGCATTAGTAAGTTCGATATGTCCCCGGCTGGTTACTTAAAATTGCTGAGAGCGTCTGCTTCAGTGTCGTAAGCGTCAAAGACGGTTAGCAACTTTGTGATGGTAAGCAGGTCCTGAAGCTTTTGCGTAAGACTGAGCAGCTTGAGTTGTCCGCCTTCTTTATTGATCGCTGTATAGCTCGACACCAACTCGCCGATACCGCTCGAATCGATATAACCGACACCGGCGAGGTTGAGCAGGATATTTTTCTTTCCTTCTTCCAGCAAGCGACGAATAGCGCTGCGCAAAGCTACGCTACCTTCGCCGATTGTGATGCGACCCTTCATGTCGAGGACGGTTACGTCTCCGGCCTGCCGCTCTTGGATACTAAGTTCTGCCATGATCGAGGATCTCCTATCGGATTTTTAAAATTTCTTCACTAGCCGCACTGCCATGCCGCCCCCGGGTCGCGCGGACCATTCGACCTCGTCCATAAAAGTGCGCATCAGGAAAATACCGCGGCCTGAAGGTTTCAAGATGTTTGCCGGCTCGGTTGGATCGGGCACGTCCGCCGGGTCGAAACCGACACCCTGGTCCCGGACTTCGATCTCCAAAGCATTTTCCAGGCAGCTAAAGATTACTTCAACTGACTTGGCTTCGTCTTCCTGATTGCCGTGCACCATCGCGTTAGTAACAGCTTCGCGCACCGCCATGTCGATACCAAACGCAGCCTGTTCATCGAGGCCGCAGCTCTTGACGAAATCCGTCAGAGCGGCAGCAGCATCAGCAACAGCCTCAATGTGGCTGGGCAAAACGAGTCGAGTCGTTTGTTCGGTCACAAAAGGGCGCGGCCTTTCTCGCCGGGAATCGCGTTTTGGCTGCTGCTATCCACTCGCAAACGGAAGACGGACGTTTAACATGGCCGCTGGTCGCCTGTCAAGAAGTTGGGTCTGGAGCGCAGGCATCCTGCCTGCGGAACGCCGGCATCTTGCCGGCCCACTATCGCCCGAGTTTCCAGAGAGGTTAAGATTCACGCATGATCATTCGCGGGGCCAGGGCAATTCGCGGGCGGATACTAATGCCGGGGGACAAATCGATCTCGCATCGTGCCGCCATGTTTGCGGCGCTGGCGGAGGGAACTTCGTCAATTACGAATTTCTCGACCAGTGCAGACTGTGCCGCCACCCTCGCCTGTCTCAAACAGTTGGGCGTTTCAATCGAGCGCGAAAACGAGAACCTCTTGATAACCGGCGTCGGCTCTGACGGATTGCAAGCGCCGCAAGCGCCGCTCGAGTGCGGCAACAGCGGCACGACGATGCGTTTGCTCGCGGGAATTCTTGCCGGGCAGGACTTTAATTCAACATTGACCGGGGACGAGTCGTTGCGCTCCCGTCCAATGCAGCGAATCATTGAACCGCTCCAGATGATGGGGGCGCGAATCTCGTCAGACGGCGGCCGGGCGCCACTGCTTATTCACGGGCACAAAGGTCTGGATGCGATTAGTTATGAATTGCTGGTGGCCAGCGCGCAGGTAAAGTCTTGTATCCTGCTGGCGGGGCTGAGCGTCAGAGGGCGCACGGAAGTTATTGAGAACCAAACCACGCGGGATCATACCGAACGAATGTTGAGCAGTTTTGGTGTGCAGGTTCAAACGGGCGATGCCGAACGTGAAGGAGAGAATGCCCACGTCGCGGCAGTCAATGGCCCAGCCCGCTTGACCGCTCAACGAGTTTCGATTCCCGGTGACATTTCTTCCGCGGCATACTTTATCGCCGCAGCCGCTCTGATTCCGGGATCGTCTCTCGAGACTAGCGATGTAGGTGTGAATCCAACGCGGGTGGTCTTCCTGGAGCGTTTGCAAGCGCTTGGGTTGGAAATCGTGGTCACCAATGGTCGTGAGGTCAACCACGAGCCCGTTGGAATAATTCGAGTTGAGGGCCCGCGAAAGCAATTGAGAACGCCAGAATTGCCTGTGACGATAGGAGGATTGGTCGTGCCGCAGTTGATCGACGAACTTCCGCTGCTCGCAGTGGTTGGCTCGCAAATCGAAGGCGGAATAGAGATTCGCGACGCCGCCGAACTGCGAGTAAAAGAATCCGATCGCATCGCCACTACTGCGCAGAACCTTCGAGCGATGGGCGCCGTTGTCGAAGAGTTCGCTGACGGCTTGCGCGTCGCTGGTCCCGCGCGCTTACGCGGAGCTAAGATTGATCCGCGCGGCGATCATCGGATCGCGATGGCCTTTACGGTCGCTGGACTCGTCGCCGAAGGCGAAACCGAAATCGGGGATTCGGACTGCGTCGCCGTTTCGTTCCCGGAGTTCTTCGAACTGCTTGAATCAGTGGTTGAGAGATGACGTTTTCGGGACTTGGTCGCGGCCTTGCCGGCCTGACGGGCAAAGGGCTTTGTCTTCCGAGAGGAAGTCTAAGTTAGATTATCAACGGGGCCAGGCCTCGCTGGGCGGGCAGGACGCCCGTGCTCCATCATGGATCGTCGCATCGTCATTGTTGGCTTCATGGGCTGCGGAAAAACGACCGTGGCGAAAGCTCTCGCCGCTCGTCTGGACTGCGGTCTGGCCGATTTGGACGCTATCGTTTCCGCCCAACAAAACATGAGCGTGCCTGACTTAATCAACGAGCAAGGAGAGTCGAGTTTCCGCGATGCCGAAACTGCGGCCCTTCAGTTAATTCTCGATCGACAAACGCCGCGCATTATTGCGCTCGGCGGCGGCGCCTGGACGCTTGAGAGAAATCGCGATCTAATAAACAAGCATGGATGCATCGCAGTGTTTCTCGACGCTCCCTTCGATCTGTGCTGGCAACGAATCACGAATCATCCCGTGCCTCGTCCATTAGCCCTCGACGAAGTCACGGCTCGTCAGCTGTATGACCAGCGCCATCCGCTGTACCGGCTCGCCCACCTTCGCGTCGGAGTCACTAGTAAGAGGAGCGCGGATGAACTCGCCGCAGAAATAGCTGAAGCGATTGGGCTCCGCGCGGCTCCCTCGCACTAACGGCCGCGCTCGCGGTTCTTCAGGTTTTCAATTAATCTTCTGGCGTGGAAAAATTTCGCATTCGCGGCGGCAACGCCATTAAAGGTCTCGTCTCGATCAGCGGCGCGAAGAACTCCGCTCTGCCGTGCATGGCCGCGGCAATTCTTACGCCTGAGACAATCACTCTCCACAATATTCCTTATGTTCGCGACATCATTACGCAGCGGCGTTTGCTCGAAGACATTGGCGCGCACGTACTGACCCCGGAACTGCGCACACACAAAATATCAGCTGCAAATATCGAGATCATGGCCGCGCCCTACGAGCTGGTGAAAACGATGCGAGCTTCCGTGCTGGTGCTGGGCCCTTTGCTCGCGCGTTTCGGAAAGGCGCGCGTCTCGCTGCCAGGTGGATGTGCCATCGGCGCGCGTCCGATCGATTTGCATCTGGCGGGTTTTACAAAACTGGGCGCAAACGTCTTTCTTGAAGCCGGCGACGTGGTGGCGCGCGCGCCGCAGGATGGCTTAGTGGGCGCAGAGATCAGTTTCGAAAAGATTTCAGTGACTGGAACTGAGAACTTGATGATGGCGGCGACGCTGGCGCGCGGACAGACGACTATTCACAATGCCGCGCGCGAACCGGAAGTGCGGGACCTGGCGGAACTTCTTAATAAGATGGGCGCGCGCGTCCGAGGCGCCGGCACGCAGACGATTCAAATCGACGGCGTCGAGGCGCTGGGCGGTGCCGAGCACACAATTATTCCCGATCGCATTGAAACCGGAACATTCATTGCCGCCGCAGCGATTACCAAAGGTGAGTTGGAGATCAAAGACTGTAATCCCGAGCACTGCAACCGAATTATTGGCAAGCTGCGGGAGGTCGGAGTCGAGATCGAAGAGATAAACCAGAGCACCCTGCATGTGCGCTGTGGCCCGCGGGGACTGAGAGCCGGGGACCTGAGCACCGAACCCTACCCGGGCTTTCCGACTGACATGCAGGCTCAATACATGACTCTGATGAGTCAGGCCAACGGCCGCTCAGTGATTACCGAAACCATCTTCGAGAACCGGTTCATGCATGCTTCCGAACTGCAACGCATGGGCGCGCGAATTCAGATCAGCCACGATCAAGCTATTGTCGACGGGCCCAGCGCCCTTATCGGGGCGCGCGTGCAGGCTTCCGATTTGAGAGCCTCGGCATCGCTGGTGCTGGCCGGTCTGGTGGCCGACGGCGAGACCGTAATCGATCGTGTCTATCACATCGATCGCGGCTACGAAAAAATTGAAACCAAGCTGAAAAAAGTCGGCGCGGACATCGAACGCCTCCGCGAATCAGTCACCTCACCACTGCAGGCCCAGGAAGAAGAGGCTGCGTGAAGTGAAATTGGTTTATGCGGCTCGCGTAACTGAGACTGAAGAAAGGTCTGTGTTATTATCTGCCCATGAATGAGACCGATTGCCTCTTTTGTAAGATTCTAGCGGGCACTGCTGCGGCCGACGTGATTTATCAAGACAATCGTAGTGTCGTCATTCGCGACATTAATCCGCAGGCGCCCACGCATTTACTCGTGATTCCCCGCGAACACATGGAATCCCTCGATGACGCTTCGCAGAAGGACGAATCCCTGCTTGGTCACCTGCTGCGCATTTCGGCGCGGGTGGCTTACGAGCACGGCCTCTCTGAGAGCGGCGGCTATCGCACGGTCATTAACACCGGGGCCGGCGCAGGCCAGTCAGTTTCACACCTTCACGTTCACGTGCTCGGCGGACGCGAAATGACCTGGCCCCCGGGTTAACATGCCCCGTCTACTTCTCGCTGCGTAAAGATCGGATTCCCTGGTAGCACCTTGACGGACAAGAGCGGTGACGAGTCGCCGTGTCAAAACGAAAACGCGCGCCGGCTTTCCGACGCGCGTTTTTTCTATTGGGCGACTGCGGGAGTCTATTCGCGACCGTTACGACGCTGGGTGGGCGCTTCGGTTAGCCGCACAGGTACGCTGGTTCGGCGACTTTGCCGGAAGACCTCTACATTAATGTTGTCACCGACCTTATGCTTGTCGAGAATCTTATAGAGATCGTCGTTGGTGTCGACCTTTTCGCCGTCAATCCCCACGATTATATCGCCGAGCTCGAGGTCGCCGTCTTCGGTTTGAACCACACCGCGAAGGCCCGCATTAGCGGCCGGGCTCCCAGGTTGGACGCTCACGATTAGGACACCGGATGAAACGGGTAATTGCATCTGCTTGCCCAACGACTCGACATCGCGTGGCGCAATACCCAGTTTGGGCCGGCGGATTTCGCCATCGCGAATAAGCAGGGGAACAATTCGTTTGGCGATATTCACTGGAATCGCAAAGCCCACGCCCGCGGATGATCCGGACGTAGACTCTATTTGAGAGTTAATTCCGATCATGCGCCCGTGCGAGTCCAGCAACGGGCCGCCTGAATTCCCCGGGTTAATCGAAGCATCAGTTTGAATCGCGCCCTCAATTTTTCTACCGTTCTGCGCTTGAATAGGGCGCTGCAAACCGCTGATAACTCCAGTCGTAAGCGTCCGATCGAGACCAAAAGGATTTCCGATGGCCAGAACTTTCTGTCCCACGATGAGTTTGTCAGAGTCGCCCAGAGGCACGACGGTCAAACTTTCCTTTGGTGTTTCCAGTAGCTTAATAACCGCCAGGTCTGTATCCGGATCGCGACCAACTACCTTTGCTGTATAAGCCTTACCGCTGCCAAAACTAACCGTAAGCTTTTCGGCATCGGCGATCACGTGGTAGTTGGTGAGAATGTCTCCCTGCTCGTCGATAACTGAACCTGACCCGGCGCCCTCGACGGGGCGGGAAAACATCCCAAAGAAATCTCGAGTCATCGTCGTGGACTGGATATAGACGACCCCCGGCGACGCCGCTTTATAAACTTCAATATTGTTCTGCTCGTCGGCCGCCAGCGAAGGATCGGTAATGCCTGTCGGTGTCGAGACGGAAGCCGATCCTAAAAGCTGAAAGCGTCCCGACAGTTGTTGAAAGCCCGCGACAGCGATCGCGGCAAAGAGTGCGGAGCCCAGGGCAATAACCAAAATCTGCCGTGCTGAAAGTCTGTACATATTAATTCTCCTTCAAATCACCTTGACTGAGATGCGCCGACGCTATTTTACGGTTGCGTCACCCGCATATGCAAAACGCTCGGGGAGTGTCGAGGTTCCGGGAACCCAACATGAAACTATTCTTGTTTGGAGCTAAAGGAGAGATGAGGTTGCCTTGGCAAACAGGCTTTACGACAGCAGGCTAATCACCGCCTGGGGTACCTTCGTGAAATAAGTAATCATCGCCAGTGGTTCAGACCAACCGAGCGCTGACACGCCCGTAGCGGCATGGGCCAGCATCAACCCTACATAGATTGCCAGCACCAGTTGCATTCCACGACGGGCCAGAGGGAGATGCGAACAGCGATAGAGGGTGTAGGCCGCGAAAGCCCCGATGGCCAGCTTGACCAATAAGAAAGGGGCATCGCCAACTTTGAGCAATTGGTTCATCAGGCCATTGCCTTCGCTGGCGATGTTGGTATGAACCCAGAAGAGGGTTAGCTGCGCGTCGATCCAATTCAGCGCAAAGAGAAGAAGACTTTTTGCGAGTGCGCCCATGTTTTACGAGTGTCTCTCCCTTACGTCAAAAATTGTTGAACCTCGGTCCTGCGGAACCGCGAAACCCCCGAACCCTTCGGGCCCGGAGGTTCCACCGTCCTTACGGAAAGAAACGAGACTCGCTTCGTGCTAGCCAAAGTAAAGTCTCAATCGCGGTCCGCTTCCGCTGAACGGCGGTCTCGAACACAAATTTCCCGAAGCTGACTATTGCAACCGGGGTGGCCGTGACCGCGCTACTTCCTCTTACTGTTCAATGCAAATCGTAATATAGAATAAGCGAAGTGAGCAAGACGCCAAGTAATTTTTCGATTGCAAATGGTTTGCTGGAAGGCGCGGAAAAGTTGCGCGAAGCGGCGATCCCGGAAGCCCGGCGCGATGCCGGTTCGCTATTAGCCCACGTGCTGCGCAGCGAGCGGAGCTTTCTCATCGCTCATGCGGACGAGTCAGTGACCGATGAAGAGATTGAATCCTTTCGATTTCTGATTAAGCGGCGCGCCGGCGGCGAGCCAATGCAGTACATCACCGGGCATCAGGAGTTCTTCAAACTCGACTTTGAAGTTACTCCAGCCGTATTGATTCCCCGACCCGAGACGGAACTGATCGTTGAGGCGGGACTGGAACTCTTGCGTAACGATCCGAAACCAAATCTCGCAGACATCGGCACCGGGTCCGGCTGCCTGGCGATTTCAATGCTTCATGAAATGTCCGCGGCGCGCGCCGTTGCCACCGACGTGTCACCCCCGGCCCTCGAAGTCGCGCGACGAAACGCCGAACGTCATGGCGTGTTGGATCGTTTGGAACTGCTTGAGTCGGATCTTTTCTCAACCCTGGACGCGATCGGATCGTTCGGCTTAATCGTTTCCAATCCGCCGTATGTTTCTGACGACGAATTGAAAAGCCTGCAGCGCGAAGTGAATTACGAGCCGCGCGAGGCGCTGGCCGGAGGCCCAGACGGGCTCTCTGTCATTCGCCGTTTGCTGAGCGAAGCACGCCCATTCCTGCGCTCAGGCGGCTATCTTGTTTTTGAAATAGGATTCGAACAGAGAGAGGCTGTGGAGCAATTGATTGATGGGCGCTTTTGGAAACTGATCGAGATAAGAAGAGATCTGCAGCAAATACCTCGCACTTTTGTGCTGCAGAGACACGAGTAGATCGGGCTGAAGATTTCGTTAAGTGATCTGTGCTGGCACTGTAGGCGCGGTTCGTCGCGCTTCCCGATACTTGCCGTAACCCTCTTTAACGAGCTGAAGAATCGGCCGATGGTTTTGGGCCAGGAGCCTGGTCCAGACGCGTGCGTTCCGCTGCGGGAAATATATGCCCCGGAAAAACATGCGCATGATCAAGTGCATGATTTGATCATCGATCGATTGACCATTAAACCAATCGATCGCGCGCTGGTTATTCTTCGGGCTATAGGAGGTCATCCAGGCTTTATCGAGTTCGATCTGAGCTTCATCAATACTGATCTTGAGAGGCGTGTGGGCCATCTTGTTATGCTCGAAATGCATCCAGTGTTTTGGCCGCGTCAGGCGGCCCTCCGCCCCGAGCTTTTTATACGTCGGCGTGCCCGGCAGTGGAACGAGCGGGCTGAAGACAGGCATGCCCGGTGGCCAGCTTGCTATCTGCTCCAGCGTGCGGTCAGCGACACCGGGGGTGTCGTTATCAAGACCAAAGATGAATGAGGTAATCGCGTAGATTTTGCGCTGAGCAAGTCGATTGAGCACGGCCGCATATTCGCCTGGCTTGTTGAAACTCTTATTCACACCGGCAAGATTCGTCGGATCGATGGATTCCATGCCGATGAATACCCATTTACAACCTGAGTCCGCCATCAAATCTACCAGCTCCTCATCCCGAAGCAGGTTGGCGCTGATTTGTGCTATCCATGGCAATTGAGCATCGGCGGTAATGATGTCTCGCAGAAGCGACTTTGTGCGTTTGATATTGATCGCAAAGTTGTCATCGATGAAGAAAATGGAAATCTTGCCGCGATCTTTTTGCGCCCGCTGTTTCAGCAGCAGGAGTTCGTTGACGACGCTTTCATTGGATCGAAAGCGAATCGAGTCACCAAAGAACCCTGTTACCGTGCAGAACTCACAGCCATAGGGACAGCCGCGACCCGATTCCAGCGGAATCGTGTTGAAATAACTGACGCCCGATCCGTATTTTCCGGTTAAGCGGCGCACGAACTTGGGAATGAAGTTGAACTGCTCAAGATCGATCGTATCCCACGGGATCACCGGATAGGGCTGCAAACTCGGCTTCTGCTCTTTGCCTGTTTCATCAACGGGCTCATAGATCTCTTTAAGCTGGCCTCGCGCGGCATCCTCTACGATCTTCGGCCAAGTCTCATCCGCCTCGCCCAACGCCACCGCATCAGCATGCCTTGGTCCGCCATCTCGGCCCAGAGCCTCATCCGGCAGTTCGGTTACGTGCGGGCCCCCCATTACTACCGGCACACCAGCGGCCCGAATCGCGTCGGCCACTCGATAAGCCTTCTGAACCATTCGGGTCATCGACCCGATGCCCACTAGTCCGATCTCCTGCTCCTGTATGAAGCGCACCAATTCTTCATCGTTCAAAGGCTTTGCGTTGCCGTCGATCAGCATCACTTCGTGCCCTGGGGGTGTGAGGCCCTTGAGCAGAAACATCCAGAGGTGCGGCATGAAGTTCTTCGTCACGCCATTATCCGGGTTGTATAAGAGAATTTTCATTTTCCGATTTCCTGGCCCTGGGTTTATCCGAACAACTACCCCCAAACCATACTCACACTAAGGCAACTTAAAGTGATAAGGATAAGGCGATGTAGGTTACGAACGCTTTACAAACCATCAAGTCAACTCTGCGAATGCTTGGGGACTATACCACATGTGTGTGGGACCGTACATATCTGGCGCAAGATAAGCTCAAGCGCTTGGATATTATGCTTGGCACCGAGAGCCACAGGTGCTAGAATCCGCCCCGCTAGCACCGTTTGCGAGTTTGCCTGATTCGTTCTTATAGAACTTTCATTTCAGCGGTTTAGCGGGAGGCTCACCCTTGGGTTCACCTAAAATTGTTTTGACTGCGTCATCCAGCGAGGCGAGTGAGTGGCATCATAGCATCTGGCAGCAAATGTTATCCGCAACTATTCCGGCGAAGTATGGTCATAAGTGGATGAATCCCGACACGTTAGTTAATGAATCGTGGCCGGATGGCCGAGCTAAGTATGTGCCAAACGGACTGCGAATGGTCGAGACCCTCCTTCTCAGAGATTATCCGGAAGAGGAAGTGGTGGTTTGTTATCTTGAAAACCTTGAGAGATTCGTCGGGCCGGAAACCAAAGTTGTAGCGATCCACGCTCATAATCCGTTGGGGATCTCATACGCCACCGATGTCTATTCAAAAATCGCCGGCAAAAACCTGATTCCTATCAATGCTGCTGAGTTTCTAAAGATCGTCACTCATCCGGTTATTAAGAAATTCCGGCCCAAGATAGTCATCGGCGGTCCCGGCGCATGGCAGCTGGAACGTGCAAACCGTCTCGACGAATTCAACGTCGATTATTTGATCGATGGTGAAATTGAACGTGTCTTTAGCGACCTCTTCAAACGAATGATGGCCGGCGATCCTTCACTTGAGCGCATCATCAAAGTACCCAAGAGTATGCAGCCGACGGTGGAAGAAATTCCCGTGGTCCAGCACCGATCAACTTTTGGAGTGGTCGAAATCACGCGCGGATGCGGTCGTGGTTGTCAGTTCTGCGGACCGGCAACAAAGGTTGGGCGCTCTTTCCCGTTAGAGCACATCATGGAAAGCGTGCGGGTCAATGCCCGAGAAGGCGCGACCGAGGTTATGCTCGCTACAGAGGACATGTTCCTTTACGAGCAGGCAGCTAACTTCGAAACAAATATCCCGGCGCTTGAAACTATGCTCAAGAGCGTTAAGAGTGTGCCCGGGATTGAAACTCTGCAGATGTCCCATATCACCATGGCGCCAGTAGTCAAGGATCCGACTGTCGTCGAACGGCTTACTCCTTTGATTGTGCCTTACTCGCATGTGCAGCATAAAGAGTCGACTAATCCTGATCAGCGCATGACGGATCCAATCATAGGCCTGGAAACAGGGAGCGCGCGGCTTTTCGATATCTTCATGAAGGGCAAAGCTTACCCGTACAAGTCCCATCAGTGGCGCGACGTTGTGCTGAAGGGCATGGAAACTCTGAACCAGCACAACTGGTTTCCGTTCTGCACTTTCATCATTGGCCTGCCGGGAGAAACCGACGCAGATACCAGAGAGTCGCTTAATCTGCTGTACGATTTGCGCGATGCCAAGGGAACCTTCGTCCCAACCTTCTTCGTTCCGCTCGAGAATACGCGGATGCAACAGAAGGACGGCGCAAAGCTCATTGAAATGACTGACCTTCAATGGGAATTCTTTTATACCTGTTGGAAGTACAACTTGCAGTTCTGGCATGGAAAAACTAACGCTTCGATGAAATTCTCGCTGGGGGTACCGCTCTATTATTACCTGCTTGGGCGCAAGCTCTTTGGCAACGGCATCAAGTATCCGCTATACCGTTTTGCCGGGGTGCCGGATCGCTTCATGCGCAAGCACCTTTATCTCGATTTCACGGGCTACAAAAGAAGTAGGGGCGTGATGCAGGCGCCGGTTGCCGAGATCCTGCCTGGCTTTAAGAGCGTGCGAGAGAAGGGCCTGAACCTGATTGACGCTAGCCAGTTGCACCAAATAGGCTCCACCGTGAGCACCGGCGGCGACGCGGTAACAGCAGGTCTTCCCTGAATCGGCTTGCCGATTTTGCTCCGCTATCATTTGCCCAGGCCGATGATTAAGGCCGTCGACCCGCAAGGACATGGGACGCTTTACCTAGCGAGGCGGCTGACATGTACTGAAGATGGCTGGAAATGTCGTGGGCAGGTCCGGCAGTCCGCGTTAACGGCCCATTGAACCTCGATTCATGATACAAGTAAGGAGCCTGGTCGACACACCGCTACCGCTCCGCCGAAGGCGCCGCGGAGACGAATGGTAATTGACGGCTTTAGAAACGGGGTTCTGGTTACTGGATCGTCGCCACGAACCAGCTTGCGAGCGTGTCCATGGCGGTCAAGAGATCCCCGCTTACGTCTTGCCCCGGCTGCTGTAGCTCGGGGGCTTCGGTTCCCGTGCAACTTGAAGAGAGTTGCGCTGGTGGCGGAGGCGGAGCAGGAGGCGTCAATACGTCCCCTGCCAAAGCCACACCGGATAGGGAAACTACCAGCACGCAAGTGCCAAAGAACCTGGTCAGTTTAGTCATTTTCTGTTTTCCTTTTTTTACGAGGCTATCGCTGGGATTCGAGTCCCCCCGACCGCCGGATTGTACTGATTGACAGGCATACTAGCACTGCTAGTGATTATTCTTGCTAGCAGTCTCTCTGGGCTATAAGAAAGGTAGAAAAGCAATGGAGCGCCAAATTCCGACGGAACCTAGAACCACAACAGCGCGAGGGATTCAGGATGCGGGAGCAAAGTGCCGGGCCGCGAAGGCACTCGCGAGCGCCGGAGACTATGAGGCTGCGTGCGAGGCCCTCGGTGGATTATGGGGCGGCATTCTCGTGCGACCTCAGATTGAAGACCTGGCTGAAAAAGATCAGGCGGAAGTATTGTTGCGGGCGGGTGCGCTGTCGGGTTGGCTGGGAAGTTCGAGCCAGGTTCCGGGCGCACAGGGGTTTGCCAAGGACTTGATCAGCGAAAGCATTCGGGCCTTCGAGGAACTGGATGACCAGGAAAAGATCGCCGAAGCACAATCCGATCTCGCGCTTTGTTACTGGCGCGAAGGGGCCTTGGACGAAGCGCGCGTCTGGTTCCGGGAAGCGATCTCGAGAGCCAAGAGTCCCGCGAATCGGCTTCTGATCATCGTCCGCAGCACGACTGTGGAGTGCGCATCGAATCGATTCGACGACGCGCTCGCGCTGCTCGATCTGGCGGCGCCTTTGTTGGATGAAGTCGAGGACGAACTCGCTCGCGGCTGCTATCACATGCACCGCGCAGTGGTTCTCCGCAGGCTCGGCGGATCGGAAAACCTCGACCGCGCGCTGATCGATAGCGCCGCGGCGAGCGTCCATTTTGAAAGAGCCAATCACCGGCGTTATTTCGCGCGATGTGAAAGCAACACCGCAAATATTCTGCGCGAGCTCGATCGTTATGAGGACGCATTGGAGCATTTGGACCGTGCGCGGCATACCTTCATCGAATTGGGTGACGTGGGCACTGCGGCTCAGATCAATGATACGCGCGCGCGCGTATTCATCGCCCAGCAGCGCTATGTTGAAGCCGAGAAGATTGCCTTCTCATCCGTCTCGACCCTCGAGGTGGGGGACGAACAATCTCATCTGGCAGAGGCGTTGGAAACCCAAGCAGTCGCACTTGCCCGCATGGGTCGTTTCCAGTCAGCGCTCGGCATTTTGAGACGGGCGGCGCACATCGCTGAGACGGCCGGTGATTCCTACTTAGCCGGAAAAATATTTCTCACCATCCTTGAAGAGATCAAGAGCTTCCTCTCTCCGGCTGAAATTACGGAGATATACAAAGAAGCAGACGATCGTCTGCCGGGTTTATTGGAAGAGGAAACGATGTCACGTTTGCGCGCTTGTGCCCGCTTAGGGGCGGCCAATGCGGTCACTCTCAAGAAGGAAGAGACGCGCGGCTCGTTCGCAGTGCAGGTGCATCAGTGTGAAAGCGAACTGATCAGCGCAGCATTGGTCGAGGCTGGCGGAAGCGTTACGCGCGCAGCCAGGATTTTGGGGCTGACTCATCAGGGGCTCTGCTATATCATCAACCATCGGCACAAGGATCTACTTGGCGCGAGGGCCCCGATTAGAGTTCGCCGCAAGTCAATTATCAAGAAGCGCTAGGCGCGATTTGATTTTTTCCAGACCGCAGCGGAGTTGAACGCACGTCCCATAAAGAAGCGGTGACACCCACCTTCGCCGCTTCTTTTTTTACTGCAGACAAACAGAAAAATCACAGCATGGTGTCTTCCTTGTTAGTTACTACAAGCATGGGTTTATTCCGAACGTGGGGTGAGCATTGGTCCTCGGCACCGCTATTGCGGCCATTGAATAATTGACAGACAAACCGTGGGACGTGCAAGATGCGCGCGATGGTAAGACACAAACCAGAGCGAAATGTCGCGCCTGATGGTTTCCAGCGGCACTTTGTGTGGGCTCTCAAGTCTGTAGTATTCGTCTCCGTGATGTTCGTCACTTCGTGCAGCGGTCCTCTTTTCAAGGTGAAGGCTCCAGCAGCGCTAGAGCCAATGCCGGCCACGGTCGCTTCCGTCAATCTGGGTTCGATCACCTTTCGGGCGGCCCCACTGCTTACTGACGATCAGAGCCAGGAATTATTTGAGTCGAACCTGCAACTCGCTGGACTTCTGCCAGTCCGTGTCGAGATTGTCCACAATGGCGGCCAGCCCTTCGAGTTGAAGAAGCTACGTTTTCGCCTTACTGACGTTGCCGGCACGAAATGGAAGGCAATTTCCAGCAAGCAAGCCATCGCTCGGATCCTCAAGGCGAACGACGTATTCGCTTACAACCCCTCGTCCCGAAAACTCTTTGAAGAGGAGTTTCGGGCGTACGAGCTGAACTTGAAAAGCCCTCTCACCCACGATGAGCGCCGGCGACAGGGCTTCGTCATTTTTCTCACCCCTGACAAAACACCTGTGTCGTCACCACGGGGTTTGGTCCTGACGATTGAGGGTCTGTCGCAACCGGCGACGTTGAATCTCAACTAATCTTTTTCCAGTCAGCCGCCGTCAAGAGCCGGTTAGACTTTTCTTTCTATCTTCGATAGGCTTCCCCACGCATAATCTCGAATGCTGCTAGCGCTGGCGAATGTTAGCGCCGGGCAGAATATTTCTTCTGAAGGGAACAGATCAGATCATGGCTCCAGAGACACAAACTGCAAATCAACCGACACCCGCTCTCTTATTCGACACAATCAACGCTCACCAACGGACCGAAGCAATTAGAGCCGCCATCGAACTCAACTTGTTTACCGCAATTGCCGCCGGAAACAGCTCTGCGAAAGATATTGCCAGGGCCTGTGGCGCATCTGAGCGCGGCACGCGAACTCTATGCGACTATCTGGTCATCATTGGGTTTCTGACCAAGCAGGACAACAGCTACGGCTTAACGTCAGACTCCGCGATGTTTCTCGACCAGAAATCCCCGGCGTACATGGGGACGGTGATCGAATTCCTGCTGTCACCCATGATCACTGATAATTTCAAAGACCTGGCCGCGGTAGTGCGGAAAGGCGGTTCCATTTCTGAAGAAGCCACCATTGCTCCTGACCATCCGGTGTGGGTGAAGTTCGCGCGCGCTATGGCGCCGATGATGGCTTTGCCGTCGCAGCTTCTCGCTTCGATGGTGGATCCGAAGGCCAGCGAGAAGCTGAAGGTCCTGGATATCGCTGCCGGCCATGGTCTTTACGGCATCGCCTTCGCGAAACGAAATCCTCAGGCTGAAGTCACCGCCGTCGATTGGTCAAACGTGCTGGGCGTCGCCAAAGAGAATGCGCAGGCTGCCGGAGTCTCAGACCGCTATCACACCAAAGAAGGCAGCGCGTTCGATGTTGATTATGGTACCGGTTATGACTTGGTTCTTCTGACGAACTTCCTTCATCACTTCGACCCGCAAACTTGCGAAACGCTCTTGCGCAAAGTCCACGGCGCGCTCGCCGATGGCGGACGAGTCGTAACTCTCGAATTCATACCCAATCCTGATCGAGTGTCGCCGCCGCAAGCCGCGGCTTTCAGTCTGATGATGCTTGGGGGGACCCCGGGCGGCGATGCCTACACTTACGCGGAACTTGAGACCATGTTTCGCAATGCCGGTTTTGCACACAGCGAATGGCACGAACTGCCGCCCACCATCGAGCGAGTTGTGATAAGTCAAAAGTAGTGACCAGCATTTCATGAGAGCTTGGGAACGAAAAAACCCATTGATGGTCGGCGTTCTGGTTGGGGCGCCGGCTCCGACAGAAAACAGCGATGCTTACGACATCGACGGAAGCAAGCTCATGAAACACAAAACGAACTATTCAACTGGTCTTTGAGGGTGATGATTGCGGGCGTTCTCCTTATTTCATCGAGCTTCGTTGCATCAGTCAGGGCCCAGAAGACGCCGCAGCGAGTAACGTTCCCGCGCGGCGCCACCGTGGCGCATGGCACTGGATATCTTCGCCGCGTCAAAGACGAAGCTATTTTTGTGTTGCGTGCTCGAGCCGGCCAGCATATGCGCGTCGAGATCAACGGACGTGGCGCGACACGTGGCGTAGTGATCTTTCCCTCGGGTAAACAGGACGGACAGCCCGGCGGATCAATTTTCGACGACAACATCCATGAATCCGGCGACTATCGTATTCGAGTTACTGAAAGCAGTATGGGCGATGCCTGGCGCGGAAGTTTTGGGCTTAAAGTACAAATGCTTTCTCCCGGTCAATCAAGCAATTCTGACTCAGGAACATCCGACCTCGCGCGTTACGCGGGAAAGTATCCAAGTGCGCTTTTCAAAGGCGTCCCCGGTTTGCGCACGCGTCTGCTAGCCTTGCTCGGTGCTAACTATAAGTTGTTTTTTGATTGCTTGCAGACAGAGATGCCGATCGAGAGCGATGGCGGAGTGCTGATTGCGCGCGGCTGCATGGCGCATGAATGCACGATCGAGGAATCGATCCTGGCTATCGATCTCAGAAACGGTAAGCCGTACGTCGCGATCATGTCTACTCGGTATGGCGGCGGGTTCAAGATCTTCGCAGAAGACAAGAACGGCGTTCCCGATGCTTTGCGGCGAGCAATCCAGCGATATTGATCTTGTCTCCGTTCCGAATGTCACGCAGTTGGCGATTGCCGAAGTTGATGAATCAGACGGGGGAGGCCCTCTTCGAACTCTTCGCTATTGGTCATGTTGAGCCAAAAACGAGCGCGGATCCTTAAGCTCGGGGAACATGGCTCGCGCATGATGCCCAGATAGCGTCTTTGTCTCTTTTCGAGTCCCAGATGTTCGGCAAGAATTTCTTCAAATTCAGCAAAGCCGCCCTCCAGATAAGCCGGCGTTAACACGGAAACCGTGTAGCGACTCTGTTCTACGGCGCGTTCCATCTCCTTAATCAGAAAAGCACTCAGCGCAAAGCATTCAAAATCAATGCAAACACGGAGCCCTTCAGCCTTCAGGCGAGGTAAGAGCGTCTTGCGGACCCAAGTCTTGTCTGGCTCTCTGTGACGATAGCTGATGAATACATCGTAAGAGAATTCATCATCGGTCTCAGCAATCGATGGTGTGACGGGCGCCTTCCCGCCCTGGTACGAAGCGATCGGAAAATTCTGCTCCAGTTCGGCTTTGAACAGCGGATGTTGAGCCGGTTGGTCAGCGGTAACCCGCGGCTGCAGGTAATCGAAAGTATCAAAGACCCGAATCAGGCCTCCCGACCCCACCGCGCCGCCACGCAAGGCGGCCAGCAGGTGTTGGGTAAACAGGCTATTGCTGGCCCCGGGAAGCACCCATGAAAACTCAGTGTCACGTGAAGAAGCAATAATCACGCGCCCGCGTCCAGCCTTCAGCAAATCGTAGTAACTCTCAGGAAGGCCGATCTTGAGAGTAGGAGCGACGGCGTCTTTTGGTTGACCGATACCGCCCGAGTGACAGCAATCCAATACGGCGACCAGCTTGCGCGCCCGAATCTTTCTCAGTGCCGCCGAGAATTCCGGGCCCGAAATCGCGGATTGGGACAATGATTCATCGCTCGTATAGACCGTGTCAACGGGTAGAAGATACTCGCCGCTGAAAGGACCGGAATCAATGCGCCCGCCGTGACTTGAAAGATAAAAGAAGACGGTTGAATCTTCGTTGGCCCGCTCAGCCAGTTCGGCCAAGCCAGCCCGAAAAGCAGCTCCCGTCGCTTTGTCGTCCAGCATCAGGTTAACGTTCTGATCGAGATAGCCACAATAGTTCGGATCGATCAGCAAGTCGTAAAGATCGCGGGCGTCCTTCAGCACCGTCTGCGGGAGTGGGTTTATGTTTTGGTAGTTCGCAATACCTGCTACCAAAGCGTATGCATTCTCTAAACCTGACATGCAATTATCCTCAAGTCCGTTTGGTCGGAAATAAGTTACTTGGCACCCCCTGCCTCGCTCGGCAGATTCGAACAGGTCGCGTGGTACGGTTCATCCTTGCCGACGTATTGTCTCCACTCCAGCTTGGTAAGGTTGCGATTGGCGATCTTGCAGGCTCTTTGTTGCCACGAGTCCATGCTCACGTCCCAGACAGCGGGTAGCGCAAATCCTGTAGCCACGAACAGGTATTTGCCGTCGGCGCTAAACACAGAGTCCAGGGGGTCCCCGCGCCCGGAAGGAATTTCAGCTAAAGCCTGACGCGTCTCCACGTCCCATAAAATCACAGTTCCATCAACGCTGCTCGAGGCCAATACTTTGCCGTCATTGTCAAAAGTCACTTTCATTACCGCAGCGTTGTGTCCAACCAGAGGATCATCAAGAAGCGTGCGTTTGTCGACGTCCCAAAGAATAATGCTGTTGTCAGAACTTCCGCCTGCCAGGGTTCGGCCATCGGGACTGAACGCTAAACTGGTCATCGAGCGATTCTGCGAGGCCTCAGAGAGGGAGGGAGAGGAAGGCGAGGGAGAGGGGGCGGGGGATCGCGCGTCTTCCGGCTGAGGAACTGGCAGCGTTGCGATCTCTGTCAAGGCGTTCACGTTCCACAAAGTCACGGAAAAACCCTTGCCACCCACGGCCAATATCTCGCTATTCGGGCTAAAGGCAACGGCCGACGCTCCGGGTGCGTTCTCCATGATAGTGTGAGGTTGCCCCGAAGCGTAGCTCCAAAGCTTTAGGGTTACATCGTGGGCCTCTGACGTCTCTTTTTGATAGCGACCGGAACCAATAGGCACTTTTTCGCTACTTGGACCAACTTGGCTACCCCATACTAGGATTTTTCCGTCAGGACTGATCCACATGTTGTTAACAATTCTCCCGGGCTCATTATGCGGCAGCTCGACGAGTGGCTGGCCGTTATTGACATCCCAGAGAATACCCTTGCCGGGGCGATAATGCGCCATCAATTTCCCGTCTGAAGTAAAGGCTAGTGAGTTGACCGACCATCCGCGGGTAAGGCCGGGCCGTTCATTCGTTTGATTCTGAGCCTCACCGGGAGGGGGAAGATTTTTTTCACTACACTCTTGTGTGATTCCGTCCCGGAAAACTATTCCTCCGTAGCTGTCGCCGGTGGCGAGCAATTTGCCATTGGGACTCAGAGCTATGCTGGGGAGTGGGCGGGCTCGCTGCCAGGAAGATCCGCTGCGCGAACCGCAGGCTGGGAGGACTCTTGTGAGCGAGCCTTGATTGCCGATATTCCAGAGAATGATATTGCCAACCATATCGGCCGATGCCAGCGTCTGGCTGTCCGGGCTGAACGACAGGCTGGAAACGCTGTTCGAATGCGCTATGAATGCGCCTTTCCTTACGGCCAAGTGAAGTTTAACGCTGTCTTCAACGTTCCAGACTACGAGGTTGCCATCTCTACCACCTGATGCGAGCACCTTGCCATCACGGCTAAAGGCGATCGAAGTTATCTCCTGCTCCGCATACCGGTCTCCCTGAGCCTTGCGCCTGGAATTCTGTGTGAGACTAATCAAAGATTTCGATGTAGCGACGTCCCACAACGTCACGGAATCATCTGGTTCGCCTGCAGCCACGAGCTTGCCGTCCGGACTAAATACCAAAGGGCTGCGGCGCGAGGAACCGTCGCTACGACCTAGCGAGCGTTGCCGGCCAGTTGCCACATCTAGCAAGACCAAGTCACGATGCAAATTGTACTCCGAATCGAAATAACCAACTGCAGCAGCCAGGGTTTTTCCATTGGGACTGAAAGCAAGAGCCGATGTTGTCATCCACTCGAGCACTCCCACCCTTTCCTTGATCTTTAAGCTGGGTTGCAGCTTTCCGGTCGCTACGTCCCATAACTCTACGGTTTGATCGTCAGTCGGCGAAACCGATGCCAGAAACTTACCATCGGGACTGAAGACCATAGCTGTTATCGAGTCAATAATTTGATTCTTTGGACCTCGCTTATCATCGAGTTGTCGCAATAGTTGTCCGTTAGCAGAGTCCACCAGAATCATCGCTCCCTCAGCAGTTCTTACGGCCAGAGTTCTGGCGTCGGCGCTGAGGGCCGAGCTCGTCGGCAACGCTCCCGATGGAAACAATGAGGATTTGAGTTGATCGGCTTCCGGTATGGCAGACTGACTTAGAAGGCGTTGAGAGTTGACGTCCCAGGTGCTGATAGACCCCTTAGAGGTGAAAGAAATCAGGATTGAACCACCCGAGTTAAAGCCCAAAGCTGTTGGCGGACTGTCTGCACCTCGCAGATAGGCACGCACGTGTGGAATTTTTTGCAGGGCACTGAACAGACTGTTCCGCGCAGCTGCGGTCGGAAGGATGCGGTAGGCTTCCATGCTGAGCAACAGCGCCAAATCGGGCCGGTCTTCTTTGAGTCTTTGCGCCTCGGCAGCCAGTTGACGCGAAAGAGCCTGGCTTTTAGCCGCCAGCGCTTGTGATCGCGCGTAATATAGAAAGAAGGCCAGGACAACCAACCCCAGAAACGACGCGGCGAGGGTCAGAGCACGTAAGGTCTTTGTTAAGCGTTTGCGACTTAGACTTGCCTGAACAAAGGCGTCCTCCTGCAGATTAAGATCTTCATAATGCAGCGCTTCATCAAGCAAAGCGCCTCTCAATAGCGCGCTGGGATCTCGTCCTGAAGTATCCCACTGCCTGGCGGCTTCCGTGAGGACCAACCTCTTGCGCATACCAACGCGCTCTTCGTCGAGCCAGGCAACTAACCGGCGCCACTGACGCACCAGTATCTCGTGCGCCACTTCAACTTTGACCTCGCCCGGTAATGAGCCCTCCGTCTCTCGTACCAGGCCGGCCCCGATAAGTCCGTCTAAAACACTATCAATGTGCTCTCGTTCCTCTGCTGTCTTGTACAAGCTTTCGCGCGCCACACGATTACTAAACACCTCAAGGCCAGCGCGCGGACGTACCAGCCTGAGCAATATCCACTTCACCCGCGCTTGGTCTATGGGGGACTGACGCGTATAGAAGCTGTCCGCGCTGCGAGTCAGCGCTTCGCGCACACCACCTACCTTAGTGAATGCTTTCCAGGTAACCAGGTTATTTTCTCGAGCGTCCCACAACTTCAGCAAAGCAAACTGCAACAGCGGGAGGCCCGCCGGTTCCTTGATCGCCTCTGTTACCAAATCATCGACAATGCCTTCTTCAAATTTCAACCCGCGCAGATCAGCGGGACCCTGAATCGCCTCGCGCAATTCAACGCCGGTGAGGTCAGTAACTTCTTCGGTACTCGCCATGAAGTAGGGTTGGAGTTCCGGCATTTTGGTGACATACGGTTTAAAGTCGCTGCGCATGGTGATGATGACCGTATGTCTCAGGTCCGGGTAATTGACCAGCGCCAGCAAATTGTTTATGAAAGCCTTCCTGATAGTCTCGTCGCTGGTGAGCGTAAAAATCTCCTCGAACTGATCGACTATGATCAGTGCGGGCTCGGAATTGTTTTGATTGACCATCTGAAGCAGGTAACCACTGCTCCGCTTAAAACCTTTCACGTGCTCGCGGATGACCTCAGCCGTTTTGGTGCCGCCGGTCGGAAGCAGCGAGGCAAGACTTGTTAACGGATCAAAGCCGGGCACGATTGTCGAGAGATATTGCCAACGCTCGCTCTTATCAACTTTCCCACTCTTGAGGGCGGGCAGAAGTCCGGCCAGTACCAGGGATGACTTGCCACTGCCGGACGGGCCTACGACTGCGAGAAACCGTGAGGTTTCGAGTCTGTTGGAGAGCTTTTCTATCAGTGATTGCCGGCCAAAAAAGAGCGAGTATTTGGACTCTCGAAAGGCTTCCAAACCAACATAAGGGCGCTTGGATTCGTCCAACGTGATGGCCCGGGTCTTGTCAAACGGATCCAAAACAATCTCACTGCTCAAGCTATCGTGCCGATCGAGAAAATTGGCCCAGTAATCCAGAACGTCCTGGCCCGTCCAGCGATCGCTATCGACATTCAGAACTGCACCGGTGGCCCGTCCTTTCTGGATGAAGGCTTTTACCTCCTCCAGATATTCGGGCTTGTCCTCCTCGGATCGACGCCGCTTCAACAATTCGTTGTTGACAATTTTCAAAGATGCCAACGACGGAAACCTTGACCGAGCCCCATTTGTGGAATTGTCATCGCTCATGCCCTTATCTCTCCCGGCAGCAGCGCCAACAGAGTGGCCAGCGGCCTGCCTATATCGTTTTCTAATTCATTGCACTTCCTAAGCATCTCTCTATCAACTCGGTTGAAACTGCGGGTCGCCTGCTTGCGGAACAACTTGAACTGTTGGCGGATACCGGGTTCGTCAGCCTCGAGACCTTCATCCGAAGGAAAACTGTTCTTCAACGCGAGGTCGGCTTCAGCCAGCTTGGCGGCCCAATCCTGAGACTGATCGGCGCAAAGAAGCTGCATCTTGGGACGCAAATCCTCCCAAAACTCCTTGACGATGCCGATCCCTTCGTCGAGAGACCTTTCCACGCGGCGAAGTTCCGTACCGATTTCCTGTAACGAATCATGGTTGTACAAAACGGTTCTGAGAACGCGATCCATTTCATCGATTTTCTCGATACTCATAGTGATCTTCGCCAGTTGATCGCTGGTTGTCGCGCTGCGGGTGAACTTATCCAGGATCTCATGAACAGTCATCAGCGCTCCCTCGAGAGAAGTAAGCCTGAGGTGCTTTGCTTCCGCGACCATATTGACGTTAATGCGTGAAGGCTGAGTACCGAGTACTCCGGACAAGCGGCGGTTGCCACCCCTCAGTTTGTTTATGTCCTTGGCTATAACTGCTTGTCGGAGCTCATTGATTGCGCTGCTTAGCTTTTGCACCCAAACGTCCTCTGGCCGCGCAAAAGCAAAGTCGCAGGCGTCGGTCACCAGGTCGTCTACCATATCGGCAAGATCGGGGACGGCAGCTTCTATATCGTCCCAATCAACTCTTTCGTCTGCCTCCCCTTTTCCATAGCGAAGGTTGTTGTAACTGCCCTCCAATTCCTGAAACTTGTCATGCAATTTCTTTAGCCTATTCAGCGTTTTCATACGCTGGGAAAGATCCTCAAAATCTGAACGGAATTCGCTGAGTGGCCCTCTGACTTCCGGCTTTGCCACCAGGTTTAGAATTAGCTCTAAGCCGTCCCCGGCGATACTCTCCCCGCGAGGTGTGGGAGTCCGCGATCTCTCAGGACAGCCAAGTTCAGAGGCCAGGGTGTTGGTAAGGCGGAGCCAAAGCTGGTCGGTTGCTTCGAACAAATTGGCCGGCACCAGCGCACCGAATCGTGGCGGCAAATCAAGACCTTCGTCTTTTATTATCGGAATGATGCTCAACTTGCGCTCTTTCAACATGTAACTGAAAATCATTCCGTTCACGAATTCATTCCACGAGTCACCGTTCGTGGCTGTATCGCCATCCGCAGGATTCTGGTTGCTCTCTATGCGGTCCAACTCCTTGAGATAATCTGAGGTGACAACCAGCACGCTCCGGCGGCTCGAGATTATCGCGTCCTCAATCTCCTTCAGCATTGAAGACCCTTCCGCAAAATCGCGCGGCTCGACATAGATGATGCGCGCTTCTCTGAGCCGCGTCAGCAGCTCCTTATCCACCCACGCCAGGTCGGCTGAGCTATAGCTGACGAACACATCCTTTCTTTGCTGGGCCGAGGTGATCATGAGATGCAGAATTTAGATCGGACCAACGGGACGGACGACTAACAAAGGGGCGTTGAGGTCATTTGATTTAAGCAAAATCATTTTGCTCTAGTTTTGGGAAATGGTAGGGCTCTTACCGACTAAGGATGAAGTTGATTCACGAATTGCGTGAAGAGCCGGGTCAAACTATGCTACGCCGCCAAAGCCTAGGATCTACCGGCTTATATGTCAATAGAAAATATGCGAGCAAGGATACGATTGCGCTCGATGAAAGGAGGGCACAAAACTCGAGCCGACGAGAAAGGCAGCAAACGCCTGCGCGCCTAGGAAGCTACAGAAGGCTTCACGCTGAACTTCCATCGGTAGAGCCAAACCCTCCACCTCCTCGACTGGTATTGGAAAGACCATCAACCCACACCGCCGCGGGCGTAATTATTTTCTCGATGATCAACTGGCAGATCTTGGTGTGGACCGGCAAGTCTATCTGCTCGCTCCCCGCGTTATACAACAGACACCCGATTTCGCCACGATAGTCGGCATCGATCACGCCGGCCAGAACGTCGATGCCCTTCTGCATGGCCAGTCCGGAACGGGGCGCAAGACGCCCGTAGAATCCGGCAGGTATCGCGACCGCCAAACCCGTCCGGATCAATCGACGCTCTTTCGGCTGCAAAGTAATTGCCTCGATCGAACAGAGATCGAGTCCCGCTGCGGATAAACTGCCGCGCGTTGGTAACACGGCTTTGGGATCGAGCTTCTCGAAGCTCAAACTTTCTATTTCTTCCATGCAATTAGCACCGGGATCGACAAGGTTTATGGGTTTCGCGGTTAAGGATTCTATCAGAGAAAATCCGAGATAAGAGTCTTTCTCCCTTCTCCCTTTGGAAGAAGGGACCAGGATGAGGGCTTGCGAAAGCTAAAACCATTTTCTTATTTGTGCTCCGCGGGCGGCGAGTGACATTTAAGGACGAGCCTGTGGTCCACAAACGAAAAGCGGCAGGTTGAATGCCTGCCGCTCTTTGCTTGTGACAACTGATTTACGTGGCCATCCGCGCTGTGGTTATTAGTCAAACAGGACAGCGATCGCCCGTAGCTTAACCTCCACAGTTCCTGGTTGTATCGCTGGTAATCGTCCAGACGGGGTTACCCGTAGCCTCAACTGTCGTATACATGAAACACCCGTCCCGATCCTCGGCAACAAGCTTAACTGTCGACTGATCCCAGGAGACGTTAAGCGTTCGGGTTGTTCCGGGACTGATCGAGGACTCGTTTAGTTGGTCAGGTCCCCAATTATCGTTGTCGACCGGCGAGAGATAGAGACGGCGAATCTCCCAGCCAGAATTATTCACCACTTTGATTGTCAGTGGCGGCGCGGTGGTGGCGGAAAGTGGTGTTAGCGTACTCATGGAGACCAACATCAGGACGCAAAAGTAGATCTTGGAATTTAGAAGTGCATCACGAAGGTTTCTCATTACTGAACTCCTTTGAGGTTCAAAAAGGTCAAGAGTCAAAGTCATTGCTAACTGCTCATCCCGAGTGGAATGGATGCGGCCTTGTGATCGAACTTTGTTTAGCCACAACCGCATCCATCGACTCGAGCTGAGTCGCCTGTCAGGGACAAATACTGTTCACCGTATAGACCGGCCCGCTATCGACTGCCGGAATATTTGATGATGTGCGCACGGTGACCTTGGCAGTCGCCGTTGTAAAGTTACCCGCCGAATCCTTCACCTTGAACGTGATCGTGTAGACCCGACCATCTCCATTGGTTGAGCGCTCGGCCCGTAACTGGGCCGTCTTGCAGGTAGCGCCGATGATAATGTCGTTCAGTGTGTTTCCATCACCGTTTCCATTTTCCGCCTCATCGCTGGTGATTTTCAGGATATAGACACTGTTAATGTTTACAGTTGGATCGCAGTCATCACTGGCGCTGGCGACAAAGTCAGTTACCGCCACCGTGTGATACGCGTGATTCGGCGGCCACAACGTCATGTTCACGTTGGGAATAAGCGTTATCGTCGGTGCGCCCGAATCCGGCGTATTGGTGATTGTCCCGGTGGCCATACTCGGTGAGCCCACTCCGTAACCTGATCCGGGCTGGACAGTGAACTCAACCGTCTCGTTGCCTTCCACCACACAGTCGGTAAGCGGGGTGACTGTCACTGTGGCCGTGGCGCTACCAACTCCAAAGTTCACCGTGGCGGTCGGCGGAGTGAACGTCGCAGCACCGCTCTGCGAGTAGTCCGCTGGGAAGCTGGCGCTGCCGCCCACCGAGAAATTAACCGTTACCGCACTGGCGGTTGAACCAGTGCGTGTGAACGTATAAACGAGATTTGCTCCGCCCTCCGCTGTGGACGAGGGCGTCACTGCGACGGTGACGATGGTGTCATCGTTGAGAATGGTTCCGGTGGCTGAGCTCGGGCTCACGACGTTATAGCCGGCCCCCGGGGTTAAGGTGATGTCAACGGTTTCATCAGGCTCGGGTGTGGTGTCCGCCTCCGGATCGACGGTTACCGTGGCCGTCGAACTGCCGGCTGCGAAGGTCACGCTGCCCGTGGTTGTAGTGAAGGTGGTCGCGCCCGTTTCGGTGTAATCGTCCGGTGAAGGCCCAAAGACTGCCGTCCCGCCCACCGAGAAGTTCACCGTCAGCGCACCTCCGATAAATCCCGTGCGCGAGAAAGTGTAGACGAGGTTCGTTGCACCGTCCTCAGCCACTGAAGCAGGAGACACGGCAACGCTGACGTCGGCATCATCGTTGGTAATAGTGCCTGACGCTGAGGCAGGCGAGCTGATGTTATAGCCGCCCCCCGAAGTTACAGTCAGGACTACTGTCTCGTCAGGTTCGATTGTGCTGTCCGCTTCCGGATTGACGTTTATCGCTGCCGTTGAACTGCCTGCAACGAAGGTCACTGTGCCTGTTGTCGGAGTGAAGCTGGTCGCACCTGTTTGCGTGTAATCGTTGGGTGACGCGCCAAAGTTGGCAGTTCCACCCACCGAGAAGTTCACCGTTAGCGGCCCGCTGGTAACGCCGTTGCGCATGAATGTATAGACCAGGTTCGTTGCTCCATCTTCAGCGACTGACGCAGGAGACACCGCAACGCTGACTTCTGTATCGTCGTTAGTGATGGTTCCGCTGGCAACACTGGGTGACCCAACGCTGTAACCGGCGCCAGCCGTCACAGTTAGATCAACCGTCTCGTCGGGTTCTACCGTGATATCAGTTTCCGGATTGATGGTTACCGCCGCCGTCGAACTGCCTGCAGCGAAGGTCACCGTGCCTGTTGTCGGAGTGAAGCTGGTCGCGCCCGTTTGCGTGTAATCGTTGGGTGACGCGCCAAAGTTGGCAGTTCCACCCACCGAGAAGTTCACCGTCAACGCGCCGCTGGTAACACCAGTGCGGGCGAAATTGTAGACGAGGTTTGTTGCTCCATCTTCAGCTACTGACCCGGGAGACACAGCGACGCTAACGTCTGTATCGTCATTAGTAATCGTTCCTGTCGCCGAGTCAGGCGACCCGACGTTGTAGCCGGTGCCTGAAGTTACCGTCAGGACTACCGTCTCGTCAGGTTCGACGGTGGTATCCGCGGAAGGATCAATGGTCACTGTAGCGGTGGAATCTCCGGCCCCAAAGACTATCGTGCCAGATGTGTCGCTATAAGTCGCGGCGCCTGTCTGGGTGTAGTCGGGTTGCGAGAACACGGCCGTTCCGCCGACTGAGAAGTTCACCGTCGCCGGAAGGAGAGTGAATCCCGTTCGGGTGAAAGTGTAGACAAGGTTCGTGGGCCCGTCCTCAGTCACTGAACTCGGTGTCACTGTCACCGAGACGTCCGCGTCGTCGTTGGTAATAGTTCCCGTCGCCACACCAGGTGAGCCAACGTTGTATCCAGTACCGGAAGTTATAGTAAAGATCACTGTCTCATCCGGCTCGACTATCGAGTCAGCGGTCGGATCAACAGTCACCGTAGCCGTGGAGTTGCCGGCGCCGAACGTCACCGTGCCAACAGGTGGGACGAAGGTTGCCGCTCCACTCTGCGTGTAGTCAACAGGAAAGACAGCGTTGTTGCCGCCGACAGCGATGCTGAAGTTTACCGTCAGCGCGTTAGTGGTTACGCCCACGCGTGTAAAGGTGTAAGTCAGGTTGGTTGCTCCGTCTTCAGCCACTGAGGCCGGAGACACCGCGACGCTGACGTCCGTATCGTCATTTATGATGGTACCGGTGGCAGCGCTGGGGCTGCCAACAGTGTAGCCCGTGCCCGAAGTGACGGTTAGATTTACCGTCTCGTCAGGTTCGACGGTAGTATCGGCGGAAGGATCGATCGTCACTGTTGCCGTCGAGCTGCCGCCGGGTATTACGACTGTTCCGCTGGTGGCCGTAAACGTAGCCGCGCCACTTTGCGTGTAGTCGGGCTGCGTAAACGAAGCCGTGCCCCCGACGCTGAAGTTCACCGTCATGGCGTTAGCGGTCGAGCTGGTCCGAGTAAAGGTGTAGACCAGGTTAGCTGCACCGTCTTCCAAAACCGAGGCAGGTGACACCGCCAGTGTAACTTGCGGTAAATCGATCGGCGTCACCGTAGGATCAGCCGTCCCACCAACGCTCGGGTCGTCCGTAAGGACGTTCGAGAAATTAGTGCCGGACACCGTACCCTGGTTGGAGACCTGGGGTAACGCTCCAGTGAACGGATCGTCGACGGTGACGTTGAAGGTGATCGTAACGCCTTTCCCAGCCGGGAGCGTGCCGATGCTAAGCATGACGTCGGCCAGCATGCTGCTGAGAGTAGCAGCCGTTGTCGTGTTCCCTGGGGCATGGTTCATGAGCCTGTTACGTTGACCATCATCCTTAGCTGCTCTTCGATTGGAGCCGGCTTTGTTGATCGAAACTTCGGACTTGGACACATCCGTCTTTTGCCGCGACGAGGAACCTTTGCTTATTTTCGAAACAAGGCTCGATTCGCGAGCGGATTGGGCCTTACCTGAAATTCGAGCTGTGGAGCTTGGTGATTGTATGGTCCGAGAATCCGGCAAACGCCTGACAGCCGGTGACAGAGTGTTCTGCATCAGCGATCGTACTTGTTCGGGCACGCTTTCCTTGCCCTCCTGGTATACCACAGCAAGCTGACGCATAACGACCGTCAGCAAGTCCATGCGCCCAAAGGCAGAGCTGTACTCTGTGGTCTGAAGCTCACGGCCTGGAACCGGTACGTCAAACTCCGAATCTTCCAATGACGTTGGGTCGACGAACCAGCCATATCCGGCTGCGGTCTCGTCAATCTTGACGCTCGTCGAGTTGACAGTGGCGAGCAGACCGTCAGGAAGGTCT
>DATNNY010000477.1:0-16153 GCA_035601635.1 Pyrinomonadaceae bacterium
GCGGTATTACCGGTCATTCGGAACCGCCGGCGTAATCACGAACGTGTCGCCTTCCCTCTTCTGCGACTGCTCGACGGATTTCAGCTTTTCCACGATCGCCATTTCCGACTGCGCCCGTTTCGGATCCTTGAGTCGCGCGTATAAGACGGCCAACTGATAGTGGGCCTTCGAATCGTCAGGGTTCAGCTTCGCGCCCAGTTCAAGTTCCTTCTGAGCGTGCGCATAGTCCTTCAGCTTCAGGTAGCTGGCGCCTAATGCGACGTGAGCCAGCGCAAAAACGGGCGACACCTGAATCGCTTTTTCCAACAGGGTAATCGCCCGCTCATCCTCGTTCTCTTCCTGAACGATCAGACCCAGATAGTAGAACGGCTCAGGCAGGCTTGAATCAGCTTTGATGGTCTTCTCGAGATAGGTTCGTGCTTCGCTAAACTTCTTTTGCTTGTATAAGACATAACCGAGATACATCTGCGCTTGAGCGCTGTCAGGTTGCAGTTCCAGTGCCCGCTGGAAAACCTGCTCGGCCACAAGCAGATCCGGCTTCTTTAGCCAGGCCGCGCCGAGGGCGATCAGATAAGCGGGATCATTTGGCTTTAGTTTCACGGCTTGCTCTAAATCCGTCCGGGCGTCGTCGAAGTCCCCGAATGCCAGCGCGGTCACGCCGACTCTGTAACGCAGTTCGGGAGAGTTACCGGCCCGTTCGCGAGCTTGAGCAAGATAGAGGTGGACCGCCTTCGTATCTCCGCGGCTTTGAGAAACCCTGGCCAGGCCCAGCATTGCATCCGCATTATCTTTCTGCGCCGCCAGCGCGAGCAAATAATTCTCTTCAGCTTTATCGGCATTACCTTTTCTCAGATATGCATCGCCAAGCAACGGCAAAAAAACTACCGAGGCTGAGGTCCCGGACTTGGCTCTTTCAAGAGTCGCGATAGCATCGTCTAATTGGCCCCGGGCGAGCAACAAACGACCGAGTTTATAGTTGCCCTCAACATTACTTGGCTCGAGTCTAACGACCTCTTTCAATTCCGCAATCGTTTTCTCAGGTACATTCTTGAGCAGGTAAAGGAAGGCGAGATTCAAATGCACCGCCACAAACGAGGGATCGATTTTTGCAGACCTGGTCAGTAAGGTCTCCGCCTCATCTAGCCTTCCCTGTTGAGCGCGTACCGTGCCCAGCAAATTTAGCGCGATTGGCTGGTTTGGCGCCGTTTTCAAAATAATGTTGAGAAGCTGTTCGGCCTCCCCAATTCGATTGTCGCGAATTAGCGTGGCCGCATTTTCAAGACGCACCTGGATATCATCTGTCTGTGCGAAAGCAAAAGATGCGGTTAGCGCCAGCATCAGAAGCCCGACAGTTAGGGAGGGCATTGTGCGCGGCAGGCCTTCTCTGACGGTCGGGCTTCCAACACCCCTGCGAAATTCTCTGCATCCTTTGCGGTTAAAAAACAAGGTCGCTACTGCTCCCGGTTTCGTGACGGTTGTCCGCCGCGTTTGTAGTCCTTCTGCTCGACGAGGCCCAGACCTTCTTTGATGGTAATGATTTTATTCACTCCGGCACCGGCAATTTTATCGATCTTTCCGCTTGGCCAATGCACCTCAATAAGATCTATCCCGCTCCGTTTCTCGAGCCCGAAGTGTAACCGCAAATCGCTCTGAGAAAGATAACTGCCACCGCTGCGGACTTCGTCTATCTGAGTTAGATCGCCGGAAACGATCTTGACACTCGCGCCGATTCCATCTCGATTGCTTTTCACGCCGATGGTCTTAATCAAGACAGAATTGTTCCCGTTACCTCCGTCGTTGCGCAGCAACTGCGGCGGTCCATCCAGATTATTAATCAATACATCGACATCGCCGTCGTTGTCGATATCGCCAAAGGCAGCGCCACGGCCCGTCCGCTTTTCCAGGAACGGCGCGCCGAGTTGCTCACCGACTTCGGTAAAGGTGCCGTCGCGGTTGTTGTGATGCACAAAATTCCGTTGCCGGTAGGTGGGCAGTTGAGGATAAACGTGGCCGTTGACAACCAACAGATCAACCCAGCCGTCGTTATCATAATCAAGAAACCAGGTACCCCAACCAACGTACGGCAGGCTGACGGCCGCCACTTTCGCAGCATAAGAAACATCGGCAAAAGCACCTTTGCCGTCGTTATGGTAGAGGGTGTTGTAGTCGTCGTCGAAGTTAGTGATGAACAGGTCCAGTCTGCCGTCGTGATCGTAGTCTCCCAGAGTCACACCCATACTTCCCTGTTCGCTTCCGTTTTCGTTGACGGCAGTGCCGGACAGGAATGCAATATCCTTAAAGGTGCCGTCGCCGTTGTTGTGATAGAGAAAGTTTGGCGTCGAGTCATTTGCGACAAAGATATCCACCAGGCCATCGCCGTCAAAATCGCTGCAGATCACCCCCAGGCCATAATAGCCGTCCGGATCCGAAACGCCGGCCTTCTTTGAGACATCACTAAATGTGCCATCGCCGTTGTTGTGATAGAGACTATCGCCCGCGCCCTTCAATCCTCGGGGTCCGCACTGCACCGGTATTCCTTTGAACTGGCAGGTGCGGCCTTTGCCGAACTCTGGCAAATTATTCACATCGAAGTCGACATAATTGGACACGAAAAGATCCAGTTTGCCATCGTTATCGTAATCGACGAACGCGGCGCCGGTCGACCAGCGCGGATCACCGACCCCGGCCTTTTCGGTAACGTCCGTGAAGGTGCCGTTGCCGTTGTTTCTCAGCAGATGATTTGGCCCCAGACAAGTGACATAGATATCGTCCCAGCCATCGTTATTGTAATCGCCAATCGTCGCTCCCATGCCCCAACCGATATCACCGACGCCGGCCTTGTCCGTCACATCGGTAAACGTGCCGTCGCCATTATTGTGATAGAGAACGCTCCTGGTCTTCTGCTTTGATTTCACCATATCAACCGTCAGCGAGTTGACCAGATAGATGTCCAGATAACCGTCACCGTCATAATCAAAGAGCGCCACCCCACCACTCATTGACTCGACGATGTATTTTTTCTCGGGCGACGAGACATGCTTGAACTTGATTCCGGCCTGCTCAGTGATATCTGTGAAATGCACATCGATCGGCGGAGAATTAAACATCCAGGCGGGCACTGATAAGAGAACCATCACGAACGGAGTGACGAGGGCCGGAACAATTCTTGAAGGCAAGGGTCAGCAACCTCTCTGGAAGATTATGGCTTCGTTTGTTGGCGCTCTTTCTCTTTGAGTTGCCGTGAGATTTCCAGATGATTCTCACCTTCTGCTTTTCTTCCGGCCGCAAGATACGCTCTACCGAGTTGGTACTGCACATATGATTTGTCGGGGGCCAGTTTTGCTGCCGCCTCCAGATTACCGACCGCATCTTTGACCTCGCCCAGTTGCAAGAGCGCTTTGCCAAGCTCGTAATGTGCATCGGCGAAGTCGGGCTTGAGCTGAATAACTTCTCTCATTAACTTGAGACCGGCCGCGGTTTTCTGCTGATTGAGCAGCACGAAAGCCAGATGGTATTTGGCCTGGACATCCCCTGGATTCAAAATCAATTCATTTTCAAATTCTTTCGCGGCCTCATCGAATTTCCCGGCCTTCACATAAATCAAGCCGGAATAATAATGGACCATTGGAGTTTTACTATCGAGCGACGATGCCGACCGCAATTCTTCCAGCGCTTGCTCAGTCTCACCTTGCTCGTCATAAGCCTGGCCCAGCAAGATATGAAGCTGGGGAGTATTACCTCCGTTCGCGACCATCTGCTGGATCACCTGCTCAGCATTCTCCTTTTTCCTTTCCTTGATCAGCGAAAGCGCCAGAGTGTAGTAGACGCCGACATTGAAAGGCTTGGCGACTATTACGTCCGACAGCAACTGCGATGTCCGAGCGTAATTCTCCAAGACGAAATAACTCAGACCTAACAACTCCTTGGCCTGAACATTTGCGGGGTGCGCGCTGAGCTCTTTTTCCAGCGGGCCGACTGCGTCTTTGTACTGCTCGGCTTTGAAAGCAGCCAGACCCCAGTTGAAATTCAGACCTTCAAGTTGCGAATTCCATTTTGCCGCCAGCTCGAACTGCCCTGTCGCCGTCTTGAAATCACCGAGCTCGGCTCGCAGCAACCCGATTTCATTGTGCGCCGTGGCGATCACTTTCGAATAATAAACCTCACCGTCTTTTAACTCGGCAGCGGTCCGGGCGTCCATTGAGTTCGATTCCGCGATCACACCCTCGGCAACCATCTCCGGGAACTCGCTGTTTTGCTCATGGAGGTTCGCCGCGTTGAGATAAACCTCGTTCCTCTCCTTGTCGCGCTTGAGAGACTTTGACTTGAGTTCGGCCGACAGTTGTAACTCTTTTTGGGCGGCTTCGTTCTGTCCCGCTTTCAAAAGAGATTGTCCGAGGCGGTAATGCGCCGTGGCCACCTGGTAATCATTGTGGCTTAACGAAGGACTAAGAGCGATCGATTTCCTCAGCACCTCAATTGCCTCCGCGTACCTTTCTGTAGCCTGGTAGGCCTGACCCAAATGAAAGTAAGGATCAGCGTTCGTCGGCTGAATGAGAACAGCCTTCTGCAGCAAGCTGATAGCCGGGTCCCATCTCCTATCCATCAGATAAACGATGCCGAGATAATAGTTGGCGAAAAACTCATTCGGATTTGAAGCTAGCTCAATCTTGAATTCCTGTTCGGCGTCAGGCAGTCTGGACGCGCCGTCCTTTAACAGATAGGTGAGACCCAAATAGTAATGCGCGCGGGCAAAGTGAGGATCCAGGACCACAGCTTTTTTGAATTCTTCTATGGCTTCAGTCAGAAATCCGGTCTCCCGATAGGCGCGGCCAAAGATGATGCGGAGCTGCGGCCGGTCTCCGAGCTGTCTGATCATGCCCTCAAAAATTTGTTTCGTGGGAGCAATTTGATGCTGCTTCAGATAAGCAAGAGCCAAGGTATACGAAACGTCATAATCCTGGGGCGAGATTTGGTGAGCTGCTTCCAGCTCGGCGGCCGACTTCGAAAAGTCTCCGAGCATGAAATAACTCTTGCCCAGCATATGATGAGCGCCGGCGCTCTGCGGATTCAGACTCAATGCTTTTGCCAGCGGCTCGATGGCCTTTTCATATTGCTCCGAGTCGAAGCGGGCAATCGCCAGGTCGATCAGGACTTCCTGCGCATCAGGCTGGTAGCGAAGGGCGGATTCAAGAGTGTTAATGGCCGGCTGATACTTTTTCTCGGCTGCGTAAACTTTTCCAAGCTTGCCGTATCCTGCAGCCAGCACGGCCGTATATTCCTTTTCAGCGACGACAAGATTTCCCGCGCGTCTTTGAGCTTCCGCGGCTTCAGAATGTTGCCGCAGCGCATCCTGAGGTGTTTGGAAACCAAGGACCAGCAGTAGCAGAGGAAGAAAAATCGAAGGTAGGTACGTCAATGGAACTTCGTTGTGCCCTACAAAAAAATTAGACGGAGGGCTGAGGTAAAACTTCGAGCCCTCCGTCTTTGTTTCAGCCGAGCCGTACTATATCAGAAGTTGAACTTGATCCCGAACTGAATGTTGCGTGGTCCGCGGTTACTGTTCAGCCTGCCAAAGTTACTGTTGTTCTGAGTAAATTTTCCGTCGAACTTCCCGGTCAATGGATCGCGGGTGGGAACGAGGCTCAAGCCAGCGTCAAATCCGTTGAAATTCGTCGTGTTGAAAAGATTGAACATCTCTGCGCGGAACTGGATGCCGTACTTCTCCTTCACCTTCCAATTCTTGGCGAGCGAGAAATCAACGTTCTTGAGCCCCGGCTGTCGCACGGCGCCGCGCCGAAGATTACCGAATTGTCCGGGAGCGGGTAATGCAAACGCAGCGGGGTTCAGATATACCGTCTTGTCAGCGCCGTGCAGATAAATGGGCACACCCGGCACCAGATTTGGACGAAAGGGGGTATTGAGGTTACTCTGCAGACCAAAATACAGCGAACTAAGGCCGGTAGTAACGTCGAGAGGTAAACCGCTCATTACAGTAATAATTCCATTGACTTGCCAATTTCCCAGAATGTTACTCACCAAAGAACCACGGTTCTTGAAAGTGGGCAACGCATAGACCGCATTGGAAACCAACATATGCCTGCGGTCGAGATCGGAATCTCCCTGATCCACATTAAAGTTGAAGGAATCGGTGGTGGCACTCGTAAACGACGTCAAAGGAACGTTGGAGGTGGTGTGCGACAAGGTGTAAGCGACCTGCCAGGACAACCGGTTCGTAAAACGCCGGTTAACCCAGATCTGTAGCGCTTTGTAGTTCGAAATCCCGTTCGACTCGCTCAT
The DNA here is from genome assembly GCA_035601635.1 of Pyrinomonadaceae bacterium. Lineage (GTDB taxonomy): Bacteria > Acidobacteriota > Blastocatellia > Pyrinomonadales > Pyrinomonadaceae > UBA11740. Next base: position 6,298 of record DATNNY010000477.1, read on the forward strand.
CGCAACGGGCCCAAGATTTGGGAATAGACGATTGGCATTCGCGATGTTCTGCGCGTTGGGATCATTATTGGTATATGCCGCAACGACAGCCGCTCTCTTCGCGAGCGGGACCTCGTTAATATTCACGGCACGCCGCCAGATGTGTGAACCATGGTTTCCGATGTAGGAAACCTCAGCCACGGTATTCTTAATAATTTCACGGGAGACGGTGAGGTTCCACTGCCAGCTCTCGGGTGGTCTGAAGTTCTCGTCAACAGCGGCAAAGCTCGTGCCGGTACCGACGCCGGCGACATTACTTTTCAAACCGGGATTGATTGTATCAAGACTACGGAAAGTTGGATCGTCCGAGAGATTTATGTTACTGCCTCCCCAATTCGAGCTTACCGACTGGGTCCACGGAGGATTGCCGGCCATACGCAGAATATCTTCGATCACGTTCGAACGGCTCATGAAGCGGCCGAACCCCGCGCGCACCGCAGTCTTGCCATCACCCTTGACGTCCCAAGCCACACCTATTCGTGGTTGGAAGCCCTTGTTATATGGGTGCCACAGTGAGCGTCCGAATCCAGCCTGACCAGGCTTTACTAAACCGCTGAGAGGATGCACGCCGTCGTACAACCGAGGAATGTAGTTACTGATGCGATCGTTGTTTGAATAGGCCGGCGAGTATCTGGACCAGCGCAGGCCCATCGTTAATGTTACGCGCGGACGGATTTTGTAAGTATCGTTCCCATAGAATTCAAAGTCATGCCAGCGACCCAGCGAAGCCTCGTTATGGTCGAATTCGGAATAGCATCCCACCGGCAAGTCTTTTAACAGCATCTCGGCGATAGCATTGCCGGTGCGGGAATTCTCGAGACAAAACGCCGAGAGGCCGCCGGCCCCATTGGCCAGTTCGTTCTTAATGTTATGGCTGACCAGGGCGCCAAATTTGAGATCGTGTGATCCGGAAACCTTGGAGAAGTCATCTTTCCAAATGAAGAGGTCTTCGTGATTTTGCCACGGCGCCTGGTGCCACAGAGTAGGATATCCATCCGCACCCCAGTTTGTTGGCAGGCCCACACCGGCTTCCTTCGGGAAGACGGTAGGAAATTTTGAACGAATGTCGTTATTAAGCGCGACGCCCGCGGCATTAGTCGTAATAAATATGTTATTGCCCGCGCGCGAAAACTGAAACTCGTTAACCGACGTCGAGCTTAAGGTCGTCGCCAGCTTGACGGCGAAGCTGTGGCTGGGCTGATTCCAATCCGAGGACAGGGTCGGGAAGGGGGTGTCGCCCCAGAAGTTCCCCGCCGCATTCCCATGCGTCCAGGTCTCATTTGTATACTTGACCAGCAAATTCATCTTCTTGCTGATATTGATATCTCCTCGAATACTGTCCTGACGGGTCCTGATCGGCTCCAGGATTGAAGAGATCCAGTTGGTTGAACCACTCGTATTTGGAAGGGGATACATCTGCAATATCGCCAGACCGGCCGGACTTAGTCTGTTCGCCGGGATCTTGTTGCCGGGGAAGCGCTGGCAAGTAGCCGCACTGAAGACGAGGTTTCCGTTACTATCCTTTGTGCAGGTATAAGGATCCCAGGGAAGAGTGTCGGTCAGAGCTCCACTGAAGTCCCCAACCCTCTCAGCGGCGGTCGGGACCTTTTGGCCCGGAAGCACTTGACCGCGCTCCTCGCGACGCCACTCTTCATTCCAGAAAAAGAAGACCTTGTTTTTCTTGATTGGTCCGCTGAAGTTGAAGCCATAGTTGTTATATTTCAACTTTGCTTTTGGCTGGCTGGCCTTCTTGAGAAAGTAATCAATAGAATTAAATTTGTCGCTGCGAAGGAACTCGAAACCGGCTCCGTGAAACTGATTGCTGCCGCCTTTGGTAATGAGGTTGATCACGGCTCCCTGCGCTTGACCGTACTCCGCGCTGAAGCTGTTACGCTCTACGCGAAACTCCTGAATGGAGTCGATGGATGGGAAGACGAGCAAGGTCGCATTTGAACCCACGTCCATGTTGTTGACCCCGTCAACCGTCCACATGTTGGCATTTGACTGGTTGCCGTTGACTGACATGTCCACGTGAGAGTCAAGGCCGGTGCCGCCGGTGGCGAACCCCCCGCCGTTGGCCGGTGAAACACCCGGCACCATCAGTGCCAGTTGCGCATAGTTGCGGCCATTCAGCGGCAACTCAGTTACTTGCTTCTCTGTGATCAGACTGCTCACTTCGCCGCTGCGCGTCTCGACCGGCGCGGCATCGGATGAAACGGTAACTGTTTCGCTCACCTGCCCAACTTGCAGGTCCAGGTTGACGGTTTTGTTTTCCGTCACGTGCAGGTCGACGTCCGCAGCGACAGTCTTCTTGAAGCCACTGGGCGCAGTGCTGACTGTGTAGTGCCCGGGGGGCAAACTCGTAGCCAGGTAAAATCCATTGTCGTCCGAATTCGCGGTGCGCGATATTCCATTTCCCGCACCTTGAATAGAAACCTCGGCCTTGGGAACAACAGCTCCCTTCTCGTCTCGAACGGTGCCGCTGATTGTTCCTACCGTGGTCGTCTGCGCGTGCACGTTAAAAAACAGAGCGCCGATTAAGACCACTACAAATTGCCAGCCAAGCTTCTTCAGCATACGAACCTCCCGCAGTCTACGCTCGGTATCGAAGTAGACGCATTCAACTTTCGGATTATCTCATCAAGGTTCGGGGGGATCCCGAACTATCATCAAACTTGCTTTTTAGGACTTTGTTGCACTGCCAAGCAAAAGCATTTACTCCTAATGCGAAACGATGTCAAGAACTTTTTAGAGTGACGCCCTCTAAATTCAATATAAGGGATTCATTGAAATCTTTGTTGCCCAGGCAAACCAAGTCCGTAAAAGCCGTGTTACCTAAGCTACTGGGGCAGAGGCGAACTTACTCGCCAGTACCAGACTCAGAGCACCCAGCAAAGTAGGTTGGGGTCCGAGGGTCGAGTCCATAATTGGCGTAGAAGGAAAACCTCGACAGATGCTGGCGTCCACTGAGGCCTTGAGCTCGTCGACTATCACAGGCCACACCCGAGCAATTGGGCCGCCGACTATTACTGCTTCCGGACCGAGACCTTGAATCAGATTCGCAATGCCGACACCAAGGTAATGCGCCGTCTCTTTCAAAGCAGCACGCGCATTTCCTTCACCCTTCAGAGCCCGATCCATTAGGCCCGCGAAAGTGATATTTTGGTTGCCGTTGGAACGTGACAACTTTTGATAGCGCGCCAACGCTGCCCGCTCAGAGGCAAATGCTTCCCAGCAGTCCCGACTGCCTACCGCGCACGACACGGGCGCGCCGGTGCCAATTGTCATGTGCCCGAATTCACCTGCCGTGCCGCCTTCTCCGCGATAGACCTGGCCATCAAAGACGATACCGGTACCCACTCCCTCTTCCACCAGAACCAGAATAAAATCGCGAACTTCGCGGATTTCCGGTCGACCAAACCACAACTCCGCAAGGGCCGCGGCATTGGCATCGTTATCAGTGCTGACCGGAAGCGAGGTCGCCTGCGTCAACGCTTCGGCGATGGGTTCGTTGCGCCAGTTAAAGTGCGGCACATATAGATTCCCAGTCTCCGGATCGACGACTCCCGGTAAGCTAATGCCGATTCCTTCAACGGTCCCTCGGTTTTTTCCAATCAGTCGTTGGGCGCCTTGAATAATATTACTAAGAGTTCTTTTTACATTATGGTCGGTGGGGAATTCTTCCTGTTCGAGCACTCTGCCCGCGAGATCGCTGCAGGCAATCACGGTTTTGACAGTTCCCAGATCAACGCCAATCGCGACGGCGTCAGCGGTGTGCAATGACAGCAGGCTTGGCGGACGTCCACCCGTGGATTCGCCGCTCACTTCCTCGATCAAGCCATCTACCCGAAGCTCGTCAACAATCAGTGAAATGGTTGAGCGCTGTAACGCAGTTTCGCGCGCGATATCAGCACGCGAAATGGGTCCCAATTCGCGAACGTAATTCAACACAATCTGACGATTGATGTCCCGTATTGTGTTCGAGCGCGCCGCACTAGCTTTCTTGAGATCTATTCGTCGCACCAGGGCTCCCAACTAAGAAACCTCTATTTGGTAACTCGATTTGTTGAAGCGGATCTAGGAATAACTTTTGCGCACAAGTGCTATTAAGTAGTATAACTGCCTTCCGCAGTCAACCCTTTTCAACTAACACGAGCTAAAACTTTCTCATCAAGGAGTGCCGTGAAGTTAGGCGAGCCGGCGATAAATGCGAGGAAGCGATTGGGCCTCACTTAAACGAGCCTTACGTTGGATTAGTATAATCCGCCCCAATTCGATTGAACACGAACGACGATAAATTAGTCGTGTCGGTAAAAAATCGATTTGTACCGAATAACTCGGAGGCCTATACTAGCGGGCAGTCTGGAGGCTGGTCATGGAAGTGCTTGGAATCGAAACGAGTGTTCGACCGTGGGGCGTCTTCATCATTGCAATTGGCAGCTTGATCGCCTTTTCGGCGCCGATCGCGGGTCAGAGCTCTGGCGATCCGGCAAAGGCCCAGATGCAAGAAATGAATCGGCGGGAGATACAGCTGAACAGTACTGGCTCAGAAAAGGCGGCGCCCAACGACCCCAAGCGCTCGCAAGCTCTGATGGACCAGGTAGGCGAGGACTTTGAGCGAATCCTGACTCTTCACAACGAGATCGTTCGCGCCATTGCCGCGAACCGATCCCTCAGTAACCAGTTTATTTCCGATGCTACTGGTGAAATCAGAAAGCGGTCGGCTCGCTTACAATCTTCTTTAAAGCTGCAGAAGCCAGAATCCAGAACGGACAATCGCCCAACCGTAACTGACGTCAAGGTAATGCAGACGAAAGACGAATTGATTCTTCTGTGCCAGAAGATCGAGAGTTTCATAAGAAACCCGATTATCGAAAAACCAGGCACGGTCGAACCTCAACAATTGGAAAAAGCTCGCGTGGATCTTCAGAGTGTGGTGGAACTCAGCGAGGCGATCAAGAAGCGCGCGGATAAACAAAAACCTTAGTTAGACGGCTTCTGTCGGTTGGACTTGCGGCCGGTTTTTGAATAAGACTGAAAACACATGCTGCGACGCGCTGGGCGTCAAGCGGCAGCCGCTCCCGCAAATTTGCTGGCCAGCACCAGGCTCAAAGCTCCCTTCAACGCCGGGTCTCCCTTCAACGTAGAGCGCAGAATCCGCGCCGACGGCACACCCTGGCGAACACTGCGCTCAATTTTTTCCGTGAGAGCTTTTTCGATCAACGGCCAGGCTCGAGTTATCGCGCCTCCCACGATCACGGCTTCAGGACTAAAGCCGACAACCAAATTGGAAATACCGATGCCGAGGTAACGGGCCGTCTCAGTGAGGGCGGTCTTTGCTTCCTGTTCTCCCGCCAGGGCACGATCGATAAGAGCAGCGAAATTCGGGGCACGGTTCCGAACACTTAACTTGTTGTAGCGTGCGGTGGCGGCGCGTTCGGAAGCGAAGGCCTCCCAGCAATCGTCGTTTCCGCATGAGCAGGGCACGGGTGCATTACTACCCACAATCATATGGCCAAATTCGCCGGCGGCTCCGCGTACTCCACGATAAACCTGGCCGTCAAAAATGATCCCGGTGCCAACCCCATCGGCAACCAACACGAAGATGAAGTCGCGCGCATCCCTGACTTCGGGTCGTCCAAACCACAACTCGGCGAGTGCGACCGCATTGGCGTCGTTGTCTATCGTAACTGACAGCCTGGTCGCCTGAGAGATTATTTCTCCGATCGGCAAATCACGCCACTTAAAATACGGCACGAAGATTACATTACCGGTTGCCGGAGTAACCAATCCGGGAACGCTGACGCCGATTCCTTCAATTGAGCTCTGATCAGAGAACTTACGAACAATTTCTATGATACGGTTCAAGGTGACTTCGGGAGCCGGATCAGTTGGAAAGGATTCCTGTTGCACGACGACGCCCGCCAGATCACTACTCGCAATAGTCGTGCAGGTCGGAGTGATATTGACACCAATAGCTATGGCGCCGCCCGTGCGCAATCGCAACAGGGTAGGGCGCCGGCCGCCGGTTGATTTACCTTCACCAATCTCTTCAACCAGGCCCTCACCGGTCAGCACCTCAACGATCTCGGAAATGGTAGATCGTTGCAAAGCGGTCTCGCGGGCAAGTGTGGCTCGTGAGATCGGCTCTCTTTCCCGCACATAATTCAGTACTATCTGACGATTAATATTGCGAACGGTGCGCAGGTTGGCAGTCTGAACTTTTCTCAGATCGATTCGTCGCACTAGCTTCACCTCAATTCCTGATGCTGTCTGGTGATCCTGTACTTAGAAGCCTGCCTGGTTGCACTCAAGGAAGCTTGCACGCCGTTAATATTGCAAAGCCCTCCGCTTAAGTCAACGACTTCTTAACTCTAATCGATTTGAGTGAGTGATCAGCTCCTGATTGAGCATCTGACCATTGTTGTCGAGTATTGTGAGGAGTAGTATCAGCCCATGAGAAAGGGCACGTTATTGCTGGCTTTCCTGTTGGTTCCGTATTTGGGAACGTGTCGTCGCGCGAAGACGAATAGCGTAAGCTCCGACGCGGAAAGCTTCTCTGCTTCTTCGTCCGTGTCTAAGGTCAAAAAGCCTGACTTTGAAACAGAGATCAAGCCCATCTTTCAAGCCCGCTGCCAGCCTTGTCATTTTCAGGGCGGCAAAGTCTACGACAAGATGCCGTTCGATCGACCAGAGACAATCAACCGGCTTGGCGCGAAGCTTTTCACTCGTATCAAAGAGGAGAAAGAGCGACAGATCATCACTGAATTCCTCGCGCAGCCTTAAGCCGCAGGATAGTGAAGTCTAACCAAACCGGGTCGTTTTCAAATAGGCACCGAGAAGTTGAGGTCCCTCTCTTTTTGAACTACCGGCCTCCCTCACGATCGGGTTTCTGACACAAATGCGGCGCGGCTAACTTCGTCGCGAATACAGACCAACAATTCTTTCGATGGCTCTGCGACAAACCGCACAAAAATGATTCGTCCGCGTAAACATGATGCAATCGACTTCCGGCCGGTAATAACCCTTAGCTTCGTATACTGATCCTTCGAAAGCCCCGACCCGCCCGTAATACTTTTCCTTCCGGAACATTGCCTGTTCATGTTGCAGCTCTTCGCGAAACAGCGCTTCCATCACATTCTCAGGAAGCTTCTGTTTGCGAATCTCGCCGCGCCGTTTCTGGATTGCGAGCGAGTATTTTTCGAAGTCTGCTTTGTTCCATGGCGTGGGTATCGGTGTGTCGGGAGAGACCAGGTCCTTCCATTTAAGTTTGGCCGGATCCAACAAGGCGGTCGCGTTTGGCTCCCAGGGTTCGACCCGTTCGGTAGCCGGCGCGTAGGAAACGGCGGATGTGTAATATTCGTCGGCGAGACCAGCGAAGTGATGGCCGAACTCGTGCACGAAAACGTAATTTGCGAAAGCGTTATCAACCGCGACCGTGCTATAGAGATTGAAAATTCCGCCGCCGCCATAGGTGCGGTTGTTGGCGAGAATCTCGACGAACTCGTAAGGCGCGAACTGAGCGACTTTGCGCAGCGCGCGATTGTCGAACGAGAGCACGTAACGCTCAGAACCAAACGCGTCGTAAGTCGCGAGCGAGTCCCGATAGACGCCGGTCGAGGGACGGGAAATTCCTGACTCGTTAGCCGCCGGACACAGTCCCCAAACGTTGAAATCCGAGGCGTGTTCTTTGAAAGGCGAAGTCGAAAACAGCACCGCGGTCAGCCGGCGAGCATCGGCTTCGAACTTCTTTGCTTCCGCCTTTGTGTAGCCGTCGCCGAGCAACAGCAAGTCGACCTTCGTCGCTGGGTCACCCATCTTCCTAATCGGGATCAAGGGCGCTGGCGCGACGGGCCGGGAGCGATCGACGAACATGTCGCTGGGATCAACCACGGTGGACCAGATATCGCGCCAATCATTTCTGGCGTCGCGCTTCTTTAGAACAATGTCGACAGGCGCGTCCGGCGTGGGAAAGCGCAGCGACTCGCTAAACGTGCGCGTCAGCGACTTCGCTTCTTCGGTGGTCTCCCACTCGCCATAGATCGAAGCGAATCCACGCGAATAGAGAACGCGTTTAGTCTTCTGATCGCGCACTTCGAAGAAGTACTTGCCAAGATTCGTATCATCGATCGCTTTGCTCAAGTCTCCGGGCCAGGGCAAAGGTTCAACTACTACTCGATCGACGCTGAAGATCTCCTGCTTTGCATCGCCCGTGTGGTAATAGTCGAGCCGCATCGTGGCGGGAGCGGCGTGACTTGCGACGGCCAGCAAGAGTAATGCTAATGCGGAAAAGATTCGCTTGATCATGCCGAGATTGTATCAGAGGACGAAACACGCAAACGACGCCAATGTTACGCCTCCGCTGAGTTTTAACTACCGCACGACCATCCACGTGAATACGTAGGCCTGAAGCAAAACCAGAATGCCTACCAGCATCGCGAGCACCAAGCTGTGAAAAAAAACATACCGCAGAATCTCTCCTTCGTGCCCATACCAACGCGTCGCTGTGCTGGCCACAACAATCGATTGCGCGTCGATCATCTTTCCCATTACGCCGCCCGAGCTGTTCGCCGCGCCCATCAGGATCGGACTGAGGCCCAGTTGCGTAGCGGTGATCTTTTGCAAACTGCCGAAGAGGACGTTCGAAGAAGTGTCGGAGCCGGTCAAAGCGACGCCGAGCCAACCCAACATCGTCCCGAAGAATGGATAGAGCCAGCCGGCTCTGGCGAAAGCCAGCCCGAGCGTAGCGTCCATTCCTGAGTACCGGGTCGTAAATCCAATCGCCATCATCGCGGCAATCGTCAACAGCGAGTAACGCACCAGCTTGAGCGTCTTCCAATAAACGCTGATCAGTCCGCGAACCGAATAGCCCATCACGAGGCCGGCGATGATCGAAGCGATCAGAATGCCGGTGCCTGAGGCCGATAAAAAATTAAAGTTGAGGACTGCATTCTCGGCAACAGACTTTGGCACAACTGGAGGCACGCGCAATACAAGCTTGTCGAGACCGTAAATCGGAATCTTCGGCGCGGTAATCCCATCGAGGAATCCCTTGGTTTGCGGCAAGCCCCAAACGAAAACAACAATGCTGAGAATTATCCACGGCTGCCAGGCTTTGAACATTTCGGATTTGGAATTTAAAAGCGTGTCAGAAGCCCGCGCGTTAGCAAGGGCGTCGCTGGAAGTAGCCCTTCCTGACGGTTGGACTTCTGATACTGTTCGGGATTCTTCCCCAGCCTCAACCCGGTCGCTACTGCTTCCGGTTCTGACTTCAAATCGCCAGATGCGTTTTGGTTGCCAGAACCGCAGGAACGTCGTCAGGGCCGCGATTGAAACGATCGCGGCGACCACGTCAACTAACCACGGACCGTGGAAGTTGGACACGAGAAACTGAGGAATCGCGAAGCAGGCACCGGCAACGAGAATAGCAGGCCAGATTTCCAGCATGCCGCGAAAACCGGCGAACGCCCAGATCAACCAGAAGGGAACGATTAGCGAAAAGAATGGCAACTGACGCCCGACCATCGCGCTGACTTGTTTGAGGTCGAGCCCGGTCACTCCCTGCAGGCCAATCAAGGGAGCGCCCAACGCTCCGAAGGCGACCGGTGCGGTGTTGGCAATCAACGACAAGCCTGAAGCCGACAGCGGACTAAATCCCAGCCCGATCAAAATCGCCCCGGTTACCGCGACCGGCGTGCCGAAGCCGCAGGCGCCTTCGATGAAAGCGCCGAAACTGAACGCAACCAGAAGTAACTGCAATCGGCGGTCTTCGGTTAGCCCGGTGATACTTTGCCGCAGGCGCGCGAACAAACCGCAC
>DATNNY010000478.1:0-5744 GCA_035601635.1 Pyrinomonadaceae bacterium
GTTCCGATCCAAGACCAGCCAGGCGTCGTCTGAGCCTGCTGTGGTCCATGCCAATCTTTCTTTCGCGCCATCCGAGTCGAGATCAAAATCAACGCCGCTTGCTGTATTCGTCAGGTCAAAGCCATCGCCCGAGACATCAACTATAATCGGACTCATATCGCATGTACCTTGGCTGGTGACGCACCTACACTTGCGCGAGCACCAGATTTGCGCACCTTGCTCACAATCCAAAGACGATCCGGCCTCTGCCGGACAACCATTTGGGTAACAAGTACCGCCGTAGAAAGAATAACCCAGCGCCCCGCAGTCGCCTGAAGTTGTTGGCGGGCCTTCAGAACAGGTGCTCGAACTGGTCAACCAGTACCATCCATATGTCTTACATCCTTGCTCTGTATTCCTATCAGCTGACAGCTGCACATGAAGTAATCCCATGTAAAATCTTCTGGACAGGTAGTCGGTATGCAGCAATAGAGAGCAGCAACAACAACAACATCGCACAGAGTTGGAAGATTCGCATTCCAAAGAGCACTGTCGTTGCTCTGTCCAGACATCACTGAACCCGTGTGGTCTGGATGGTCTAAAGCAAAAGCGTGTCCTACTTCATGGCTCGAGACATAAGAGTAGTACGCGATGCTCGGAATGTTGTGATTTGCAGGGTTAACCCTAATCTTTTGCGCGATAACACGCTGTAGTGGAAAGACACCGCTATCACGCCTTTGACCAGATGCACCCGCACCATCGATTGGTGTCTCGAGTACAACCCAAACAGTGTTATCCGGAGGCAGTTGACCAGACGGAACTCCTGAAAAATTCATGGTTTCAAAATCGTAAAAAGTCACACCTGAGCAATCCAGATCACTATAAAGATTCCAATTTTGAATTCCTTGAATCAGCTGAGTTCTGTCGGTCTCATTAAAGCGGTCGTCAACGAATACGTGAACAGTGGAACCGGGCCACCAACTATCGTAAAAGATTCTATCCCAGGTGGTCAGTGCTGGAAAATCACAACTCTGAGCTGACACATTGAATTTGTCGGCGCTGATAGCATAGGCAGCAATCAGCAAAAGTATCGTGACGACGGCGCGCGCAAATTGAGGTTTCACGACGGCTCCTATGTGACTTTAGTTTTTGCTGGCTATGGCATCGCGGACTGTATTCAAAAAGACGGCCAAGTCCGCACCCCTAAAAGCTTCAAATCTCACTCCGCGATCGAGCGGCAGAACACGCTCTGGACTGATTTCATATCCCGTTACGATCTCATACGCCTGAGCGTCATCAGTTGCTTTTAGGAAAAATAGATATCGCTTGCCAGTGGCTGGCATATTTTGATTACCTATCTCATAAAGCACCTTCTGTCCCGAAGGATAGCGAACCATTCCTCCAAGTCTAGATACGCTAATCAAATTAGTTTGTGACAAGGTAGGGACGGCGCCTTTGAGCACCGCATCGACCTGAACATTGAATTCTGAGTACACACCATTTTTGTCGTTGGAGAGGTAGCCCTCTGAGTTCAATACGTCGGCAGTCAATATTACGTCACTCTGGACTACCGGGAGCGCAGGAAGGTTGTAGAAAACTTCAGAGTCCTCAGTCACTCCTGACGTGGAGTCATACGGATTACTCGACACCAGGCCTTTCCCGTCGTAATGTTTGTTTCTATTCCTTCGCTTTACCTTCTCTTCCGGGCTGGTGGGTTCTGGCGAATCATAATCAGTCGTGGGAAATCGCGCCTCAAATTCCTGGCGCGCACGCTGCATTTCTTGTAGGGTTCCTCGTTTGGGTTTGTCGGGCTGTTGAGGCAACGATACATTTGATTGGTTACGCTGTGCCAAAGCACGACTTGAAAGACGAGGTCCGCCCTCAGAAAATATAGCCAGAAGCACCAAGACAATTAGAACGCTTAGACTAAGAATAAATATTCGCGTGGTTGATTTACTCACAACATTACCTCCGGCTTATCATTTCTGCTTCACCTAACCACAAGCATGAATTTAATTTGGGACGTGGGCATCTAGAGGCCATCCTTCTTACTGAACCTGAGACGCTGCATGCTGACTACTGAGAAATCCGGTGACGTGCGGGTAGTGAGCTAGTCAATGAGAGGACTATACTCTCTAGGTTGAATTCGTCAAGCACTAACGCTCGAGTGTGCAAGTGAGGCGAGCACAAAGGAACGGCGTCTAAGCAAATACGATTACATGCGGTGCATAGCCGCGAACAAAGACGTCCTGGAATCAACTTTTTCGGCCAAATAATACAAGCCAAAGGTCTCGGATCTCATCAATAGATCACATTAGTAACGGTTCGGCGCGGCGATTGGCGGCTGCGATCCCCATTGACCCCGTGATACTTGAGATTAGCCCGAACTAAAACATCGCTTCACATCTTGCGCTCGTTTCTCAGGCAATAAGTTTTCCAGGTGAGCTTGATCGGACGCGCCCGGATCATCCAAAGGCGTGATCTCAAAAACGGTCGGCGCGACACGCCGAAAATGAAAGCGCGGTTCGATCTTAACCAACTCATTGATTTCGCTGACATGCCAGCCGCACGGCTGCCACCAGCGCGGGTCCGCGTCGAGAAAAACGCGGCGGCCTGACTTCAAATAATCCGCGATCGTCTGCTCCAATCTTCCCTGCGGCCAGCCGGCTCCGGGTCCAATCACTTCCCATTCACCCGCGCCAATGCCGCGCCAATAAATCACCGCTACTGTCTGCGCGCCAGAGATCATCACTGCATCGCGAGGAACGTTCTTCAGCTCGCGATCATACTCTTTCGACGCTGCTCTTACTTTCACAGACGCGCTGCGTATCGGCCATAAGTACACGCCGAAAGAAACGCCAATCAAAGCGATTACCGCCGCCGTGGCGATAAACGCGCGCCGCTCTGTTCCCAGCAGCCGCGTTGCTGATCGAAAGAGATAGAGCGAACAGAGCGGCAAGAGCGCCGGCAATCCAGTCGAAAGATAACGCCAACCGATCGTCGTGCTGTAGTTCAGCAGCAAGAGCAGGTTGGCAAACAATCCCACGGCGGCGAGCAGCAGAATCGGAGAGAGCCTGCGGCGGCGCCATTCCGAAACGAAAGCCATTGGCAAAGTGAGCAGCACCAGCGGCGATGTCGCCAGAAAGAAAAGCAACCATGGCCAGACGTTGCGGATACTGACCGGATGCAAAGCGGATTCGACACGCATCGATTCGCGCCAACCATGCCAGGCGGAGCGGTAACTCGGATCAGAGAGGAACCAGCAAGCAAAACCAGAGCCCGCGAAGATCAGAAAGACCACGCACGACAAAACGACAAGCAATAATCCCCGGCGATTTGGCCGCCATCCGCAGACAAACGGCGCGAAGATCAGCCATGGACCATAGAAGCCGACCGTCTCGCGTAGATTTACTCCTGCGCCCAACAGCGCCGCGCCAAGAATAACCAGCCAGACCTTTTGCTGTCGCAGTCCGCGCAGATGAACGATCAGAGCCACCGTCGTTAGCAACAGAGCGGGCACATCGGTCATCACCTGTCCGCTGTAGATCACAAACACTGGAGAGAACGTCAACAGCAGCGCCGCGATTGTCGCCGCATACTTTGATCCGTAAAGATCGCGAGTCAGTACCCAGCACGCGATCACCGCCAACGGCCCTTGGGCTACGACTACATACTTGAACAGTAAATACGCCTGCCGCGGTTGAAGATGAAAAACCGCGTGGGCGAATACATAAAGGACATGATTGAAAAAGATGAACAGGCCCCGGCCCAGGGCCATTGACGAAGGTGTCCCGTGCAGCGCGCTGAGGGTGTATTCGAGCGCATCCCAATCGCCAATGAATGGATCGACAAAGACCAGGATAAAGACGAGCGCGATGGCCGCAGGCGGTAGCCACCAGCGCCATTCAGAAAGCAGTGCCGGCCCGTTCGCTGATATGCGACCAGCCTTAGCTGCTCGTCCTCGAGCCGCGAACTGAGGTTTGTCGGACATCACTCAGATGAAATGCGGGAAACTTGTCCGCGCGAACGCGGTAGAGACTGTCGGCGCGCCGGTCATCGGGAGGGGGAATCAAGTCTTCGAATATGCCACCCGTTTCTGTGATCAGCCCAGGGAATAACTGGCTCGGCGTTGAAGTTTCAGATTCTTCCGGTATCACCAGAAATGTTATTCCGTTCTTGCGCAGAAACCCGAGGAAGCCCTCTCTGTCTTTCGAAAGCCCCTCGGAAAAAGAGTGATAGTAATGATCTCCCGGAATGCCGGAGATGATCCGGATCTCGGGACTGTCGCAGAAAATCTTGATCGAAGGATCGGCGGCATATTCCTGCTTCAGATAGTTCGCGATTGTTTCCGGCCGCGTCTTCTGCGTTACAAATCGCGTCAGGTCGTCAGCTTGAATTTTGAATTGAACCGCGAAAATTACCAGGGTTATTCCCAAAGCTACCTGGGCCCAAACTGATGGGCGTCTGAAGATTCGCCGGGCCGAGTATGCCAGCACCGGCAAACCAAGCGCGAAGAGGATCAGACCGTATCGAGACCAGATATCGGTTTGGTTTTTCGTAAGATAAGCCAGCGCGATGAAGCCCAGATACGCAAAAAAGAACGACAGGCAGATCATCAGGTCGGTCACTTTCAGCCACTCGCGCCCTTTCCGCCAGTCACGCCAGAGAAACCACAGTCCCGCCAGACAGCCGGCGATCACCGCGACGTTCACCGAATAAACGAGGCGGTTCGCATCGATAAATATGCGGTCAAAAGTTAAGCGGCCAAGTTCGGGATGCGCCGCGAGTCTCTCCAGCATGTATTGATGTTGGGCCCGGAAAGATGCAAACAGGTTTCCTTTCGCCTGCCAACAAATGAACAACCAGAACGCGGGCCCGCTGGCGAGGATCAACATGCTCAAGACCGGCACTCGGCGCCGCCGCAGAAAATAAAGTGTTGGGAACACGGCAATCAATGCCCAACTTTCCATTCGAATCAGACAGGCCGCGGCCCCGAGGCACGCTGCCAGAATCCATTTTTCGTGAAGGATGAAATACAAACACGCCAAAACCAGCAGCGCATGCGGCATGTCCGTCATCGCTGAAGCCGAATACTCTATATGGAAGGGATTAAGAGCAATCGCCAGAGCAGCGAGTAGCGACAGCCTTTGGCTCGAGGTCAGAATCCTGGTGCCCAAATAGACGAAAACGCAGACGCCGGTGCCGGCCGCCGCGGCGACCAACTTGCTGATATATATCGGCTGGTTAACTACCAAAGAGATGAGTGCGCAAAAGAATTGATAAAGGGGAAGCCAAAACCCAAAGAGGTCTTTGACCGAGAAAGTGCCGGCAGCCATCTTCCATCGCATTCCCCAGACCTGCTCGACATAGCAGTAGGCGTCGCCGAAAGGCTCCTTATGCAGATAGAGCGCGCCGACAATTCGCGGCACTCCAGCTAATAAGGCGATTAGGGCCACACTGCCAATCGTCCGCCTACGGAGAACTCGAGTTTGCTCAGTCATCACAATTGATTTGACGTGCGGGTTAGCTTAGTTGAGAGTTCTAGTGCTCAGTCAACCCCGGCTGGAGCTTGAACTTTGAAGCGGCTAAGAATTCAGACCGGACCTGTCTGAGGCAAACGCTCCGGGCGCTTTACCATCTTGAGGCGGGTGCCGCGTTCGCTGTACTCGACTTCGTCCATGATGTTGTAAATCAGCAGCACACCGCGGCCGTTGGATTTGAATAGGTTGGCCGGGTCCCGCGGATCCGGAATATCGTGTACATCG
>DATNNY010000479.1:0-16337 GCA_035601635.1 Pyrinomonadaceae bacterium
GACATCGGTGCGGCCGTAGTTGCACTTCACGAAGATCCAAAGAAATGGAATCAAGTGTCCTACGGCATCTCTGCAAAGGGATTAGCACCAGTTGAAATCCCTAACTCAAACGTAATAAGGAGTTCCAGCCCGCGCCTGACAAAAAAGGACGAAATCATCTATTGGACCACCACGGGAATTGTAGTGGGAATCATGTTGTGGAGTGCAATCAACTTCGCATTCAATCCGGCGATGAAGGGGGCATTTACGCACTTCGGTTTGCCAAATTGGTTCCGAATAGAGCTGACCGTAGCAAAGTTTCTCGGCGCATTCGCGCTCCTCATTCCCAGGATTCCACGAATGATAAAAGACTTTGCCTATGCTGGTTTTGCCATCACGTTGATGTCCGCACCCATTGCTCACTTATCCAGTGGCGATCCAATTTTCTACGAGATAGGGCACGCAACGTTCTTCATTTGCCTGGTAGTTTCCTATTTGTATTATCACAAACGTATTGGAGGCGCGGCATAAGCCAAAACTCTTAGCGGTTAGAAGTGGAAGATACCCAGATGCGCTGGTAGCAACGTGCGAATCGAGTTCCGCTTCACGATAATAACCAACGATCAGCACGCGCTTTTTGCCGTATTTGCCTCAACAGATGCCCATGAGCCAGCCCAGCTCGGTCCAATGTAGATCGAGAGAGAGACAAGGAACACCCGAAAGGGCATATCGCGATGAAGACACCCCCCGATCGTGTTCGAGCAGGAGTGGGAGGCTGCGCGCCGGCAACTCCCTGTGAAGGAGAAGGCCTTGACCCTGCAGGAAGACAAACGAACTTCTGTATGGCAAGCTGAGTGAAAGGGCCTGAAGCTAGGCAGAGATACTCGCAGGGCGTGGTACGCCCTGAATGCTTGCCACGACAGCTCTCATTAGGGGAGAGCGCAAATATTTCTATTTACTACCGACTCCAACGATTAGAAATGCGAAAGCTATCGTGAGGAGCACTACACGCCAGCGGTGAAGCAGGTCCCATCTGCTCCGAAATGTCTTCCAATCGGCAGGCGGGGTGACCTTTGCCCACGATACAATACGGTTGTTGATCGGCACTAAAGTGGTGACCGAATACAGACTGGCCAACGCCCACAAAATGGCCGACGTAGCAATCCAGATCGGTAAACGACCGGATTGGTGCCATAGGATCAAGACTTCGGCTAAAGTAAGCAAGAAAACAAGGATGTACCAAAACGGCATGAATCTGCCCAGCACGCGAGCCAAGGCGCTTGCCGCGGGCAGATGGACAGCGTCCGGAAGCCGATCAAGAGTTGGGTGAACAAACGCGGCGATGGACAGTTCACTTCCCACCATCAATCCCGCCACGATAATAGCAATGACATTCAAGACTTCCATGATCATGACCTCCGTCACCTACGGAATGAGAATAGTTAGGGTTTCTTCCGTCTAAGAAGAAATGCGGCAACAATCATCATGTACAGCGCTGTTCCCCAGTGAATATAGATGGGCGGCGCAAAGCCAAGATGTCGCAGAATGACAAATCCATCGCAGAACGGGACGAAAATTGAAATAGCGAAGAGTGTTGCGGTTGTGCGCCGGTCTCCCCTCCAGAGGAATGGCAGGATTACGAGACCTGCAAAGATGTCCCGAATGCCCGTGATCCACATAAAAGGAAAGGCGGCGGGGTCGTGGATTGGAATGCCGTACCCAGTTGAGGCCCCAACTGGGTTGAGAATGAAGTTGATGCCGAGGGCGATGATACCGGCGGGCACCACGAGAGTGCACCAGAACAACACCGAATTCTTTCTCAAAATCGGACTATCTAAGCTTGTTGTCGCGTTCATTTGCTTTTATGCCTTTTTCCGAGTCACTTGAGCGGAGAACTTGTTGAAGGTATTAGGATCGTTGATTCAACACCCACGATGTCGGAAACATTAAAGTTTCTGATGTCGTCAGCGAATTCTGTGCTTTGCATATACCGCCGAGCGACGTCGCCGGGTTCTTGGCCCGCCGCATAGGAGACCAGCACGAAGAGCCGTGGCTCGACATCCTCCCTGGCGGTCCAGAAGCCGTGGGCCTCAATCCCGAATAGCGGAAAGCTCTTGAGATGACGGGGATAAATCTCCCCGATGTAAAACTCGAGTGCCTCTTTGGTTCGCAGCTTGTACACGCGAAATTCAAAAGTTCGCATCGTCTTCTCCTCAACAGCCCCAAAGCGAGGAGCGCCCCGCCTTCCGCTTCGATCCAACCACCAAACCAAACCAGAGTCCACAGTTCCGGCGTTCCGTGCTCGGAGGGCGCCGGAAAAAGCAACAACTTCTGCAGGCCATGCTGCTTGAAAAGCAGCGCCGCGAGGATACGAAGTACGGGCTTTGCCTAAAAAGTACATCGGAGTCAGTGGAGATTAGGTTGGAGGTGATTTCCCTGCGCTCTTAAACGAGTGTCGTTCTTGGCGTTACAAACAGTTGCAGGGCGTGAGGTCTTTCGAGTAGGGCGGCGTGACAAGCGGGTAGTGGTGTAAATCTGTGTTGCTGATCAAGTTCTTTGGCACAGATAATGCGCAAGGAGTCGTGCAGAGATCGGGATAGTCCTGACGCCAGGACCATGAACACGATCGCACCACTATCGGAGTTCCAAGTGCAACGCCGTTAACCTCGATTAAGCTTCGCATCAGAGCTAAGGTGAGGGTCAATTCCGCCTAGATCTAGAATTCCAAGTGGTTGGTTGAAGGAGAAAGATGACCATTTACACAAAACGTTTTATACCCTCTTCTCAACTAGAGACTTTTCCAATGTTGTCGTCGCGATCACCGCATCAATTGAGCGCTTGCAAAAGGTGTCCTATTTCAGCACTGCGACACAATAGAACGTAGCTCATGTACTTGCCTTGTCGCTCTGCCTCCGGCACAAGTGAGTGCTCCATCTCTTTATAGTTTTCAGGCAGACAGTAGAAGCCCGGAGCCCCCTCTCTCTGATCCCCGTCGGCCACCAGTACCGTTCCCGCCGGCACTGTACACTTGAAGCCTCCGCTGGCGGGCGCAGCCTCAACTGCAAGTCCGCTCGTTGGCATATCACTAGTAACCAGAAAGCGATCACCTTTTTCAACTAGCCCATTCTTCATTTAGTCTCCTAATAGATGTAAGACTACGGTGGCAAGAGCGCAAGTGGTGTTCGCACAAATGTATTCGGATTGATCGCTGCCAGTCTTATTAGTTGGAACTGAAGAGCCCCTCCGCTTGTGGTAGCCCCATTAGCTGGCGTCATCAGGTTTGAGGCCGGCGTTTGAAAAGTGATAGAGTACTGGCCTCTCCCAGAACCAATTTCAAGTAGTCGCTCGATTTCTGTTGGGTTGGCACCCGCAGGTATTTCAGACGGAAGCGTTACAAATGGCTGAATGCTATCGGTTCCAACAGTTCCTGTCTCTGAGATCATCCCCATCCCGACTTCATTTGTGAAGTGAGTCACGTTAACAAGTTCCTCTGTACCCTCCAACCCTAGTGAAGTCAGGCTTCCCATTTCTCCGGTGGGTCCGGTAAAGAAGAACATGTAGGTTCCCATGATGTTCATCGACTGCGTTAGAGCAGGCGTATAACGATTCATCTCATGGGATAATTCTGCACAGTTTGCGCATGACGGATCCCAATCATGTGCGGGTGGTGCCAGTGATGCTAGGGCCGCCTCTTGCGTGGCGTATTCCGACTGTTGCGAACTACTGTTGCTTAGAACTATCCACTTGTTGGACTCAGAGGATTGATATGTCCAGGGACCATCCCACGCCACATACTTTGAGTCTTTACCAGGATCATCATCGAGCCACACCGGATGAATCGTGCCTTCTTCCGTTGTGTCTCGATACCAATCCAGACCAGTTGGATCTACGTAGTTGAGCGGATTGTTTCCGCAGTAGGTGTAGCGATTCCAACTCTGTGGATCAGAAAACTTCGCACTAGCAAGCAGCGGGTCAGGGGATGTGAAGCGTCCTTGGGTCGATGAGTAGTACCTGTACTGAGAGTAATCAAGTCCAGTTTCGTTCTCGTGCTCCTTGAGGGTTAAGAACGTGTAGCTGCTTACTTTGCGCCTGGCCATGCGAGAGAGCAATTTGTCAAAGAACTAAGAAAACACCTGCCGCAATCTTGGGGGTCTTGGAAGTTAAAGGTGGTTTTAATCACCCAGGATCGTCATCTGTCCATGCTCGTAGGTCTTCACCAGCTAGAATTTTTCTCAGATTGTCATGCTGGCTACAAAAGTCTTTCATCGCTTCAATGAAAAACCGAAGATCGAAATCACTAACGGGCAATCCATCACGATGAAGAAACCTCCTCAGAACCTCGAAGTTCGCCATGTTCATCAACTGATTCGTGATCGGATCTTCGACTGATTTGAGCAATTTCATTGCCTCGTCTTGTCTAAGCAACAATGCTTCCTTTGTGTTTTCCACTTGATCCTCCACCTGAGTATCTTGGCTACCTGGGCTTAAGATTACCGTAAACAGGAGTTGGTCCTGATGGTCCAAACGTTATGCCCCCAGCCTGTACTGATCCTCGGAATAGTTGGCCTTGCGGACTTATGACTAACACCTCACCTTGTCCGCCTATGAAGATGTGCGATCCGTCTGTTCCTCTGGAGTTTCCGAAGCCCCATGTGAAATCACTTCTGACTCTTATCTGCGCTCCGTAACGCGCAAACATTTCAGCCTTTGCCTCCGGCGAACCTTCCATTGACGCAACTCTGTTAAGAGCATCTCTTAATTGTTCTCTCGGCGTGTCACCATTCAGACTAGGCGTCAGGCTAGCTTCTTCCATGTCAATCGCCTTCGATGGATCATTCGCACCGGGGGCGATTACTGATTCATCGATCGGCACCGGAGGGACGGCGTTCGGGTCGCGCCACGGGGATCGCTCATTCAAGTCCTTTTCGTCTGCTTTGCGCTCTTCCTCTCTGGTCTCTTCCGGCTTTCCTTCTTCTCCCTCGTCACCCTCGGCCTGTGTGCGAGAGCCCCCTTTAAAGAGACTTCCGATCTTGCCGAAGATGCGTCCCAGCAAAGAACGCTTCTTCTCGTTGGTGAAGATTTTAATGATGTCTTCCGGTGAGATTTTGACGTGTTCTGGATCTTGAGCTTGCAAACCCAAAGGGTCGGTGTATTTCAGCGGGTTGTTTAGCACATACGAATATCTATTCCATGATTGAGGGTTGCGCCGTCTTGATCCAAAGATGTCTGGACTTGTGAAACGTCCCTGTATCGATGAGTAGTAGCGAGCATTGAAGTAATCAAGACTTGTTTCATTATCCCTTTGCTGTCCAGTGAACTGTTGACGGATGCCATCGACTTGGCCGTAACCCTGCGCTTGTGTCCGCCCACCAACATTTACTCCGAGTTCCTCACCGAACGGCAGATAATCGTGACGACTCGCGTTGGCGAGGCTGCCTGTCTGATCGAAGATCATTCGCGGCGTGCCGAGCTGATCCGCAACCAGCCAGTGAATCTGGAACGATGAACCGCTGCCGCCGCTGCCACCCTGTCCGATGGTCGCGCGCGTTCGCAATTCTCGGATGTGGGCGGCTCTGATCGGCGTCGCATTCAGCGGATCTTCGTGCCAGCCTTTGAGCGTTGGATCTGTAGCGTACGGCGGCGTGGGAATGCCTAGTTGAGTCAACGCCGTGTCCAAGTTTGTCCTCAGGTCACGCACATCTTCCACATTGATTTGCAGCGCGAGAGGGTTGTAAGTCCACACACCATCACCCATTCCCGCCAGATGCCGAACCGCGTTAATCGTCGTGCGCAATTCCGTGATATGCGCGGCCTTGATCATAGTGACGGTCTGGCCGCTCGGATCATCAGCAAAGCCTTTGATGTCCGGGTCGGTGAAGATAACAGCCACTCCTAAAGCGATGTTGCTGTAACCGGAGGTACAGATGTCCTGACTGTTCGCTGCGCACACCTTGTACAAATACGCGGTGCCGCTTACGCCAGAATCGATCAGGGTGGTTGACGAGCTATGGCCGGCGAACACATAAGGCCCATCTTTGCTGGTCGCCCGCTCAACGCGATAGTTCGTTGCGCCCGACGCGGCGGTCCAATTGAGCGTGATGCCCGCGCCGCTCGTCGGCGGAGTTGCCGTTAACGCTGAAGGTCCCAGAGCATTGTTGGTTCCACTCTCTGTAGTAACCAGCAACTGTCCATTCCGATAACCATATTCCCTCTGAGGAAATAAAGGCGAACCACTCGCAGCGTACTCGGCGATCAGCTCTCCACCAAGGCCATAAATCTGCCACGTCTCTTGATTGTTGACGTTGCGGCGCACGCGATAACCGTTACCATCGTAGGTGTAGTAACTCCAGTAGGGCGAGCTCTGCGCCGAAGTCATCCGATTCTCAGCGTCGTAAGTTCGGCTGCCGGTGCTCGTATAGCTGTCCCGCGTTAGATTGCCGCCAGAGTCGTACTGCATTTGTCTTTGGTTCATCGGCAGTGACGTATCTCCCGGCGCGTAAAGCCGATTGGTGTTCTGAGCATCGGCCTTATCGAATTGCATGTTGTTAACACCCGAACTCGCGGGATTGATGGTTCGGTTGCCCCATCGGTCGTAATCGTAAGTCTGGACATAGTCTGTCCCACTTTGCCAGGACGGCCCACCGTGAACTTCGGTCGCCGAGGCGAGGCGGTTCAGCGAGTCATAGCTGTAAGTGTCTTGAGTGTACGAGTAGTTGTTTAGCGTATCATCAGTGGGAATAAAGTGTTGTTGCCTGGAGAGGTTGCCATTGTTGTCCAAGCCGCTGCCGCCCCAAGTGTAGTTGGAGTTGTAATAGTTCACGACCGCTCCTCGGTTCCAATCCCACTCATTCGCCGTGAGCGAAAGGCTGCTTACGCGGATGTCGAAGAGCTGGCCGCGCACGTTGTAGTGTAGTTTGTGGTAGAGCGCCACTTGCATGCCGAGCTGCTCCTGCTGAAGCCCACCAAACGGTGAGTAGGTGATTCCCGTTGAGTAGGTACGGGGCGCGCCGTCGCCGAGAGTTCCCGTGAACGCCAGATTCTGGGCGTCCTTGTCCGCTAATCGCCCAGCGCCGTCATAGTTGTAATTTACCGTGTGCTGGGAAGGATAGGTGATTGAAGTAACGTGACCGGCAAGGTCATAGGTGATGCCGCTGACGGAATAGGGCTGGCTCCAGGCGTTGTTGTAATAGAACTGCTGCTTCTGACTCTTCGTTCGCCCGAGCGCATCATAACTATCAATCGTGACCAGCGTACTGGCTGAGGCTTGCGTTGACCAAAGCCGGCCCTTCCCGTACGCGCCGGTTGTTGGGTTGTCGTAGGTGCGCGTGACCGATGGCGTGTTCGCTGGATCATTGGTATAGGTGATACTGGTGTTTCGATTGAGCGCATCGTAGACGTAGGAGGTCAAGATTCCACGCGCGTCGGTCTTGTAAACTAAATTTCCGTTGGCGTCATACCCATTCGACTGACACTGACTATTTACGACTGTTCCATAACAGACGGTGCCGCTCTCAGGATTCGCGGCTGACGTTAACCGTTTCAATGAATCGTAAACGAAGGAACGGGACTGCGTGGTGCCGTTCGTGGCAATTCGTTGCGAGACATTCGTCAGATCATCAAGGGTGTCGTAGTCATATCTCGTAACGTATCCGGCTGTTACGTCGCCGTATCCAGGAAAAGAGACTGACTCAGTTGCGGGATCGGTGGTAGTAACTTCCCAGACCTCTTTCAATCGACCCAAGCCATCCGTAACACTGAGTCGTTTTCTGCTGGTCTGGTCAGCTACTAAAACTCGATTACCACTGTAGGCAGCGTTCACAACTGCGCTATCAGGAGTCGTAACGGAAATCACACGTCCAAGCGCATCGAAACCAGTAGTTGTCCAAACGGGATTCTCCGAATTCCACGGGCGAAACGGATTCGACGTTTTGTAAGCCCTTCCCAACGAGTCATACCGTGTTTGCACTGCGATGTAATTCGTGCTGTTTTCGTACTGTCGCTTCTCAGTGGTGCGCCCGAGTCCGTCATATACTGCTTGGCTCTTCAACGGATAGAGATCGTTGAAACCGTTGAGATCAGTCGTAGTTGTCACCACGTGATTAACATCGTCATAGGTGAAACTCGTCTGGCTTTTGACGGTAACATCCTGATTTGTCGCTCGAATTATTTGGGTAGGCCGATCGAGTTGATCATTGTAGAAACCACTCGAAACAACACCGTTCACGTCCTCACCATTCACCGGCCGGCCCGTGTAGAAATCAAACTGTGCATACGCGGTTTGACCGAGTGCGTTGGTTACAGAACGAGCGAAGGCATAACTTGTCTGTCCCGCTGAGCTAAGTTCGATCGGCGCAGTATTAGACTGCGCTTCCGCGTCAGGCGACCCGAAGTTATCCGCGAAATCAAACGTGGTTGCATATCCCCGAGCATCGATAGCTTTGACTGCATTTCCGGCGATGTCGTATTGCGCGTAAGCAGTTACGGAACCGGTGACTGACCCGCTCACCAACAAATAGTGGGTGATCGCTGTGACATTGCCGCGCGTCAGGAACGAAGTTGAGAACGACGAATCGAATCCGCTGATGCCCGAACGATAAACCAGTCCTGCATGATTAGTGTCATTGTTGTAATTATCGTATTCGAATGTCGTCCGTGCCCGTTCGACGCCGCCTGCATCGTAGACTGATGTTTGCGATGGAAGACTGAGCAAACTCGCGCCATTGACTGCATCGGTGTAATTCGTTGCCGAAATGAAATTCGTGTGCGTGTGGCGAATCAGAGCACCGGGAACGCCGGTGCCATAGTCATACTCCCAAACATCAGTCGGATTGTTGTATTGGTCGAATCCTCTGTCGTTGGGATCGTTAGGGTTAATCGATGTTTGTTTCGAGACTAATGCTGGAGTCGTGTCATTAAGTTCGGTCTGAGACTCAGTAATCCTGGTGTCGTTGGCAGGTTGTTTCTCGGGAAATGCGCTGCAAAAGGAATTCCACCATGGTATCGAAGTACGCTGTTCCCACGTTTGCGTAAAGCGCCGAAGTACACTGATGCCGTCAGAACCGATTGATTCTGTCTTGAATTCCCTCCCAACTTGCCAGGGTGAATAGCCGGTGGCGCAATCATCTTTGACTTCTGCTGCATTACCGAAGTAGTAATGCTTGGCCTTAGCCAGGAGGGCCCCGTTTGCGTCCAAATCTTCAGCCGCCACGAACCCCTCAGTTTGCACACAAACATCCGCTCCGCATGTATAGATACTCTCGGGCCGGCTAAATCGAGTTTTGCTTAAGACAATATTGTCATCGATGTAGGTTCGTTTCTCAACAACCCGGCGATATAGGCTATCTGCTTGAGAGGAGGATGCGGCAAATCCCTTGAGCCAGGCACCACTAAGAGGTCCGTTCGTCAGCCCAGCAGCATAATCGTATTCAAAAGCGCCACCCGTTGGTAGCTTGACGCGCGTGAGTTCAGCATAGCTGTCATATGAGAAGGCATAGGACCGTCCGTCTGGAAGCCACACGGCTGACGTAACTGTTGGATTAAACGTGCAGGTGCTACAGGAACCATTGAACTCCGGAAATAGTTGGTAGTTCGTCTTGAGAGTGAAGTCAGAACGCAGGGCATTGCCCAGGTTTGTCTTCGACAGTCGAATCGTTCGAACTGCACCCGCAAACCCACGGTATTCGATTTTGTCACAGAGGCCGAAGGGTTGGGTGTCCTGCACATCATAGGAAATTGTGACCTTTCGATTGAGAGAATCAATGATCGAGATCACTCGATTGGCCGGACCATAAGGTTGTGCGTAGTTGTCGTAAGAGAAAGTCAACTTGTTCCCATTACGATCACGCATCCACTTCACAAGCCCGCTGTCGATCCGGTAGCGAACGCCATCTTTAAGTATCAAATATCCTGACGGATAGAACGAGCTGTATTCTCCCTGGGCCCACGCATTGTCATAGATGGTTGTATCTGACAGAAACCTTGCGGCGGTTCCATCCGCAGTCGTGAAAATCTGTCCCCTGTTACCGCCCCATTGAACACAGGGAGCTACATCTATGGGTCTTCCTCCCGTAGCCTGATCGCGTAGTTCGTACTCCGTGCCGTCAGGAGCCGTGAACGTCAGTCGAGTCAGTAGTCGGCCACCGTCGCCGTTGCTGTTTGGATCGCAATTGGGAGTCAGAAGGTAAGTGGTTCTGCCCTGGAGCACCCCTGGCCCGTAACCAGGCTTGAGACCCGACCACCAATCATGGTTGGCGGAGTACATTGTGTCTCCGGTTTGGGCTACATAAGTAGATTCCACTCGCCAACGTTCCTCTAGTGTGAGGGTCATCGGCATTCGGGCACTGCCCCGACCGCCGACGTTGATTAGAGGCAAATGGAAATTAAGATTGCCGTTGAATAGATTTATGTTGTCGAATCCACTAAGCGCGTATGACCCTGCTGGGGCTCCCGGCGTAAGCGACAGTGGAGTTGACCCGTCAGTGTTACTCGTCGTCTGACCAAATGAGATTGTAGTAACCAGCGGAGACAGCGCGACGATCAGAAGCGACCATTTGAAAAAGCCAAGTGTGAGTCTAGTCAGGAACATAACGTCCTCCGTCAGGCTTCGAGATTTCGCGCTTCGCCTACTGCAAACTCAGTAAAACCAAAATCTTTCCCGAACCTTTTTCGAGAGGTTCGAGTGCTTTGCCGATTAGAGTTCCCGGCATGTGCATCTTTCTTTTACCAATCGTAATCGGCTCTGACTTCATCGCGACTCCGGAAATGTCGCTGGTCACAAGCAGATCGCCGATGTGAATGGGACCGTTCGTCGCATCTACTTTGACGAGGACCCGTCCGGTAGTTGCGACCAATACTTTGTTGCCACCGCCTTCACCCAGAGCAATGCCCGGCTGTTCAGAGATCACCCCGGCGACCCGCGTGTCATAGGCTTGGGTGGACGAGATAACCTGATTGGATTTAGTCGAGTCGAGAACTACGACCGTGCCGCTTGGAATCCGTTGGGAGGAAGGCACCCATTCGGCTACGTCCTGATACCTCGCTACGATGTTACCGCCGGTAATCGTGCCGGTAGCGTTGAGATCCCCGGTAACGTTGGTTTTGCCATTAACGTCAAGCTTGTTACCAGACCCTGGGGCGGTGCCGATGCCAACGCTGCCGGAGCCTGTAATAAGGTTTCCACCGTACGAGTAATTCAAATAGAGCGGACTGCCTGCTCCACTTCCATCAAGAGCAAAGACCTGGTTGCCTGACATATCTACATGGACGCTCGCGGTTCGACCAAACTGGACTTCCACTCCGTCCGCCGCGTGTTGCACGTGAAGTGGCTGCGAGGGACTTGTAGTACCGATCCCGACATTGCCGCCGTTATAGTAAATGGTGCTAGTGCCAGTCCATTGGGAGCTGCCGCTGCCGATTTGCGACCAATCCGTCTTGCAAACACCAGCAATGCAGAGACCGCCAGACGCGTTGACTTGTCCGCCCTGAACATCCAGTTTGTAGCCTGGTGAGAGGATGCCGATACCGACGTAGCCGCTTGAGTCCAGGCGCATACGCTCTCCCCAGGCGCTGCCGTTGTAAGTCCAGAACGCCAGATTGCTTGCGGGCCCATTGGAACCGCTAATGATAAGCCCTGTCTGGGAAGAATTGTCATACCCAAGGTGGATACCCTTGTTGTTGGTTGGTTCGATGAAAGCGCCGAGGTTATACCAATTCCCTATTATTGAAGCTCCGGGCCTATTGAGCGTGAAGGGGTTTGTTGGGTTCGCTGTCCCGATGCCGACGTTGCCACCGTTCGGATTGAGAGACAGGTTCTTAAAACCCACGCCGGTATGCACCGATTGGATAACGCCAATATCCTCGCCAGTTTCGTCATATCCGATGGTGACCCTCTTACCGCTCACGTTACCAAACGCGCCTGCGTAAGTGACATTATTGGTAAAATCCGTTGTCGTGTTTGCCACTCTTGCGTCAAGACGCAACTCAGGGCTCGCCGTGCCGATGCCGACATTGCCGTCGCTCTGCAAAGAAAACAGCGCCACGCTAGAATTACCAATTACGAACTTATTATTACCGAAGCCGGAACCGCTGCCAGTGCTCTGTAAGTAAAACGGAGTTCCTGAGCCGCCGGAGAGTTTCAGGATAGCGCCGCCCGTTCCGGTTGAGGCAATTTCATTGAACAAATTGCCATTGCTATCAGCGCCGGAAAACTTAAACAAATTGCCTGACGTGGCAGGAGTGCCACTCACTTCTAACTTAACGCCGGGGGTGCTCGTGCCGATGCCGACATTCCCGCCGTTATAGTAAATATTGGTGGTGCCCAACCATTGGGCGCTCACATGCTGAGAACTTCCCCATAGCATTATCGCTACAACTAACAACAGACCACGTACCAGAGATTTTCGCTTTGACGAGAGATGTTTAGTTTTCATTCTGTTCCTCTCTAAAAGTGTTATTGCAAACTAAGGAGCACCAAGATTTTCGCTGAACCTTTCTCAAGGGGTTCGAGCGCCTTGCCGATAATCGTGCCGGGGCGATGCAATTGAATTCCACTAAGAGTTACCGGCTCGGATTTCATAGCGACTCCCGGAACGTCGCTGGTGGCCAATAGATCGCCGATGTGAATCGGGGCTTTTGTCGTATCCACTTTGACGAGGACTCTTCCAGTTGTGGCTACCAGCACTTTGCCCTTGCCGCTCTCGCCCAGAGCGATGCCCGGTTGTTCTGAAACAACGCCGGCTACCCGCGTGTCGTAAGACTGGGAAGATGAGATGACCTGGTTGGATTTGGTTGAATCGAGAACAACGACAGTGCCGGCAGCAATCTGTTCAGAGGAAGGCACCCATTCGGCCATGTCCTGATACTTCGCAATTATGTTGCCTCCGGTAATCGTGCCGGTGGTGTTTAGGTTCCCGGTGACGTTAGTGCTGCCGTTAACATCGAGCTTGTATCCCGATGCGGGACTCGGGGTGCCGATGCCGACGTTGCCGCCCGCGGCGTTCAGAGTCAAAGAGCTTGCGCTTCCTCCGGCAAATGAACCAATGGCTCCGATGTTATTGGTATTATCATAGCCAATTACAAGCAGGTTTAAGTTGTCGTTCTTGCCTACGGCAATGCCGTTGAACGAAGTAGGAGAGATCACATGAAGGGGTTTCTGCGGACTTGCGGTCCCGATACCGACGTTGCCGGTATAATCTATGACCATCCGTTCGGCAGAATCGCTGTTGGTACTAGCCGTATAAAAGCGGAGATTTCCAGTGTTAGCAGTTGTACCGTTTGCGTTAGACAAGATCGCCGCCCCAATCTGCGTCGGTGAAGCACCGGAGAGAAAGCTGATTTGGCCAATTGTCTGTCCAGAACTGGGGGCGGTATTAGTCCATAGCTCTAGAAGCGCACGTGCGCCTGCCGTAGGATTAGCAACCGTTACGACCCTTCCATAGATTGAAGGACTTACCCCTAGCGGATTAGGACTTGTCGTCCCAAAGCCGATGTTACCATTGTTCTTGAACGCCGCTACGTCGGCACCTAGTGTCCAACTATAGGCCCGCAAATCGTCAACGCTAGTGCCACCGCCTACGCGCCATTGCCATTTCAGCGCGCCATTGAGCAGGAAGCGTACGTGACTCTGATTCACGCCATCAACGGCGATCCCTCCGTAGGGATTAGCAGTGCTCGTATTCTTAAAGTAACCCTGTGAATAGAGCGGGTCGGCTGAAGCCCCTTCAACGTGAAGAGGGTAAGCAGGAGCTTGAGTGCCGATGCCGACGTTGCCGGCGGTATTAGTCTTATAGACATCGTTTCCATTTTGTGCCGTCGTCCATTGGGCTTGTGCTTTGTGATAGTTGCCGAGTAGCATGATCGCGGCAGCTATTAGCGAACCCCACATCGCGAGTCTGCGCTTTGACGAGTAATGTTTTGTTTTCATCTTGTTCCGCTTTCCTCAGACTGATGACAAGGAGGCACAGATGCGGAGTTCCCTCAACTGTGCACTTGGTAGTTCCTCGTCGAGCGAGCGATGACTGGTTGGGTAAAGACTAACTGGCGAGTATGCGGGAGAACTGCAGAGGCTCGGAGGAGCTAGCCGTTTCAAGTAATTCGGCCACCCTTATATGCCCACTCCAGAATGAAGTCAATTGATTTCTCAAAACAGATTTCTAACCCCACTGGAACTGGCGGCGGTTGAAGCTGCGGCGCGCGTGTTATAAGTCCGAACCAAATGGTAGATGCTGAACGCATCTGCTCGCACGCTTGGCGGGAGAGAGTACACTGAGACGTGTCCTCACATCGCAAGCTGTGAGCATGGCGGCACCGGGCTTGTGAGACTGCCCGGCGCCGCCTTTAACCTTATCAGGGGTTAGCCGCTGAAAAGATGCTGAAAAGATTGCATCTCACGCCCTGCGGGTGTATAAGCTGGCCGTTCTACTATCTGACACCGTAAGAGGCTCCTAGCCATGAAAAGGCTCATACTTCTTTCGCTCTTAATTTCGCTTGGCTCGATTACTGCTTATGGTCAAATAGCTGTCACTTGTCCTGCGCCACCTTTCAAGGCGCAAAGCGCACAATATCGCGGTGATGTAAAACATCGAACACCGGGGAGCCCAACCGGAACGGTCATTGGCGCTGCCAATATGTACGGGTTTCCTAATGTCACGGTGGCGGCCGCGGGGGCCGCAAAGCACGCGCCAATGCCAGGAAGCAAGGAAACGCAAACCTTTACTCTTGACGCTTTCCTATGGCAAGCCAAAGTCGAGGGCAATGACTGCGAAATTCATTTGGAATTAAACGACAGCTCAATCAAGAGCACTTCGCGTCGCGTGATCGTGGAGATTCCACCTGATACGGCTTTCGACAGCGACTATCAAGCAATCCTGCGACTCGTTCAGCAGACGTTTCCCGGCACGACCATCGGGCAGACGTACCCTTTAGATTTACGACGCCCGTTCACATGCGGATCACTGGGTTTTGGTTCTTTGACGGCGTTCACAAGGGTTTCGCCTCGCCTAGTCGTCCGAACGGAGGCCACGGTTCTGCGACGGTGCAAACTTTTTGGGAATTGCACCCCCCTTGGCATGTGGTAGTCCATTGATGTGCACTTTTCGGCTGGTTCGTTCAATTAGCATTGTCGCCAGTCGAAGTTAGGGCGGCGAGAGGGTGAAGGGTGAAGGTCTCGCCGCTTTTTATTACTGGCGACTGATTTAGGCCAAAACATAATAGTAAGTGACCAAGGCTCGAGCCGAATGGAGTGAAGTTGTGAGATGAAATAACCCGCAATAGCTACTGCAATAAGCAAATTCATTGTGACCATCTCCTTCTAATCCCGCACATGCGGGGTCTAAGGAGAATGGAGATTAGTCACAGACATCGGGGCTGTCAATCGACTTGCTTGCCCAAAAAGTCTGCCCAAGAAGTCACTTCTTAGGCAAAGCCACGAAGTACGGCAAGTGCGTAGGGTTGTAAAGTAGGGTTGTAAAGCGGTTGAGTCTTCGTCATTTTTGTATCATGGTTGGTCAGCCAACTGTGCAAAAAAATCTTATGGTTTCAGGCTTTACTCCAAAAGAGGCCGAAAGAGCTTCTGGAGCGTCTTATAAGCGCGGTCGATGTCAAAGGCTGGATCAATTATTTTCTGGATCGCCAGTCCATTGAAACATGACATGAGGATTGCGCTGAGTTCTTCCCCTCCCTTTCCTGCCCCCTCAATTCGTTGAATCATACTCGCGATGCACTCACGCCCCTTCTCAAGCATCATGCGGGCGGAGGGTGTGACCGCTTCGTTGTGTAGCCCGATAGCGAGCAGTTCGTACCGAAAGCGATACCACTCAGGCTCTTTGGCTAGGCGATTTTGTGGCTCCTGGAAAATCTCCTTAGAAAACTTTCGCGGTTGGCAAAGTAAACATCTGTTCAATCAACGTAACGTAACGCTGGCCCGCCATTTGAAGCTGGCGCCACCCACGCGGTGGACGGTGCGACCGCGCGAGGCGGACTGCGGCGGTGGAGTGACGGGAGCGCGAAGGCGAGGGGCTTAGTAAAGGACTCTTTCACGCCGAGACTGTCCTGAATATCTATAGTTCTCAGTATTGTTTATGACTTTCCGTGCATGCACGCACCGCCTATTTCAATAAGGGCGCTCGCCCTCACGTTGCTCCGGGCGAGACGTCTGATTTTGATTTCGTTCTGAATCGAGGCCTCGGCCTTCATTCCACTGCGTTCCATTCCGGCTGAGCTGCTGTCTTCTGATTATTCCCCCTTCCTTCGTTCTCATCTTCGCACGGGAGCCCAGCGACGCAACCTCCATTGCGCAGGCTCCATTCCGGTTCTCCACTCCGTTACGACCTTGCAGGTGCATCGCTGTGCGCCACCCGTGC
>DATNNY010000480.1:0-4557 GCA_035601635.1 Pyrinomonadaceae bacterium
GTTCCGCTCTGCTCATGGTGCGATTGATGACTGCCTTCATCGTCTTGCACATATTCGAGATTCTGCTTTGGGCCGCGTTTTATCGCTGGCTTTGCTTCCCGTTGTGGGAGTCCGCGTTCTACTTCTCGACCAGCAGTTATGCCACCGTTGGCTATGGCGACATCGTTCTCCCCCAGATGTGGCGGGCGTTAGGCCCGGTAGAAAGCATCATCGGTGTGCTTATGTGCGGGTTGTCCGCGAGCTTTCTGTTCGCCATCGTGAGCAGGCTAGTCGACCGTGAGACAAAACTCTCACGTGAACCCGCGAGGCCCCACAGAGCTTATATTGACTGCGAAACGATCCCAACCAGTTGACCTACGACAACGAGAAAACAGATGTCGGATGCTGGCTATCGTACAAAAGTCACTGTGACCGAAGGCCGTCGTCCACTCCCCCCGTCGTCGCTGCGGTTCGATTCATGTTGGCAATCCCAAGGCAAGCCGTCCGGTGTCCCTTCGCGCCTTGCACGGCGTTCGGCTTCAAACTCAAAACTCCGCAGCTTACGAAAAACTTTCTCCAAAAGTATTCGGCGAAGAACCGAATGCTGTATTTTGAGGCCAATGTAGCGAGCGAGGAACGTAGCTTCGCAGGAGCTATGGGATTTGATCCTGCAGCCTCCTAGGTGAAAGAAGGACTCTCTAAAATCTCAAACCGCTATACGAACAATCAATTTCTGAGTACAATCAGAAACGACGGGCGGGCGTAGTTCAGTGGTAGAATGGGAGCTTCCCAAGCTTCGGACCTGAGTTTGATTCCTTCCTAGTTTTAGTATCGCTGTGCCAAAACTGTGCCAGAATCCAACGTTTTCATATCATTCGGGTTAGCTTCGAGCGAAAAGCAGATGCCCCGATTCGTTGAAAACATTGATAGTTAGAAATATTCGATGGAGTTGTTGGAGCCGGAAGCCACGTCATCCGCCCAATCGCCAGCAGTACCGGAACACTCGGAACCTGCCACACCGTTGTTCCGGTCCTCGCCCGCCACGAAAAAGCCACGGACCAGGTACTATTGCCAACTTTCTCCTTCGCTTGTATTATTTCCTTATGTTGATTTACCCCCAGAGGAACGCGCAACTCTGCAGCTGCCGCTCTTGCTGTACGTGTATGTTTTCTGGCGGGGCGAGGCTGAGCATCTAGAGATTCAATCTTAGCTTCAAGAGTTTTCAGCCCACCGCCAGAAACAAACTGGCAGGTGGGTTTTTGTTTTGCATCAAACGAGTTGCGAACGTCAAACCATAAAAAGGAGACTTCTTTGAGCGGGGCAAGAAAAGTTCGCAGTTGCGGAAGGGAAGAATTGGCCTATTTTCTTCTCTGCCTGACCACGGATCATTGAAAACTGACAACTCTTTCACCCGGTGGCGCGGTCGCCAAGTGGTAAGGCAAAGGTCTGCAAAACCTTTATCGGCGGTTCGATTCCGCCTCGCGCCTCCAACCTCCGGCGGTGAGTTAGTTTCCGATTACGCAACTTATCGAGAGTTGACCGTTTACTGGTGTAGTCGCATTTCGCGGCTCACTCGTTCGACAGCGAGGAACACTCGGAGCATGTTCGCGCCCATGATCTTTTGGACGTCGTCGGGGCTGTAGTGTCGGTCTAAAAGGGCTTGCCTAATTTTGGGCAAGTCCGCGGAGGAATCCATATCTGCTGGCAAAAAGTCGACCCCGTTGGAATCAGACCCGAGACCGACATGATCGATTCCAGCCACCCTCGCGACGTGATCAATATGGTCAATCAGTGACTTCAAGGGCGGTCTGGGAATTTTGTTTTTCCCGAGCCATTCGAGTTGAAAACGTTGCGTGTCTTCGGCTGAAATTGGAAGAGAAGCGGCACGCCGTTTGGCGTTGTATTCGTCGACAGCGGCTAACATGCGCAGGTGTTGCGGATATGCCTCACGATTGAAGTCGTTATCGACAAAACTACTCGCGAACGCTACGTTCACAACGCCTCCGTTATGAGCAACGGCACGGAGCATGTCGTCGCTCAAGTTACGAGACACATCGACGAGAGCCCGCGATGACGAATGGGACGCAATGATGGGTGCCTTGCTGACAGTAATTACATCCCAAAAGGTCTTGTCTGATACATGTGAAACATCGACCATCATTCCAAGTCGGTTCATTTCGAGCACGACTGTTCGGCCGAACTCGGTGAGGCCATTATGATGAACGACATTTGAACTTTCGATGTCTCCGCTTGAATCTGCCCATTCGTTCGTATTGCTCCAGGTTAGCGTCATATAACGCACGCCAATCCGATAAAAGTCCCGTAATACTGACAAATCACTTTCTATAGAGTGGCCGCCCTCGATACCCATAAGGGCAGCCAATTTGTGCTGGTCGTGGGCGCGCTGAATGTCGTCAACCGAAAAGCACATCATCATTCGGTCTGGGTGACGTCCTGCCTGCGCATAAACTGAATCGATCAAATCTAGCGTTCGCTTCGCAAAATGGCCTTGGTACTTTGTTGGATAGGCCCAAATAGAAAAGAAGACCGCGCCCAAATTACCAGCGCGGGCCTTCTCGAGGCTTATGAAGTCCCTATCGTGTGAGTCTGTGGAACCGATATCGTAGTTTTCATCGAGAAATCTCTGGGGAGTGTCTTCGTGCGAATCGACTGTAATATCGAAATTGCGATCAGCTGAGACCCAGGAGTTTACCGAATTGCTTTGTAGGTTGGTGAAACTCGGCAAGGCAAGGACGAGGAATAGTGTCAAAACAAGCGAAGCTTTCATACTTAAGGCAACTCCAAATCCCATTGATAAAATAGCATCGAATCCGAAGCAACTTGCGCAGTCGAGATTGGCTCATATCGTACGCGTTACGAGCCAACGCCTGATAACGCTCTTACCGAACATCTGCCTTCCATCTCGGAGTTTCCCAAGACCCCAAGGCCGCATCAGATGGGCCTTTGAAATGGCCTCCGAAACTCTCCCCTTTGCCACGTCAGCTCGTGAAAGCTATTCAGCGAGTGAAACGTAATAAATAGTATGAATCCTGGTATTCGTGTCCGGCGCGCGCTGTGGAGCGCAGTCGTTTTCCTGGCGCTCATTGGGTCTGCCGTCGCAGTTCGAAGGATGGTGCATCTGGTGCCTATCGTGATCAGTGGCTATCATCCACCTGCCGGCACCTCTAATCCAGCAGCGGCACAGTTCGCCAAACTGGATGATTTGTTTGCGCACTATCCAATCCTGACCCTTGTTCATATTGTGCCCGGCTTGCTTTTCATGCTGCTGGGTCCACTGCAATTCAGTTCGACGATTCGCGCCCACCATCTCCGATGGCATCGCTGGAGTGGTCGCGTTTTTGTCGTTTGCGGCGCTGTGATCGGAATTTCGGCCCTCGTGATGAGCCTAGGCATGCCGGCGATCGGCGGCCTCAATCAGGCGGCGGCGACGACACTGTTCGCAACTTTCTTTCTATTCGCGCTGTGCAAGGCGTTTTGGCATATCCAACGCCGTGAAGTCGCTCTGCACCGCGAGTGGATGATTCGCGCCTTTTCCGTTGGACTTGCCGTGGCTACTATCCGCCCCATCATTGGAATGTTCTTTGCTACCAGCCGCTTTTCAGGCCTGACGCCCCATGAATTTTTCGGCATCGCCTTCTGGATCGGCTTTGTCCTGCATCTCATCGCGGCAGAAGCTTGGATTCATGCGACGCTGCCGCAGCAGGAAACCGTCGGCGCTCGAATAACTTGAGAATCTTCTTCGCATTTGCAGATTTCATATCTGACTACCGCGTTATGAAAGGGCGCGCGTTATCCGAAATGCACACACTGCTCATTTTTCCCTTGATCTCTTATAGCGTTATGGTATAATTCTGTCTAGGTAACTCTACGCAACCCCGTTTCGCTTGTCTTTTCCAATTCCTAGGATTCATTTCCAGATCTGAGTTGCGCCCAGGGGCGTGGTACTCGTAAACCACCTGGAATCATAGACTTTCAAAAGTCTATCAAAACAAACAACTTGAACTCTCTTTAGAATCATAGACTTATAAAAACATGGGGGGGAGGGGGGCAGTTATTGTTAACCAGAAATCCCCAGGATTTCTATGCGCTGGCTAGTTCCTTCATCAGTGCCTTGCCCTTGCGAAACCAAGGCCGCTCGCGCCGCTGCATGTAGCGCGGCAAGGTGCGCTTCTTCGCATGCAGCTTTTGTGCCCACTCGCGCGCCTCGTCGGGCCGGTTCACTGTCTTCAGAAAACTCGCGTAATTGTAGAGCGTCTCCGGCGTCGTCGAAATCTGCGTCACTTCGGCAAAAAGCGCGTCGGCGCGCTCCAATTGTCCCGTTCGCGCATACGCATCCGCCAGCAACCCCGCCGCCCGGTAGTAATCGAATTTCCGGTCGGCTGTAACCACCCGCTCCAAATCCGGAATCGCCCCGGGCAGGTCATTCAGTCCCAGGGAACACAGTGCGCGCGAATAGAACGTATAAATGGAATCGCTTCGCGCCGCGATCGCATTCGTAAATGCTTCGCGCGCCTTCTCAAATTGTCCCTGGTCTTTATAAAGTTCGCCCAGCTCTTC
>DATNNY010000481.1:0-12699 GCA_035601635.1 Pyrinomonadaceae bacterium
GGGGACAGCAACCCTTCATGAACGGTTACCTCAATCAGAGGTACGCGCTCTCGTTGGACCTTCACCTGGGCAAACGCGTTCGCACCTTCTTTGAGCTCAAGAGTGGGCTGAACTCCTCCCGTCATGGCGGTCCACGTCCGATAGACGAAAAGAAACTCGATTTTCAGGCAGCGTTTTTGGAATTGAGTACCGCCGGAACGCGTAACTGGATCAAAATTCGGGCGGGCAGGCAGGAGCTGGAATATGGCTCCGGCCGATTGGTGGACGTCCGTGAAGGCCCAAATGTTCGGCTCAGCTTTGATGGCTTCAAGGTGATGGCCAAAATCAACTCGTGGCACATCGACGGATTCGCAATGCGGCCCGACGTGGACAAACCTGGATTCTTCGACAATGTCCCTAACCACCAGATCGGCTTTTGGGGTGTGTACGCGACGCGTCCACTTTCCAAGACTATGTCTCTGGATGCCTATTACCTCGGCCTGAATCGCAAGCATGCAACGTTTCAGCGAGGCACGGCCCAGGAAGCACGCCACAGCGTAGGCGTAAGAGCTTCGCGGCCCATCGCGACTGAACGGCCAGGGTGGGACTTTGACTACGAGGCGCTCTGGCAATTCGGTTCATTTGGTTCGGCAAACATCCGTGCCTGGACCATGGCGTCTGAGACTGGCTATCGGCTTACGTCCGTAGCGCTGAAACCTCGCTTTAGCATGAAAGCCGATATTTCCAGCGGCGATCACCCGAAATCGGATCCGAACACACTGGGAACATTCAATCCACTATTTCCGACAGGGAACTACTTCGGCGTATTAGCCAGTACTGGTCCAGGCGCCGTCAACTTCATCGATCTCCATCCCAAGCTTGACCTGACAATCCCGCATAGCATTACTGCCTCCTTCGACTGGATCGTTCAATGGCGACAAAGCCTGGAGGACGGAGTTTACTCCGTACCAGGCTCCTTAATTAGAGCCGCAGACGGTAGTCGCGAAAGGTTTGTGGGACACAGGCCCGGCATGGAAGTGCGATGGCAAGTCAACCCTCACGTTTGGTTTCAGGGCGATTACGGGATTTTTTATGCAGGTCGTTTTCTGAAGGACACGCAACCGGGACGCAACCTTAATTACTGGGCACTGTGGGCCGGTTACAAATTCTAAGAATCTACGGCGCGACCATTAAGCTGGTCTCAGGCGGCGATGATTCGATGTAATTATGTTTTAAGACTCGTGTAATGTCGCCGATAAGAACCATGTCCGCCGCTCAGACTCATCAATCCAGTTCTCGATCAAGCTCGCCGTGGCTACATCATCGTTTCCGCTTGCTACCTCATGCGTCAGACGTAAGAACCCCGTCAGGTGTCTATTGTCGGAGCATAGCTCTGCGAGCATGTCCGTTGCGCTGAGGCCTGTATCATTGTTGTCTCGCAGGCGTTGATGCCGGCTTACGTCGCTTATGGAACGGAGTGTGATGCCGCCAATTTTTCGGGTTCGTTCGGCAATGTCGTCGCTCATCGCAAAGATTTGCGCCGCCTGTTCATCCAGGAGCAGATGATAGTCTCGGAAGTGCGGACCACTGATGTGCCAGTGGAAGCTTTTGGTCTTTAAGTACAGTGCGAAGACGTCGGCAAGCAGCAGGTTCAACGATTCCGATATCTCCGCTACTCCCTCTCTTTTAAGATCGGTTGGCACTATGAGATTGCCTGTAGCCTTTTCACTTGGTTGAGTTATGGTTTGCATTAACCGTCTTCCTCTTATCCGAAAAAATTCTCTGATTTCATTTCGCTCAAATTCATCAGCAGAGGTTACCATCGCAAGCCACTCTTAACCTTCCCTGTGCTTGCCCCAATTTGCGGATTTTTGCTGAGACGTTCAAACGTTGTGAATAAGTGAAAATGCGCAACAGAGAGCACCTCCGCGCAACCATCGAAAATACTTCGACTGGTCCCTTTACTACTCTCTTTTGACGATACGGCCTAACTGGCTAAGAGGTACACAGACCAAGGGAGGAAATATGGATCGGATCTTATTTGCTGCCGAGCTGCTGCTCGCATATCTTGCGGCATCCTTATTCGTCAAGTATGACAACAAGAGAATTGAAGCTGAATGTAAATTCCAGAAAGAATCTAATAACACTGACAGAGCGTAAGGTTATCACGATTATCTAATGGGAAACTCGAGCTGGCGGAATGCGCTGCGCTCCGACAAAATCAGTTCACGCGGATGACGCGGAGCGCGAACCACCCTAAATGTGCGCAAAGTCAAAACGATCGTCGTCGCGAAGACGAGAGCGCCGCATGCGACATGTGCCACCGTTATGCTAATCATCGGATTCAACGGCTGTGGATCATTTGGTGAAGCAAGGCGCGTCATATACGCAGCGATGCCGAGCGTGAGTTGCACAACCAACAATAGCAAAGCGATGGCAGCTGGCCGTGTCAGAAACTTCTCGCCGTGGTAGCGGTGTAGCAAGATTGAACCTGCACTTCCCAGAGTCAAGACAACAGCCAACGCTCCTCCGGCATGCGCAATCACCAATTCAACCGGCAATGGTTTGTCCCAGGTCGCCGAGTGACGTAGCGTAGCTCCAAGAATTAGTTGTAAGAAAACTGTCACCACCGCCGCAGAGCAAAGGCGCCGAATAGGGACAATTCCCTTCTCTTCCAAGCGTGATTTTTCCTGCATCCAGCTCTTCGAAGTAAAGATCGCCAGGCTAACAGTCGTACAAAAGAACAATTGGGCCAAAGTCGCATGGGCCGCAGACACCGCCAGCGGTAGATTTAGTTTTACCGTCAACCCGCCCAACAGGCCTTGGGTGATAACTGCGATGAGACCGAACCAACCGAGCCGTCTCGCCCACGGCCGTTCTTCTTTCAAGAACAGGTAAACAGCCAAAGCTATGGTGAGCAACCCGACAGTCGTCGCCACCATACGGTGTCCGTGTTCCCAAAACAGATTACCGACCATCTTTGGGAACACCTGCCCATTTGAAAGTGGCCAATCGCTGGTAGCTAAGCCGGCGTCGTTGCTCGTTACGAGAGCACCTGCGATTATCAAGACAAATGTCGCGCAAGCAACCAGAACAGCAAAACGGTGAAGACCCTTCATGAAAAACCCAGCTGTGGAAAGTATTCCCCTACAACTTATTCCTAAAAGCTTTCGGGGTCGTCCAGACAAGTTTGCGGAAAGTGGTCGTAAAATGGCTTTGGCTCGCGAAGCCGGCCCGCAATGCGATGTCGGCGATCGGAAGGTCTGTATCTGATAACATCTTCTTGGCCCGCGCAATTCGCTGCTCAGTCGTATACGCGTTCGGACTGATTCCCATCGATTGTTTGAAC
Source organism: Pyrinomonadaceae bacterium (assembly GCA_035601635.1). Taxonomy (GTDB): domain Bacteria; phylum Acidobacteriota; class Blastocatellia; order Pyrinomonadales; family Pyrinomonadaceae; genus UBA11740. The sequence goes on from DATNNY010000481.1 coordinate 3,329, forward strand.
GCGCGCGAGAAGTGAAAATAGCTCATTTGGACTGCTTCAGCGACTGCGCCCAAGGTGACCGTCTGCTCCTGATCGAGATTGTCGTTGATGAATTCGATCGCTTTGCGCAGTTTTCGCGGCGCCATTCCGCCACGACTCGTTTGCAAATCCTTCAAATAGCTGTAGCGCCTGACAAGCTGCATCGCGAGCACCTTAGCCAGGGAATCAGCATACAGTCGTCCGATTACGTTCGCGTCTTTGAGCTCGTGGCGCAAAGACATGCCGATGTGATGTATATGCTCGTCTCTGATGCCAAACTGAGGGGCGATCGAAACCTGACTGTAATCAACATCTATCGACTCGGCAGTCGTCCGCAGAAATTGTGGATCGAGATACAGATGCAGAGTGTGGCTGGGGGTATCTCCCTGTTGCCAATCAACAGTCAGGCCGGCCGGGATGATGGTGATCGCTCCCGGTTCCAAGCTCTGCTCAAAGCTCTCGTCACCGATCCGCGCCGTTACTTCCACGGAAGGTCCTAATTGAATCACGATGCAGTGATTCTCAAGCGGAGGCATGGTCCATTCCGAGATCGTCTGCCGCATCTCAAGTGCGCGCAGATTCTGCCATCCAAGGGGTTGGCTTGAGGCCACCACAGCCTGGGGATAGATCAACGACAGATCACTCACCACTGTGGGTGCGATTGCCAATCTCTGCCGCTCGCCAAATCTGGCGGTCCGCTCCGTCACCGGACGAATCGCCGCCGACTGCAGGAAGTAACCGGATGGTTCTGACCGAACTGTTGCTGCGCTAGCCATCTCAATCTCCCCCCTTAGCCATGCGTTGGCTTGCGAACAGATGCTTCAGACCGTTGCCCCAATTAGTTGACTTTGTGCCGGAGCGCTAACGAAGCCAGAATATCCGGCTGCCAATGCAGCCACGGCCGCGTTGCTCATCGGTCTGTCATCGTAACGTTTCGAGAATTCAACATCGCTACCACTGTCGTTCAGATCTACATAGATATCATCGCCAGAAGTCACCTGCCCGGTAGCGACGAGGTTCGATAAGGGAAGCAGCAGAAGCTGATCGATCGAACGCTTCAAGTGCCGCGCGCCGTATTTGTAGTCGATGCCTTCACGTAACAACATCTCTTTCACCGCGCCTGAGCACTGAAAGACAAACTTTGCATTAGCCGAACTCGTGATTCGATCGTGTAACGCCCGCAGCTCCAACTCGAGGATCTGGCGGAGGTGTTGTTCATTAAGGAAGTGAAAGACCACCATTTTGTCGATTCTGTTCATGAACTCGGGAGAGAAATTGCGGCTGGCCGCTTGGACCGCTGTGCGACGGATCTTCTCGTCAATGTAGCTTGCGTCTTCAGGCAAGCCATTCGGTTTTTTCGCCGCGGCGAAGCCGATGCTTCCCTTCACCAGGTCCGATATCTCACGCGCACCCAGATTGGAGGTCATGATGATCACCGTCCGCGAAAAATCAACGCGACGGTTATCGCCTAACGTCAACGTTGCTTTATCCAGTACGCCGAGCAAGAGCTGCCATAACGCATCTGAGGCCTTCTCAACCTCGTCAAAAAGAACTAACGAGAGCGGAACATCGTCCGTGTGAAAACGATTCAGGTTCTCCTGAGTCAGCAGCGGCGAGGTCTCACGATGGCCCAGGTATCCCGGCGGCGAACCTATGAGCTTGGCGATCTCGTGCGAGTGCTGAAACTCCGCACAATCGATTTTGATGATCGATTTGGCATCGCCGAAAAGAACTTCCGCCGCAGCCTCGACCACTCGCGTTTTGCCGGATCCAGTAGGACCAAGAAACAGCAACGTGCCGAGTGGACGGTTCCTCTGGTTGAGCCCGGCGAGAAAAAGCTGGTAGAGCCCGCTCATATCATGGATCGCGTCTTCCTGACCAACGATGCGAGCCGATAGCTTCTCATCGAACTCCTGGGCACGTGAACATTTGAGTTGGGGATCTAAAAAGAAGGGGGTTTTCGACAAGCCTTGTTCTCTACGCATTTCCGCAAGCATGACGTTTCTCCTTTTCTTAATCACTTTCCGTCCCTTTGTCTTTCCATCCACTCACCGATGTACGGCGCGCAATTTTGGAGCTCGATGCTATGAGAATCGCTCGTCTCCGGTAAAACCGATGTGTTGCTTGCGACGCCTTTCATCGTGTTGCTCTCTTTCACGTCGCTCGTTTCGACTACTCGTTTGTTAAACTGTTATCCGATGCTGGACGCATTTTGCTCCTCCGAGTTTTTTCGCGAAACCCTAGATGGTGCGAGGCGAGTGTACCTAAATTGAGTGAGCACCAAGTTACCCCCGCTGACCACAATTAGCGCGAGGTGTTGCGTTGTCGTGATGAAAATCGGGAATGCTTACTACAAGGTAAATGCAGATTATTTCAAGTGCATGTTCTTGCGTGGCGGGACGATGGTTACGCGTAGTCCGAACAGTTTCGCATCCACCGAATATGCTCCCGGGCCGAGAAAGATGAGGGCGCCCGCGGTTAGTATTCTCAAGATATAGACGAAATTGCCCGGCTGGCCGGCCATAAAGAGATTCGCGACAGCTGCCGCGCACGCAACTACGGCGAGAACCGGCGTCAAAAAGCCGAGACAGAGCGAGAACGAAATCATGGCTATGAGGGAGACAACCGCCCAGTAAATAGCGGGTGAAGAAAAGTTGAAGCGATGCGTGATATTCAAAACAAACATCGCGGCTGTCGCTATTCTCAAAAGCAGAAGCCCCAAACCAGGGCCACCTTGTGGAAACATGGAGTAGAGACGCTGCATGATATGAGGTTAACGATTATCTCTAAATTGCAAACCCCAATTGAGGCTAGCCTCGCATCACCCTTTTGAGGGATGGGTAAATAATCGCAAGTGGGCTATGAGGCAGGTCTGTTATTGCCGGCCAGCTTCAGAACTGAAGCTTCAGCGCAAACTGAATCGATCGTGGTCCGCCAATCTGATAGAGAGGATTGAGGCCCCCATTCGCGCCTCCTGATCCCAGACTGTTCGCCAGTGTTTGAGTCGAGCGGCCGAACAAAGGGCTGGTCAGGAGGTTGATGGGACTGCCGAAGTTGGGGTGGTTGAAAATGTTGAAGAACTCTGCCCGGAAACGCAGACCCATTTTCTCGGTCAGATGAAATTGCCGCTGTAGCCCAACATCTGCCTGCCAAGCTCCAAAACCCCGCAGCACATTGCGACCGAAATTACCCTGCTGCCCAGCGGGCGCAGCGGTAAACGCCGCGCGATTGAAAATCTTTCCGCCTGGATATTGCGTGCCAAATAGTTCAAGAGGCACTCCCGGATTCAAGTTTGGACGAGAAGCGAGAGTAACGCCTCCAATATTGGAAGTTGCGCCAATAACGTCGACTGGTGGCGCAGATCTCGCCAGAATGAAAGTGTCCAATGACCAGCCGGCAATTATCGCATGGGCCGTCTTGTTCGCTCCTGGAGAGGGCAGATCGTAAGTCACGCCGGCCGTGAATGAATGCCGGATGTCAAAATCGGAGTTACCGCGATCTATGTTCGGACTCGCAATCGTGCTCGGCGTGTTGAGGTTAATGCCGGCATCGGTCGAGGCAATATCGATCGAGTGGGAGAACGTATACGATGCCAATCCTTGCAACCCACGCGACAGACGCCGTTGGAACTTCATTTGGAGCGCATGGTAATCGGAGGTTGCCGAATTGGTGGTTAACGTAATGAAAGGAAAGTTGGGATTTGCGTTAAATAACTTGGTTGAGCGAAGCAAGTCACGGCCCATCGCGCCGATATAAGTTAAAGATAGGCTTTGGCTGATTCCGATGGACTGCTCCAGCGCGACATTCCATTGATACGTCCGTGGAAGCTTCAAGTGAGAATCGGCCACAAGAATTGTGGAAACGGGTGGATTAGTAGTAAGGGGCACAGGTGCAGCATTCTGAGGGCTCTGCGGAAACGCTCCCGGTGAAAAACTTCGGCTGGCAAGGTACGGAAAGAAGCTAGAGACTCCTCCCAGCGATCCTTGCCCGAGATCATAAAAGGTCCCGAAGCCTGCGCGCAGCACGGCGTCCCAATTTCGTATTCCACGGAGTTGATAAGCAAGTCCAATTCTCGGTGCAAAATTTCCATAGGTTGTTTCATTGAGCGGGGTGCCGCGAGGCGCCAAAGTCATCGTCGCCGGATTATTCAGCCCCACCACCGTGAACGGATCGTTCGCTGAGTTCTTACCTTTTATTGGTGGATTGACGTCCCACCTCAAGCCATAAGTCACTGTCAATCTGTGCGTGATCTTCCAGTTATCCTGGCCGTAAAACGAGAAGTTTTTTGACAGCAGTGAATTGGTTTGAAAGGCGCTCGTTTGGGCGAACAAAGCGATCCCAGAACGCGCTCCGCCAGGGTTGGACGACATACCTGAGAATTGCACAGCTTGACGGTAAGCACCCGGACTGCTAAAAGGCGCCAGCCAGCGATAGTCCGCGCCAAACTTCAATTGGTGGCTGCCCTTGGTCACGGATAGATTGTCGATCAAATTGATCTGGCGTTGCTCGTCGGTCCCTTGTTTTCCCTGTACATACTGTCCGGCGCCTCCGATGACAAAAATGAAACCGCTATCCGCGGACGAAAATCCAGGCGGGAACAAAAGGGAGTCCGGAGGAGGGACGGCGCCGCCGAATTCGTCCATAACGAACTTAATACCAATTCTGTGGTTGCTGTAGTTCGCTCGCACTTCGTTGCTGATTTCCGCGTTGATAATTTGTGTGAGGCCGATTGTTCCTGTGTGTACGTGGGATGACATCGAATTCGTCGAGCTGAGCACTCTACCAGATGAGAAGAATGGACCTCGTTGGTCTAAGTCTGAGGGGGAGTAGTTATAACGGGCAAACAGGCTAAGCTTCGAGGTCACGGCTTGGTCCACCCGAATACTGTAGGCGTCAAGCGACGATGGATTCGAAAAGCTGGCGTTGAATTGCGCCAAATCAGCCCCGAGTCCAGATCCGTTGGCAACTGGAAACGCGTTCAAGTATGGACGTATGGCGGCAGGACCAGCTTGCCGCGATTGGGGATCTGGGACCGCGGTTTGCAGGCTCGATGGCTGGCGCAAACGTTGTCCCTCATACGAGAAGAAGAAGAAGATCTTGTTTTTAATGACTGGGCCGCCGAGTACACCACCAAAATCATTGAGGCGCTCTGCGGGTTTCGCCAGATTGTTGAAGTTTACAAACCAGTCCCTGGCATCTAGAACGTCATTTCTGAAATATTCGAACAGCGTGCCATGAAAAGCATTGGTTCCGGAGCGCGTCACGATCGAGACCTGTCCACCGGGCGTGCGTCCGAACTCCGGCGCAAACGATGACGTCTGTACGCGAAACTCCTGCATGGCATCCACCGAAACCAAGCTGTTGGTCCCGCCTGAAGCGCTGAGCGCGGGTAGCGCTCCGGAAGCAGTCTGCTGCATGGCAATCGAACCGGTGACACCGAAATTGGCGCTGACCCCATCCACTGTGAAATAGTTGGCATCCGCACGTTGTCCGTTCACGCTGAATTGGCCCTGGTCGTTGAAAGCGGTGGCGGTCACGACGACACCCGGCGTGAGCATGATCAACGTCTGGAAACTCCGGCCATTGAGAGGAAGATTCTCGACGAAGGTGCGGTCGATTACCGTGCTGACTGTTGCCGATTCCGTGTTCACGAGAGGCGCGCCGGCTTCCACCGTAACGGTCTCAGAGACGTCGCCGAGCGTCATCTCGAAGTCGAGTTTGAGAGCGTCCTGGACGTGAAGGATCAGATCCGGTTTGACTAACCTTTTGAAGCCTGGCTTTTCGACCTCGATCCGATACACGGCTGGAGCGAGATTCGCGAAATAATATTCGCCCGAGCCGTTGCTCCTGGTCTCAGCACGCACGTTCGTGCTGGCACTGATCACAGCGACTTTGGCATCAACGATCAACGCTTTCTGGGGATCACTTATGCAACCGTTGAGTGAGGCATTTGTGGATTGGGCACGCAGAGCAGACGTACACGAAATAAGCAGAAGGGCCGCGAGTACGTGGACTCTACGCATAAGCGAAATCTCGACGCGATCTTGGAAGCATGAGGCTACTCTGGAGTAGAACCGGTGGTCAATCCCGATTGGGGTGACCTGCCCGTCCCCAAAAAGAGTGATGCTGATATTTCAGTCGCAAAGTAGATTTAGCCGACGAGGTCTGTTGGGGTACTGGTTCAATTTGAAAATTATTCTCATTCACGCCGACGCTTCAGCGCGGCGAGTCGGGCTAACCGTTCAAAGTGAAACCGTTTAAAACGGTTTCAGTTGGTTTGTTGTCACCGGACACCGGGCTAAAGCCGCGGTGCGAATCAAGAGACCAAAAAACTGAACCAGCGCTCTGTTCGGAGGATTATCAAAGGCTGAACACCTTTGATATAAGATGTGCACCTTATGCCGAAAGTGCACGCACAAGCACTAGCCTTCATCACGCCCGGGAGTGTACTGGCTTGCATACTGCTGGCCTGTTGCCCTTCCTCGTTCGCCTTGAATCCATCGCTGGACGTCAGTCAGTATGCGCACACGTCGTGGAAGGTCCGTGATGGCCTTTTCAAAGCCGGCATCAACTCAGTGGCTCAGACGCCCGACGGATATCTCTGGCTGGGCTCACAATTTGGCTTGCTTCGCTTCGATGGTGTCCGTAACGTCCCCTGGCAGCCACCACCGGATCAACATCTTCCTTCCAATCGCATTCTTAGCCTGCTCGCCACCCGCGACGGGACGCTTTGGATTGGCACCGCCAACGGTCTGGCAAGCTGGAAGGACGGCAAGCTCACCCAGTATGCCGAGCTTGCCGGAAAATATGTTTACACGCTCGTCGAGGATCATGAGGGCACGATCTGGGCCGGAGCAGGAGCGAATCCCACTGGAAGGCTCTGCGCGATTCACAACGGTGACGTCCAATGCCACGGAGACGACGGCACTCTAGGCCGCGGGGTATTCAATTTGTATGAGGACAGCAAGGGCAATCTCTGGGCGGGAGTAAAGGAAGGATTGTGGTTATGGAGGCCTGGGCCGCCAAAATTCTATTCGCTGCCCGGCGAGCCTGACGGCATTCAAGGTCTCGGCGAAGACGATGACGGTGCACTTCTGGTCGGCTGGCGCGGCGGAATCCACCGATTCGTTGACGGAAAAACCGAGGCGTATCCACTCTCAGGTACGGCTGGCCAGTTCAGGGCCAGAAGGCTGCGCCGCGATCAGGATGGCGGTCTGTGGATCGGAACTTCGGACCGAGGGCTTATCCATGTACACCAGGGAATAACAGATGTGTTTGCGCCGTCTAACGGCCTCTCAGGCGAATCCGTTTCTACACTCTTTGAGGATCGTGAAGGAGATATTTGGGTAACTACCATTAACGGCCTCGACCGCTTTCGCGACTTTGCCGTCGCCACGTTTAATGTGAACCAGGGTTTGTCGAGTGCTCTCGTCGTTTCCATTCTAGCGGCCAGGGACGGAAGTCTGTGGCTGGCCACCCGTGATGGCTTGAACAGATGGAATAACGGGCACAGTACAATTCCTGGCACCGGCAGCGGCAAATCAGACTCGAAACTGAACGGATTTCAACCGAATTCCCTTTTTCAGGATGATAGCGGGCGAATCTGGGTCTCCTCACCGTTTGGATTCGGCTATCTCGAGAATGACCACTTCATTTCCGTAAGCGCCGTACCTGGAGCGGTTACTGCTATCGCACAGGACAACGCCGGCAATCTGTGGATAGCCAACGAGCATGCCGCTCTTTTTCAATTGCTTCGGGGGAACGTGGTCCAACAGATTCAGTGGCCCAGGCTCGGACGTATGGCCCATGCGAGTGCTCTAGCCGCTGATCCTTTGCAGGGTGGCCTATGGATTGGATTTCATCTTGGTAGCGTCGTGTATTTCGCTGACAATCAGATCCGCGCCTCGTATACAGGCGCCGACGGGCTGGGCGAGGGTCGTGTCAACCACTTGCGCTTCGATCAGAACGGTGCGCTCTGGGCCGCCACCGACGGCGGTCTCAGCCGGTTAAAAAACGGCCGGGTGGCCACGCTTACTGTGAAGAACAATTTACCCTGCGATTCAGTTCATTGGTCGATCGAAGACAACACAAAGTCGATCTGGTTATACACGGCATGCGGCCTGGTACGCATTGCCAGCGCCGAGTTGGACGCCTGGGCCACCGCTGTGGACCGGGATAAAGATGCGAAGCCGACGATCCAGGTCACGGTTTTCGACAGTTCCGACGGAGTAAGGAGCCTTGTCTCTATTGGCCACTTTTTCCCGCAGGTTGCCAAGACAGCGGATGGAAAATTGTGGTTCTTACCCTGGGACGGCGTCAGCGTCGTTGATCCCAACCGCCTTGCCTTCAACAAACTTCCGCCGCCGGTGCACGTCGAACAGTTCGTCGCTGACCGCAAGACTTATGACGCTAGCGGACAAGTTCGTATGCCTCCGCTGATTCGCGATCTCGAGATCAACTACACGGCGCTCAGTCTGGTCGCGCCGGAGAAAATACTTTTTCGCTACAAGCTGGAAGGCTACGACAGCGATTGGCAGGACGCCGGTAATCGCCGGCAAGCGTTTTATACGAATCTTCCTCCCCGCAACTACCGTTTCCGCGTGATCGCCTGTAACAACAGCGGCGTGTGGAACGAAACCGGCACCTACTTCGATTTCACCATCGCTCCCGCCTATTACCAGACCACCTGGTTTCGCGTCGCCGGTATTATCGTGTTTCTGTTAGTGCTCGGTGGTATTTATCATCTACGGCTGAAACAAGTCGCCCGGCAGGTCCGCGGACGCATGGAAGAGCGACTCGAAGAGCGCGAGCGGATCGCGCGAGACTTGCACGATACTCTTTTGCAAAGCGTGCAGGGATTGATCCTGAAGTTCCACGCCGTCGCAAAACAGATTCCTAGTGATGAGCCGGCTCGTGACGCGTTAGAGAAAACGCTCGATCACGCCGACGAGGTTCTGGCTGAAGGACGAGACCGCTTGCGAAATCTGCGCGCCACCTCGATCCCATTCGGTGGTTTGCCTGCGGCCTTCGAGCGGGTTGCGGAAGAGACCCCGCAGGGCGCCGACGCAACCTTTAAGACGGTTGTCGAAGGCAGGGTGCGAGAGTTGCACCCCATGGTCCGGGAAGAGTGTTATTGGATTGGGCGAGAGGCGGTCGTCAACGCTCTCTCTCACTCCAATGGCCGCAACGTTGAATTGGAAATCAGTTACGACCCGAGACAGTTTCGCTTGCGGGTCCGTGACGATGGCCGGGGCATTGATCCTGAAATCCTCGAAGAGGGCCGCTCTGATCACTGGGGCTTGCAGGGGATGCGCGAACGGGCACAAAAGATCGGCGGGCAATTGAAGTTATGG
>DATNNY010000482.1:0-3141 GCA_035601635.1 Pyrinomonadaceae bacterium
GTTTTAACCGGTTTGGACGCTATGAGCAAAATTTAGACCTGACTCCAACTCCGAGTGCCGATCTTCCGGAAAGAAGCGGACGAGGCTGAGAACCTGCTTACCTAACGCAGGATGAATGTGTCCCCACAATTCTCTCCGCGGAGCTTGCCGTGCTGATGCCAGCCTATAATAAGGCCGCCAATATCCGCGTCTGTCTTGCGCGAATGGTTTAGTGGTCTTGTAAAGATCTCCCCAAACTTTGTGCTCTTTGCCGTCAACGACGGTTCCAAGGACCAGACAGCCGAGATTCTTCCGGCGCTGAGTTGAGAGACTGGCACGACCGCTGCTTCGAAGAGGTGCATGGCAACTGGAACAGCGCGCGCGCGCGTCGCTCAGCCGCATGTTCAAGAAGGTCTAATCGCGGCGCCTGTACAACGGCCCGCTTTTCGATCAATAGACGCCTGTCGCATCTGCGGGAACCGCGATCTCGTTTCAATTCTTTCCCTGGGGGAACAATATCTGACCGGAATATTCCCCAATGTGCGTGACGCCGCCTTGAGCAAAGGGCCGCTCGAGTTGGTGGCTTGCGACAAAGAAAGGAATCCGGCAGCGTGCGGCCTGGTGCAGCTCCGTCAAACCTACAATCTCGATGAGATGTACGGCGAACATTACGGCTATCGATCATCGCTCAATCGAGCCATGGTCAAGCATCTCGACCAAAAAGTCGGACACCTTCTTGAACGTTATCCTCTCCAACCTGGAGATCTAGTGCTCGACATTGGAAGTAACGACGGCACCCTGCTCTCATTTTATCCGGCCGACGGCCTAACGATAGTCGGAATCGATCCCTCCGCCGGGAAGTTTGCGCCCTTTTATCGAAAAGATATTTCTCTGCTGGTGAATTTTTTCTCCACCGAGCTTTTTCGAGCGAGTTTCGGAAAGAAGAAGGCGCGCATTATTACCTCGATTGCGATGTTCTATGATCTGGAGAACCCGCTCGCCTTTATGAGGGACATCGCTTCCATCCTGGAAGAAAATGGCATCTGGCATTTCGAAATGAGTTATCTGCCGGCCATGGTCAGGACGATGGGATACGACACCGTTTGCCATGAACATTTGGAGTATTACTCACTCCGTCAGATCAAGTGGATGACCGATCGCTGCGGTCTCAAAATATTGAACGTTGATTTCAACGATATCAACGGCGGCAGCTTTGCCGTGACAGTCGCACGTCGAGCTTCGCAACGATCCGAAAACACAAAACAACTCGAAGAGTTGCTCGCCGCGGAAGCCGCTGAAGGTCTGAGCACGAGGTCGCAGCATCGCGCTTTCGGAGCGGCGGTGACGGTTCATAAGCAGAAACTTCTCAGCCTCTTGCTCGCCTTAAAGGAGCAGAACTCCGTCGTGCTCGGTTATGGCGCGTCGACCAAAGGCAATGTGCTTCTGCAGCATTGCGGGATCAAATCCGATTTGCTCCCCGCGATTGCGGATGTCAATCCGGACAAATTCGATTGTTTCACCCCTGGCACAAATATCCCCATCATCCCCGAGCGCGAAGCGCATGCGAGAAATCCAGACTACCTGCTGGTGCTTCCATGGCATTTTCGCAATACCCTGATTCAGCGGGAAAGCGCATTCCTTCGGAGGGGAGGGAAACTAATCTTCCCTTTGCCCGCGATTGAAGTCGTGGGAGCCGAAGCGCTATGCGAACAGCCCTGATCATCGGCGCTGGCGGTCAAGATGGCCGTCTGCTCGCCCGCTTTCTCCTGGCGCGCGATTACAATGTGCGCGGTTGGACCCGCGCCGATCCGGGAACCGACACGCCGTGCGACTGTGAGGTTGTCGACGTTTTACAGCACGGAGCGGTTGAACACAATTTACAGACTCTTCGTCCGGATGAGGTCTATTACCTGGCGGCGTTTCATCATTCGACTGAAGAGGCCGTGAGCGACTGCGCTGCCGAAGTGCTGAGACGCAGTTTCGATGTCCATGTTCTCGGCTTGCTCAACGTCCTTCAAACCATTGAACGAAGCGGCAAGGGGCGCCTATTTTATGCAGCCTCGTCACATGTGTTCGGGATGCCGGTCACGGAATGGCAGAACGAGCAAACCGCCTTTGTCCCGAACTCAGCCTACGGAATTTCCAAGGCTGCCGGCATCCAGTGTTGCCAACTGTTTCGCCGGGAACGGGGAGTTTTCGCCGCGAGCGGAATCCTGTTCAATCACGAGTCGGCTCTGCGCAAGCCGTCGTTTCTTTCGCAAAAAATCGTGCGCGGGGCGTTGCGCGCACGACGCCATCCCGCATTTAAACTGGTCCTTGGCGACATAGAAGCGCGCGTCGACTGGGGTTACGCGCCTGATTACGTGGACGCGATGTTCCGCATCTTGCAATTAGCGGAGCCGAGCGACTTTGTCGTGGCGTCGGGTGAGGCGCATACGGTGCGCGAATTTGCCGAGATTGCCTTCGATGCGGTCGGTCTCGATTGGCGGCGTCACGTGCAACTGGATCCGAGGCTCTTAAAGAGGGCTGCTCACCCGTTCCGAGGCGATTCGGGCAAGCTGCGAGCCGCGACCGGATGGTCGCCCACCATCGACTTCAGAAACCTTGTGGCCAACCTCGTTCGGGAAGCAGAAATGACTCATGAAATGGCCTAAGCTTCTCATTTTCATTCCGACCTACAACGAAGCTGAGAACGCCGAGCGGCTCTGTCGCGAGCTGAGCGCGCTTCAGTTGGGCGCCGACATTCTTTTTTGCGATGACGCTTCGGCCGACGGGACCGGTGAAATTATCGAGCGTCTGTCGGAGGAATTCCCCCATGTACGGGTCATCCACCGATCGGGCAAGCTCGGCATCGGAAGCGCTCATCGTGAAGGCATCCGCTACGCCTACGCTGAGGGTTATGAAACTTTAGTGACGATGGATTGCGATTTTACTCACCACCCGGCGGACGTGCTGAGGCTCTTGCAGGCCGCGCAGGCGAGCGGCCGGTCAGTGACGGTTGGGTCGCGCTATTTGAAGCGCCACAGCCTTCCCGGATGGAATCCGCTGCGCCGTTCGCTGACGCATCTGGGACATTTTCTCACCGTTACCCTTCTGCACTTGCCACACGACGCCACCGGCGCCTTGCGTGTATATCAACTCGGCGCCATCCCAGAAGAGCTG
>DATNNY010000483.1:0-5613 GCA_035601635.1 Pyrinomonadaceae bacterium
CGATTTGCGCTATCATGCGTTTCGCAAACACGGCGCAAATGAAATCAATCATTATCGGCACTGCCGGTCACATCGATCATGGAAAGACGTCACTGGTGCGCGCGCTGACCGGAGTTGATGCCGATCGCCTGCCCGAAGAGAAACGGCGCGGCATTACGATCGACATTGGGTTTGCCGATCTAGATCTCGGTGACGTGCACGTCGGCTTTGTTGATGTACCTGGGCACGAGCGCTTCGTCAAGAACATGCTGGCAGGCGCACATGGCATCGATCTGGTGGCGCTGGTGATCGCCGCCGATGAAAGCGTAATGCCGCAGACCCGTGAGCACTTTGATATCTGCCGGCTGCTCGGCGTAAGCAAGGGTCTGGTCGTGCTCACCAAAAAAGATTTGGTGGACGAGGAGTTACTACAGCTGGTCCGATCAGAGACCGAAGAACTGGTGGCTGGATCATTTCTCGAGGGCGCGCCGATCATCGCGGTCAGTTCGCGCACGGGCGAGGGAATCGAAGCGCTGAAGGAAGCGCTGCGTGAAACTGGCCAGGAAGTAGCGTCCCGCTCCGTGGATTTTGTGGCGCGTTTGCCGATCGATCGCGCGTTTACCATGCGCGGGTTTGGCGCCGTCGTAACGGGAACGCTAATCGCTGGAACGATCGGGGAAGGTGACGAACTTGAACTGCTTCCCGCCGGCACAAGAGTGCGCGTCCGCGGCGTGCAGGTCCACGGATCAACGGTCGCGAGCGCCTCTGCCGGCCAGCGCACGGCAATCAACCTGGGTGGCGTGGACGCCGCGACGGTTGAGCGGGGTATGATTCTGGCGACGGCGGGCCGCCTACAACCGAGTCTGGCCATCGACGTTTTGGTTAAGCTGCTGGAAGACGCGCCGCGGCCGTTGCGTTCGCGACAACGCGTGCGGGTCCACATCGGCGCGGCCGAGGTCCTGGCTCGGGTCCGCGTGCTGGCTGAAGGCGGTGAGATCAAACCCGGACAGAATGGTTTTGTTCAGCTTCGAACTGAGACCGAGATCGTGGGCGTGCTCGGTGATCGCTTCATTCTTCGCTCTTACTCTCCGCAAACTACGATCGGGGGCGGGTCGGTGCTTGATCCGTTTCCTCCCAGACATCGGGCGCGTGATCTCGCCGCCGCGCGCTCACAACTCAAGATGTTCTCCAGCGGCGATCGCACAGATCAGATCGCGGCGTTCGTCGCGGGCGCCGATCGACACGGCCTGCGGCGCGCCGACCTGGCAGCGCGCACGGCCTGGCGCGATGAAGCGATTGACGCCGCGGCAAACAAGGCGTTGGACACGGGAGCGATCGTCGATGCGGAGGGAGTCTTATTAAGCCGGGAACGATTTGATGAACTGAAGAAATTGGTTCTGAAGGAAGTCGCCGCGCATCACGAGCGTGAGCCGCTCTTGCGAGGACTGGCGAAAGAAGTGGTGCGTGACCGTTTCTTTGCCCACACACCAATCGAGGTATTTCGCGGCGTGCTCGGCGCATTGGAGAAGTCAGGCGGATTAGTCTTTGAAAAGGAGATGGTGCGTTTGCGCGAACATACGCGCGAACTTTCGCAGGAAGATTCCAGCCTGCGCGATCGGCTGGAAAATATCTATCGGGATGCCGGGCTGTCGGCGCCGGGCCTGAACGAAGCGCTCGAGCGATCCGGTGCAGCGCCTCAGCAGGGACGAAAAATTCTGCAACTGCTAATCGATGCGGGCGTACTGGTCAAGGTTCACGGCGAGATGTGCTTTCACCGGACGGTGCTCGACGAACTTATCAGGAAGGTGCGCGAACACGGCGCGAAACACCGGACGATCGACGTCGCAGCTTTCAAAGACCTGACCGGGATCTCGCGCAAGTACGCGATTCCGCTGCTGGAATATCTGGATCGTCAGCGCGTTACGCGGCGGGAGGGTGACGTGAGGATTGTGCTTTGAAAATTCAGTTTCATTAGCGGTGTTGAGAGTACCGACTTTAGTCGGGTATTTATTCGTTACAGAAATCCCGACTGAAGTCGGCACTCTATACGCCGGTAGGGCTGAGAGACGCTGTGATCGGAACGGCCTCGCTTTGCATCCGCTCAGCAAAGTTGTAAATTAGTCAGCAACGGAAGGAAAACATCATATGCGATTCATAACCATATTCTGTTTGGCACTGATCGTTACGATTGCGGGCCTGACAGCGTGTAATTCAAGTGAAACACTGCTCTCGCAGTCGCCCTCGAATGCTGCGACTCCACAACAGTCTGCTACCTCCCCGGCTGATAGTGCCCGCCGGATTAAAGCCGCTGAGTTGCACGACCTCTGGGAAAAGAACGACGTGGTAATTATCGATACGCGCGCCGAGTCGGCTTATAAAGACGAACACATCAAAGGGTCGATCTCAATGCCGGCCGGAACGGTTCTGGCGCACCTGGAAGAGTTGCCAAAAAACAAAATGATCGTCGCCTACTGTACTTGACCAAGCGAACATACGAGCGCCGGTGCGGTGGTCGAACTCAAAACTAAAGGAATCGATAATGCGGCAGCGTTGTTGGGTGGTCTGGCAGCCTGGAAGAGCGCCGGCTATCCGACCGAAGGAACCAGCGTTAAGAAGTAAGCGATGAGCAGTAGTTTCTTCACGCTGAGAGCATGAAATTTAATAGCCGGGGGCAATCATATTGAGTCGCGCCCCCAAGTGGCACAGACTTAAGGAATCTCTGATCAAGTGCTTTCGACGCGTAGCGTCGATCTGAAGTTAGCCCGGCCTTTCAAGGCCGGGAAAACGCGAACAAAGTCCTCTCGTCGCGTAGCGAGGCCCGAAACCCAAGAAATTCAATCGTCGCGACGCGACGAGAACCGGTGCTCACCCGGGTCCCGGCGTTAAAACGCCGGGCTAAATTCATGCCGACGCTACGCGTCGAAGACACTTGAGCAGAGGTTCCTTCAGTCTGTGATCTCAAGCATCGTCACGCTGACGTTAAGAGAATCACAGACTGAAGTCTGTGCCACTTGTGTTCATCCCGGCATCTCGGCCCCCGGTAAGACGAATAATTAATTCCGACCCTGACGGGGTCGCATAGAACTTCACGTAACGCGACCCTTTCAGGGTCGTGGTTCGTCTGGGGGTTGTGGTCCGAGGGTGTCGCGCTTAGCGCTTGCCCCCGGCTAGTGTCTTTGACCCTTTCGGCGTCAGGACCACTGTAACGTGGTACCAAAGTCAGATGTTTGCTCTCTGCCTACTGCTTTCTTAAGTCTGCGGTACGGGCTGGGGACGGGCAAAGGCGGGCAGGGGAGTAACCGCGCGGCCCGAAGGCACGCACAAGACGGGACAGGGAGCGTTACGCACCACTCGTTCAATTTCTGAACCCAAAGCCGGCGCGCCTCCAAACAAGGAAGCATGAACGCTGGTGCCAATCACGATCAAATCAGCGTCGGTCTTGGCGGCGAGCCTCACAATTTCAGCATAAGGCCGGCCTTCTGCGACGTGCGTGAGAATGCGGCCATCACCTTCGCCCGCGAACGACAGCATGCGGGCCCCCACTTCCATTCGCATGCGCGAAAGGGCGGAATGTGAGCCCTCGGGAAACATCGCTGAAATTTGTTCGAAGTAATCACCGATGACATAGACTGCATGCAATTCAGCTTTGGTGGCGACTGCCAATTCGCGCGCCAGGTGAGCAGCAGCGCTGGAAGAAGGCCGCAGATTAGTCGCCAGCACAATTCGATTGAGCCGAATTTCCGCCTGCTGGCCACGATGTTCGATAAAGTCGTGCTGAGGTGGTCTGAGTGTGAGCACTGGGCAAGGTGCTTCCGCGATGATCTCTTCCGCCGTCGAACCCCATAACGCGCGAGCAAGTCCCCGGCGTCCATGCGTCACGACCGTGACCAGATCGATATCATAATCGCGCACCGCGTTGGCAATTTCGCGCGCGGGCTCGCCCTCGACGATAACCGGTTCGACTTCCAATCCTTCACAGAGGGGATCGGTGAGCAGATCCTTAACCTGATTGCGAAGCTGACTTAGCCCATGCGCGTTTTCATCGGCAAGGTGGCCGTCAGTCATGGTCATCAAGTTGGCGGGGACTTTGGCGCTTTGCACGCTAAACAAAACGACGCGCCCGCAACCATGACGCGCAAACGCGGCGGCATATTTCAGCGCCGAACGCGCATGCGGCGTAAAGTCGGTCGGGAAAAGAATGTTTCGGAAGGACGACATAAGAATTTCGAATTTGGAATTGCGAATTTCGAATTCAAATCCGCTATTCGCAATTCCCAATTCGAAATCTCTAGATGACCTTTGTGCCCGCGATGCGGTCGAGCTGTGGCAGGAAACCTGAGCGGGCCAGAATCTCTCTGCGCCTGCGCGCGACCGAAGACAATTCCAGGGCGACCCGTTCGCGCACCCGTCTGGCTTGATCTCCGGTGGCGACCGTTTCAACCACCCGGCGCAGGGCTTCACTTAGTCCAGAAACATAAGAGCCGGCGGGCTTTTCCTCGCTCAAAGTCACTAGCGAATTCGCATAGGTAAATTCACCTGCCATCGGGTCAAGAAAGGTGTAATCGTCCGCCAGCTCTAACCGCGCGGTGTTAAAGAGCGAAGCGAAGTCGGCGCCCGCGCCGGTGACGGCGCGTTCAACTCCGCCAATCAATTCGCCGCTCGCCTTGACGGTCGCGCTCCATTCAATCTCGTCGACAGGTTCGGCGGCCACCGCCGGCGTCGCAGTCTGATGTTCGTGGTCGTTCTTGTCTGCAAGCGTCTGCGATTCGGAACTCCACAAAGGCTCAGTGGGAAATTTCGGCCGCGCTCTTCCTACTCTCGCATGGTCGTTTTCTGTCTCGGTATGAGCATCGGAGGCATGATGCGGGCGCAGATCGCCGGCGTCACTTCTCTCGGCTCGGCCAGAACCGCTGGCTTCGTTTTTCGCTTCGGCGTTCGTTTCCACAGCAACCGCTTCATCAGACCCTGCGAAAACAGTAATCTTCCCCGGCGTCTCGCGCACGCGCAAAACCAGACGATGAAGGGCGGCTTCTTCAAGAGTATCGGTACCGGCCGCGCGATCTATCTCGTGCACCAGTGGAGTGCTGGAGCCCGTCATGAAAACATCCGCCGTATAGTCTTTCAATTCGACGCGCACGCGGCCGATGAATCCGCGTTGAGACAAATTGCGCAGCAACGCCCAGAGATTAACAAATGCCGTGTCGAGATTCTCGTAGACGACGCGCGATTTCGATTCCGAGTCCATGGGGCGTCAGTTTAAGGATTGCGGCGGAACATAACAAGCCAATAATGAAAAGGCAAAACCGCAGTGGCACAGACTTCAAGTCTGTGATTCGGGCCCAACCTCAAGCACAAGTGTCGGAAGCCCGACTGCCAGGGAGGGCTCGCTTTGTCTGGTTGCCCTCCCTCGCGGTCGGCCTTCTGACACCAAGTAACTACCTGCGAATCGGTGGTGCCAAAAGGGAGGATGAGGTCAGTACCGGGAGCGGTAGCGACCGGGTCGCTGTGCGACGTACGTGAAATCGCGAGGGAGACCCGGTCGCTACCGCTCCCGGTACTGACTCCATGCTGTCCGCGGACTGTCCCGCTGCAAACTAGGGCACTGGCTGCGAATCAAAAAGCTTGAAACTTGAA
>DATNNY010000484.1:0-7075 GCA_035601635.1 Pyrinomonadaceae bacterium
TTTTCAGGAGTCAGCTAAATGCATTTATCAATTCGACGCATAGTCCTTGTGAGCGCTGCGACGCTGCTCATCAGCACGATCCTCAATGCCGGTCCTTCTGGTTATCATGTAACGAAGACAATCAAACTCGGTGGCGATGGAGGTTGGGATTACTTAACCGTTGATGCGAAGGCCAGACGCATCTACATATCGCGGGGCACTCACGTCATGGTGGTTGATGCCGACAAGGGCGCCTTGCTCGGAGACATTCCAAATACAAATGGCGTGCATGGGATCGCGATCGCGCCGGATATGGACAAGGGATTCATTAGCGACGGCCGCGATAACAACGTGACGATCTTTGACGTGAATACTCTGAAGGTCCTGGGAACCGCGCCCACCGGAAAGAATCCCGACGCGATCATATACGACCCCTCTTCCAAGCGGGTCTTTGCGTTTAATGGCTCCAGTAACGATGCCACGGCCATCGATGCCAGGACTGGAACGGTCGCCGGGACGATTGCCCTGGGAGGAAAACCCGAATTCGCGGTCGCCGATGAAAAAGGTCACGTCTTCGTCAACATTGAAGATACCAGCGAGATAGTTCAGTTCAATTCGAATAAGCTCACGGTCGAGAGCCGGTGGAAGATTTCTCCGGGCGAAGAACCCAGTGGGTTGGCGATCGATCGGAAGCAGCGCAGACTTTTCTCTGTATGTTCTAATAAATTGATGGTCGTGGTCGATGCGGACAATGGCAAAGTGATCACTACACTGCCAATAGGTCCCGGAACTGATGCCGCGGGGTTCGATTCGGAGACTGGTTTTGCGTTCAGTTCAAACGGCGGCGATGGCACCTTAACTGTGGCCCATGAGGATACTCCGGACAAATTCGCCGTGGTAGAAAACGTGCCTACCCTGCGCCGGGCACGAACAATGGCTCTCGATACCAAAACCCATCAGGTTTACACTGTAACGGCAGAATTCGGAGCGGCGCCCGCCGCAACAAAGGCACAGCCGCGGCCGCGACCGCCGATGGTGCCCGGGAGTTTTACTTTGCTGATCTTAAGCCGTTAGGGTCAGAAGCCCGACCGTCAGGGAGGGCTTGCCGATATTGGGAAACGACGTACAGGAATGGCTTTCACGGTCGCCCTTGCTTGCGCGCGGGCTTCTGACACGCTATCTAAGGGAGTAAATTGGCATGACTTCACAGGAAAGACAAAAACTGATCGCGCAGTACAAGGAAGGCTACAGCGAGGTTGCGAGGAGTCTTGAAGGCTTTCCCGCTGACTCACTGACCGCGCATCCAATTCAGGGAAAATGGAGCGCCGCTGAAATTGTCCATCATCTCGCCGACAGTGAAACTACCAGCGGCATCAGGCTCAGGCGTCTGCTGGTCGAAGATCGGCCCGTGATTCAGGGCTATGATCAGGAGGCATATGCCGAACGTTTGAACTACAACAATCGGGAGATGGCTCCCGCCCTCGATGCATTCCACAGCGCCAGGGCTACGGCAGCGCAACTCTTCGAGTTTATGAGCGACGAAGATTGGCAACGCGAAGGCACACACTCAGAAAGCGGCTCGTATACCACTGAGGACTGGCTGACGATCTATGCCGCACATGCTCATAATCACGCTGCGCAAATTCGTCGCCTGCGCGAAGCACTTACAAGCGGCGAAGAGAACGCAGCCGCAACTGCTTAAGAAATTCACCACAGATAAACACTGATTCAAGCAGATAAGAAAAGAAGCAGAACTTTCTTAGGAAGTTTTCTTGGAAGTTCGATCTGCGTGAATCCGTGTTCATCCTGGTTGCTTTTCTCTTTCTCAGAATCAATTCCGAACGACTCGCGACAAAATCTACAAGTCGATCGGTTTTATTTTTCTCATTCTCTTGACACTACGTTTACGAAAAAGCAAAATCGCGCTCGCTTCATTTCGGAATTGTTTTTGTCAGTGACACCTGCAATAGAGCGTGGGTGAATTTGAAACTTGAAAGAAACCTGCAATGGCCAGCGTAGCTCCTGTTGTTGAAACAACTCTCGCCGATCTCCAACTTGTAAGACGTGGGAAAGTTCGCGATGTTTATGCAGTCGATGAAGATCGCCTGCTAATCGTCGCTACTGATCGCATCTCGGCTTTCGATAGTGTTTCCCCCACGCCAATAGTCCGCAAGGGCGAAGTGCTCACGGCTCTCTCGCACTTCTGGTTCGAAAAACTCGGCCATATTATTCCTAACCACTTAATTACTACGAATATTGACGAGATGCCCTCCGTGGTACGTGCTCATGAAAGCGAATTACGGGGCCGATCGATGTTGGTCCGGCGCACCGAGGTTTTTCCCGTTGAGTGCGTCGTCCGCGGATATCTTTCGGGCTCTGGCTGGAAGGATTATCAGCGGACAGGTCAGGTGTGCGGCCATCAACTGGCCGCCGGCTTGTGTGAATCGGAAAAGTTGGCAGTGCCAATATTCACTCCGGCCACCAAGGCCGAAACCGGGCATGATGAAAATATCAGCGAGCGTCAAATGGCCGCGATAGTTGGCCAGGAAGTGACTGAGGTCCTGCACGCTGCCTCGCTGCGAATCTATCAGGAAGCGAGCGACTACGCGCGCAGTCGCGCGATCATTATTGCTGACACCAAATTTGAATTTGGCCGCGATCGTGACGACCGGATTATTCTCATCGACGAGGTCCTCACACCTGATTCATCGCGCTTCTGGCCGCTGGATAGCTATGAAGTTGGCGCCTCCCAAGCATCCTTTGACAAGCAATACGTGCGCGACTATCTCGAACATATCAATTGGGACAAGCAGCCGCCCGCGCCAACTCTACCGCCCGAAGTTGCCGCGGCGACCACTGCTCGTTACCTGGAAGCGTATGAATTACTGGTAGGAGAAAAGTTGTGAATGGAGCGCCGGCATCCTTGCCCGTTTGAGCGCACAACACGAATCGGCCGGAGCACGCGACCAAGCGATCAGGTCAGTACCGGGCAGGAGCCCAAACAAGGAAGGAATCGGAGAGCCCCCTCTAAGGGCGACAGAATGACTTGTACTAAACAGCCGCAATCGTTAGCCCGCGTTCGCGACTGGTTATCTGATAAATTTATTAACTAATAAGGACTGGAGAACGATGCAAATACGCCCCCGCCTGGAAGCAGTGATAGAAGACATGCTCGACGGTCACATCATGTTGGATGAAGCTCTGGAAGAGTTCGAAAAGCTTTACATACAAAAAGCGTTTACCCGCAACCGGAAACGCATCTCGCACACCGCCGAAGCCCTCGGCATCCACCGCAACACAATCTCGAAGCGCGTCAATTCATATCGGGCGCAGGAACGGACACACCAGACCAATGGTCACCGCACTAGCCGCAAAACTCATTAGAGCGCTGTGACACTTCATGAAACCTGATTGGCTTAGGTATTCAGGTTCGCAACTCAAAGCCAAGAGACGATAAGCGCAGCAGCTTTGTTGGTCGGAATTGTGCGTTTTGAAATCCGAAAAGAACGCCGAGATCGAGAGATTTCACACTGCTCTCTGCAGCCTGGCAATGACCTCGGATGCTTAACCGCGCACCCCACCGCTCGCAAGTACCCGGTTGACAACCGTCCCGCACCTTCATTATATTCTTGGCACTCAACTTTCTAGAGTGCCAATTATGAGCAAAGTCGAGCAAGCTATTTTTAGTGGAGTTATGTCCACAAACGAGAAAAGAAAAGGAGCATTTTCGGTATGGCAGTAAACATTAAGCCGCTTCACGATCGCGTGATTGTAAGACGGATCGAAGAAGGTGAACAGGTTCGCGGGGGAATCATTATTCCTGATACCGCAAAAGAAAAACCGCAGGAGGGCGAAGTAGTTGCCGTCGGCGACGGCAAGTATCGCGAAGACGGAACGCGCCAGACCCTGGACGTCAAGGCCGGGGATCGAGTCCTTTTTGGCAAGTACAGCGGCTCAGAAATCAAACTCGATAACGAAGAGCTTTTGATCATGCGCGAAGACGAGATTCTGGGAATCATTCAGCGCGCTGCAGCCGGCAAGAAAGGCGGCAGGTAGTCGAAGGACATCCGGCCAGCCCTTGTAACCCAAATCGAATTAATTAGGAGAAGAAACAAAAATGGCAAAGCAAGTAGTTCACGGCGAGGATTCGCGCTCAGCAATTCTGCGCGGCATCAACCAACTCGCGGATGCAGTTAAGATCACCCTCGGGCCGAAGGGCCGCAATGTGGTGATTGATAAGAAGTTTGGTTCACCCACTATCACTAAAGACGGCGTCACCGTGGCGAAGGAAATCGAGCTGAAAGATCCTCTCGAGAACATGGGCGCCCAAATGGTTCGTGAAGTTGCTTCCAAGACCTCGGACGTCGCCGGCGATGGCACTACTACTGCGACTGTCCTGGCCCAGGCAATCTTTCGCGAAGGCGTAAAGACAGTCGCGGCGGGCGCTAATCCAATGGCGCTCAAGCGCGGCATTGATAAAGCGGTCGAGCGCGCCATTCAGGAGATTCAGCGGATGGCTAAGCCGGTCAAGGGGGATGCAATTGCTCAGGTCGGCACCGTTTCGGCAAATGGCGATGCCACTATTGGAACCATCATTGCGAAAGCAATGGATCAGGTCGGCAAGGACGGCGTGATCACCGTGGAAGAATCCAAGACAATGGAGACTTCCCTGGAAGTGGTCGAAGGAATGCAGTTCGATCGCGGCTATCTCAGCCCTTATTTTGTGACTGACCCCGAGCGTATGGAAGTTAGTCTGGAAAACGCGTTGATCCTGATCCACGAAAAGAAGATTAGTTCGATGAAAGACCTGCTGCCCTTGCTCGAGCAGGTGGCGAAGTTGGGTAAGCCGCTGCTGATTATTGCCGAGGATGTCGACGGTGAAGCGCTGGCAACCTTAGTGGTTAATAAGCTGCGCGGCACGCTCAACGTGGCGGCGGTGAAGGCTCCCGGGTTTGGCGATCGTCGCAAGGCGATGCTGGAAGACATCGCTACTCTCGCCGGAGGTAAGGTCATTAGCGAGGATCTCGGCATCAAGCTCGAAAATGTTCAACTCTCCGATCTCGGCAAAGCCAAGAAAATCACGATCGACAAAGACAATACAACGATCGTCGAAGGCGGCGGCAAGCAGAGCGAGATCGAGGGCCGCGTGAAGACCATTCGGGCGCAGATCGAAGATACATCTTCCGACTATGATCGCGAGAAACTGCAAGAGCGTCTCGCGAAGCTCGTCGGCGGGGTCGCGGTCATTAAGGTGGGCGCTGCCACTGAGACTGAGATGAAAGAGAAGAAGGCCCGTGTCGAAGATGCCATGCATGCGACTCGCGCAGCCGTGGAAGAAGGAATTGTTCCCGGCGGCGGGGTGTCCCTGGTACGCGCGGCGAAGGTGCTCGAGAAGTTTGACGTGAACAAAGATGGTGGCGACACAGACGAACAGATCGGTGTCAACATCGTCAGGCGCGCTCTGGAAGAGCCGCTGCGTCAAATTGTTCAGAATGCCGGCAAAGAGGGTGCAGTCGTGGTTGAGCGCGTGCGCAGCGACAAGAACGATAGCTTTGGCTTCAATGCTCAGACCGAGGAATTCGAGGATCTGGTCAAGGCCGGCGTCATCGATCCCGCCAAAGTCACGCGGACTGCGTTACAGAACGCAGCGTCAATCGCTGGGCTAATGCTCACCACCGAAGCAATGGTTGCTGAGATTCCTGAAGAGGATAAAGCTCCAATGCCCGGCGGCATGGGCGGCATGAGCGGCATGGGAATGTAGTGCAAGTTCTTAGACTTGCGAACTTGGCAACTTAACAAGCGCACAAAAATAGAGCGGCTTCGATGATTTTGATCGGAGCCGCTCTTTTCTTTTCCTAAGACTCGTTATAAAAACGTGTGCCAGCTCGAAGGTAGCGATCACGGGGGGCGCGATTCGGCGGCCGAGCTGGCACTGGCGGGTATCGATGTTCAAGCATCGGATAGATCTTGCAAGGTACTGACTTTGGGATCAGCCCCATCCGACGCGAGGGATTATACACCTCCGAAAAAAACAGTCAATGGTTTTTGCCACGGCCACGGCTATCGTTGATTTAGCGCTGTAAATAAGGGTACTTAGCGGATGCTACTACAGCGCGCGTGCCCTTCTCTTACAGACTGCGGTTTCAAAACCAAGAGATGAAAAGTCAGCGAATCTTCCCCTTCCTGCATAGCGCCCGAGTTTCAGCTTCGACGAGGACGACTCACGAAATCACACTAAGTTGCCCAAACAAACTTCCTTCTCCTTCGTGCGTTTTCGTGGATTAGATTTATCAGCAAGGGAATCTCAAGATGTTAAGCGCCGATCATTCTCGTGATTTGACACCCTTCGGCATGGGTTCCTATACTGCACAGTCCTTACACGCCATTGGCCAGGTAGCTCAGTTGGTAGAGCGCGGCCCTGAAAAGGCCGGCGTCGGCGGTTCGATTCCGTCCCTGGCCACCATCTAACCAAGGCTAAAGTAAAAAGGCAAAAGACCGCAGTGGTTGATTGCCTTTTTTCCTTTTAACTTCTAAATTTTGATTTGGTTTATCGCGGCCAGAAGTTTCTGATACGTCCTTCGAGGAAATGAAAAGGAATGTACTCTGCCTGACGGCCGGATCCCCTCAGCTCCTCGACCATGCGCATGGCGCCGTCAGCATTAAAGCTGTGCACCATGATCGTCGCGGCCTTTTGCAGCTCAGGATTCCGGGCCAGGAAAGAGGCTATCGCATACCCGGTGCGTTCATCGTCGGACTCAGTCGCTCCGTAATGCTCAGGCATTAGGTCGTGATCAAGAAAGATCGAATCATAATTCCACGTTTTCAGCAGCTCCTTAGCTTCCTCGACCTCACAGGCGATATCCAGTTGATCACCCTTGAAGCGTTTCTCGAACCATTCACAGCGGCGTTCATCGTCCTCAAGCAAAAATATCCGAATTGGGTGCCTTCCAGAATGCGCGCCCGCCAATCCAAACTTGTGCTTTAATCGCTCAACCAGTCCCATAAATTATTTGGACGATGGTAACAGAATTTGTCCGAGATCGCGGGTGAGGATGCAGCGTATTCCATTCAGAGCAGTCTTGTTTTGAATTCTCTG
>DATNNY010000485.1:0-8759 GCA_035601635.1 Pyrinomonadaceae bacterium
CGGCGCTTGAAAAAGCGTTGCCAGGGGCAGGCGCCTGGCAAGTCGCTTTTCGATCTGCGCGAAGAGACGCACGGCTAACAAAGAGTGTCCGCCGAGATCAAAGAAGTTGTCGTTGATGCCAAGGGCTTTGACTTCCAGAACTTCACACCAGATGGTGGTCAAAGATTTTTCCAGTGGAGTTCGAGGGGACGCTGACGTTGCCGATTCAACGGAATCAGTAGGCGCCGGAAGCGCACCGCGATTCACTTTCCCGCTGGCCGTCAGGGGCAGCGCGTCGAGGACGACAAACGAGGTGGGCACCATGTACTCGGGGAGCTTCTGACTTAAGAACTCGCGGAGGTCGGAGTATTGCTCCCCTCTCGCTTTGGGAGTGGAAGCTTTGTCTTTCGGAACGACGTAAGCAACGAGACGCTTGTCTCCCGTGGCATTCTCTCTGGCCACCACTACACTTTCGAGGACAAGTTGGTGTTGGGTCAGAGCTGATTCGATCTCGCCTAACTCGACACGGAAGCCTCTGATCTTGATCTGGAAATCTTTGCGGCCTTCGAACTGGATGCTGCCGTTTGGGAGGCGGCGGCCCATGTCTCCGGTACGGTAGATCTTGAGGGAGCCCTCCCTGACGGTCGGGCTACTGCCTCGTGGCGGGTCGGTCGCGAAGTCGCTCTGGATCGAGCTAGTGGCCGGTAGTGCGTAGCGCACGCCCTCCCTGACGGTCGGGCTACTGCCTCGTGGCGCGTCGGGCAAGTAGGACAGATCGTCGAGATTTGAAGCACCGACGAAAGCATTAGCGGTGGCTTCCGAGTTGCGCCAGTAGCCCAAAGCGACGTGCGGGGATTTGATCGCGATCTCGCCGAAGACTTCTGAGGCTTTTCCATCTTTGTTAAGCAGAAGGACTTCCGTGTCTGCGACCGGGAAGCCGACGGGAATGTTGTCTCCAGAGATCCTGGTTTGCTTGTCGATGAAGTTTTGCAGCACTACAGTCGCTTCGGTTGGACCCAGGCAGTTGACGAAGAGACACTCGTCGGAGAAATGTTTCTGATACAACTCAACATCAGTGCGAGTTACTTTTTCACCACCCAGGACTACTAGTCGGAGATCGGGATACTTCTTGGTTTCGTATGGAGCTACCCGGTCGCTACTGCTCCCGGTACTGACTTCATTATCACGAAGTCTCTGTGCCGCTGTGTTGATGAAATAGCGGTAGACGGTGGGTGTCGAATGATAGACCGTAATCTCTTCGTCGATCAGCCGCTGCGACAAGCCGGCCAATCCCTCCTGCTTAATATCGACAGGATAGAGGGTGGCGCCGTTGAGCAACGCGCCGTAGATGTCCATCACCGAGGCGTCGAAGCAATACGATGAGAGCAGTGTCAGCCGGTCGTTTCGGTTTAGGTGCAGATTGTTAGTGTAGGCCCTGATGTAATGCAGCACGTTGCGATGATTCTGCATGACGCCCTTGGGCCGGCCGGTTGAGCCCGAGGTGTAGAGGATGTAAGCGAGACGGTCGGGTTCGACTACGGGTAGATTGACAGTCGCCTCCAACGAATTCACCTCATCGATATTGATCAGGTTTTGGAGTGCGACGGCAGAGCGAAGCGGCGACGGCGCTTTGGATTTGTGTTCGTTAATTCGATCCAAAGCGGTGTCGGCGCTTCGCTCTGCCACCGCACTCCAAATCGCGCCGGCCAAAGCAAGATTTGTGCTGTTTGTTAGAAGTGCCGTCGCTTGTGAATCTTCGATGATCTGAGTTAGACGCTCCTCGGGGCTATTTGGGTCAAGAGGGACGTAGGTCTTACCAGTCTTTAGCGTGCCGAGCATGGCGGCGATCATGGGCGCATCGTGATCAAATAAAATAGCGATTCTGTCTTCGCCTGGTGCACACAACTTGAGAATCGCCTGCGCCACGCGGTTGGCCTTACGATTCAATTCCTCATAAGACCATTCATGTTTCGGGGTCTTAATCGCGACGCGATCCGGAAATTTTCTGACCTGACTCTCAAAGCGATCGCCTATCGATTGCTCAATCTCACCTTTAGCGAAGGCGGTAAAAGGATTGATCGGCCGAATGATGTCGCTGCTCATTAAGTCGCGGTTGTTTTCGATCTGGCTACGCAAAGGATAATCCGAGATGGCACGTTGCGGATTAGCGACTACACCTTCCAGCAAAGTCTCGAGATGGTCGAGCATGCGAGTGATCGAGGCATCAGCAAAGAGATCGCTCCGGTATCGGAAGCGGCCGACCAGGCCTTCGGGCCGATCGTCGAGCTCGAGATAAAGATCGACCCGCGCGATGCCGGCATCGACGTCGACCTGACTCAGTTCCCAGCCCGGGCCAGGAGCGGGCAAGGGCGGCTCGAGGACGAACATTACCTGGAACAGTGGATTGCGACCGAGGTCTCTTTCGCGCTCCAGCTCTTTCACCAAACGGTGAACCGGAACATCACCATGCGCCAGGGCGTCGACGGTCACCTTCCTTACTCGCCCCAGCAGCTCAACGAAAGTGGGATCGCCGGAAAGGTCGGTCCGCAACACGAGCGTGTTAAGAAAGAACCCAAGCAGCTCATCGAATTCAGATCGCTTGCGGCTCGTCGTAACCGTGCCTACCAGCAAATCATCCCGGTCGGTATATCGATGAAGGACGATCTGGAATGCCGCCAGCAGCGTCATGAACAGAGTGGTTCCTTCCCTGCGGCTGAGGCCCTTCAAAGCATCGCTCAGCTTCAGGGGCAGCTTGAACGACAACTGCTTCCCTTGAAATTTCTGGATAGCGGGTCGCGGTTGGTCGGTTGGTAAGTCCAAAGCGGCCGGAGCGCCGGCAAGCTGTTTTCTCCAGTAATCCAATTCGTTTGAGAGCGTCTCGCGCTGCGTGTGTTGCCAATAAGCGAAGTCCGCGTACTGAATCGGCAGTTCGGGAAGCGGAGAGGATTGACCGTTGGCAAACGCTTCGTACAGAGTTGTCAGTTCCGGCAGGAACACGCTGTATAGCGAGACACCATCGAAAATTATCTGGTGCAAGGTTAGGTACAGGCGATGATCATCATCGGCGAGCCGAACGAGCAGAGCCCTCATCAAAGGACCTCTGTTCAGATCAAAAGGCCGCCGAGCATCCTGCGTTGCCAGGCGCAAGGCTTCCGCTTCGCGTTCTGACTCGTTCAGCCTTCGCAGATCGACCAACGGCAGATCAAGATCCAGAACCGGGTTGATGCCTTGAACCAGTTGACCATCCTGAATAGCAAAGTTGGTGCGCCAGGCTTCGTGGCGGCGAATGATCTCGTTGAGGCTCTGCTTCAGCGCGGCCACGTCGAGCGGCCCAATTCGGCGCACAGTGACCGGTTCATTGTAGATAAGCAAGTCGTCTACGAGTTGGCCGTGAATCCAAAGTTGTTCCTGGCCGAAAGACGGCCGGGCCGGCTCATCTTGTGGACGACGCGCGACAGTCCATGATTCCGGAGAGGGGAGCGACAGACCTCCGCGCAGGTATTTTTGCAGGAGCGCCCGCTTGGCAGCGGACATATCCGGCAAGCCGGAGTTTGCATTTGTAATGGGAATCTCGTGCATGAGATAGGACTACAACGTCGATGACAAATTAGTAGAGCGTGATCAAAGCCCGCGGAGCGGGCGGAAGCATAAAGCCTGGGGTGAAGCGAAGCGGAACCCCAGGTTGACGACCAAGAGGTTACAGAGCGCGCGAAGCGTGCGATAGCTCAAACCTAAATCTCTCGATCGAATTGCTGTCGCCGCGCTTCGCGGGCTCTTTCTTTCCTCTTTAACTGTCCTGGGGTTCCGCTGCGCTCCACCCCAGGCTTTATGCTTTCGCCCGCGCCGCGGGCTGGGAAGAGAGCGCCAGCAATTTGGTCAATCGTTCCCACTTGTTTACACTTATCTAAGCAGCGCCATGAAATGGACAACCTCTCTGGATAGTTTCGATTGGCGGCTCGATCGATGCAGCCGCTTGAGTAAAGGTCACCGGCAGAGAGGTCAATCCCCTAAGCCCGAGATTATCTCGCCAGACCAGCGGACCCGGCTTCAGCGCGAGATTGATCATCCGGCGCATGATTGCTTCAAAGACCAACTGTCCTTCAATCCGCGCCAACGCGGCTCCAAAACAAAAGTGGCTGGCCCAGCCAAAAGCGAGGTGCCGATTATCCGTGCGGCCTAAATCAAGCCGATCCGGATCAGGAAATCTCTCCGGGTCGCGGTTGGCGGCGCCCATAACTGCAATCACCGCCTGGCCCTTCCGAATCAGCTTTCCGCCAATTTCGGCATCTCGCGGAGCGATGCGGGCTGTGTGCTGGCTGGGACTTTCATAACGCAGCAACTCTTCGACGGCGGCGGGAACGAGCGTCAGATCGCCGCGTAGACGCTGGAGCTGATCCGGATTTCGCAAGAGGCTCAGTACTCCATTACCAATCAGGTTAGTCGTAGTCTCCTGGCCGCCGACCATTGTGACGATGCAGTTGGCAATGATTTCTTCTTCGGTCAGGCGATCGCCGTCGATCTCCGCGGTCATGAACGAATTGATCAGGCCCTCGCGCGGTTCGGTCTTCATGCGTTGAATGGCTTCGCGAAAATACGCAGACATTTCTTTAATGCAAAGCAGGGTGCGCTTAGTGCGGTCTGGGTTGTGTTGAAAGTTGCCCAGCACTTCGGCAAAGTCTGCCGACCACGCCTTCAGTTTTTCACAATCAGAAGTCGGCACGCCGAACATTTCGGCAGTTACAATCGCCGGCAGCGGAGCGGCCAGATCATTGATGACATCCATAAAGCCCGTGCACAGCAGCGGCCCGATCAAATCGTCGACGATGTCGCGGATGTGCGAACGCAGGACCTCGACTCTGGCTGGTGTGAAAGCCATCGACGCGAGACCGCGCAGGCGCGTATGAGCGGGCGCATCCATGAACAACATCTGCCGCATCATGACCTGGGCAATCGGGCCCAGCTCTGACAAACCCATCGCCGCAAACTGTTCCGGCGTCGGCGTGCGATCAGCCGAGAAGTCGTGCAGCACGGTAATCACATCGGCGTATCGCGTGACGACCCAAGCGTGAAGATAAGGGTCCCAATGCACCGGGCTCTCAGTTTGCAGACGGCGGTAAAGCGGGTATGGATCAGCCAACACTTCGGGATCGAGCAAGTGATAGAGGCTGAGAGCGGGGGATGGCTTGTTAGGCAGTGTTGTTGTGATGTTAGTAGTCATCGTCTCTTAGTAATTATTTTCCATTTTCCATTTGTCATCTTTCATTTGCGGTTCCGTTTTGTTCGTTTACGTTCGTGTGATTTCGTGGATCGTTCTTTATTTGTCAGCCCGGGAAACGATCCACGAAGTCACACGAAATAACCCAATGAATGACAAATGAAAAATGCCAAATGGAAAATGGATTCGGTCTTCAAGCTAACAGACGCTCAACCTCATCCTCGCTCATGTTTTCTACTCTGGCGAGAATAAGCCGCTCAATCTCCGCGGAAAGGTCCTCGATCGTAGGGGCGTCGAAGAGCGTTCGCAGGCCAAGCTCAACTCCAAACACACCGCGAATCCTGGCGATGAGTTGAGTGCCCAGCAGAGAGTGCCCGCCGAGCAGGAAGAAATTATCGTTAACGCTGACTTCGTTTAGATTCAGCAGCGTTGTCAGGATCTTGCTAAGTCTCTCTTCGATGGGAGTGCGAGGCGGCGTAAAGGGCTCGTCGCGCAGAGTGTTGTCTGGATCCGGGTCTGGCAACGCGGCGCGATCGACCTTTCCATTGTACGTTAACGGCAAGGCTTCGAGACGCACAAAGACTGACGGCACCATGTAGTCGGGTAGCTCATTTTGCAGAAAGGTGCGCAACTCGGCAGCGGCCGGCGTTGTGCCGTTCCGCATGACCAGGTAGGCCGCAAGCCGCTTTTCTTCGGAGGAGTTGCCCCGGGCGACGACGACGCTTGACTGGATCGATGGATGGCGGTCGAGCACTGTGACGATTTCGTTTGGCTCAATTCGGTATCCGAGCATCTTGATTTGATCATCGATGCGCCCCAGATACGCTAACTGGCCATTGGGCAGACGGCACGCCAGATCCGCAGTGCGGTAAAGACGCGCGCCCGGTTTTGAACTGAACGAATCGCGTATGAATTTTTCCGCCGTGAGATCGGGGCGATTCAGATAGCCACGAGCGACGCCGGCGCCGCCAATGTATAACTCGCCGCTCTCACCCGTTGGCACCTGCTCGAGATTTTCGTCAAGGAGGTAAACCGTCGTGTTGTCGATGGGGTAGCCAATCGCCGGCAGATTCGTTTCATTTCCGCGCAGAACCCGTCCCGAGGTAGCCACCACGGTGCACTCGGTTGGCCCGTAATTGTTGACCAGCTGGAAAGGCAGCCCGGCCGGCGGATAGTGATACAGGGTATCCGCGCCGGTCAACAAAAAGCGCAGCGCCATTTGCTTTGGCCACTCCAGAGTCATCACGCGTTCGGCCAGCGCTGTCGGCAGGAAGCTGATTGAAATTTCTTCCGTCACCAGCCAGTCACGAAGCCGGGCAGGGGAGACGCGGGTCTCATCACTGGGCAGATGCAGACTTGCTCCAGCGGTTAAATATGGCCAGATTTCCCACACGGCCGCGTCAAAGCCCACACTGGCCAGCACGCTGGCCTTGTCGCGTTGCGTCACTTCGAACTCGCGTCGATGCCAGAACACGAGATTCAAAAGGCTATTGTGGGTTATCTCGACTCCCTTTGGTTGTCCGGTTGAGCCAGATGTGTAAATCACATAAGCGAGTTGGGTTGGATTCACCTCAACGGTTGGAGCTGCTATGGATTGACAATCGAATTTAGATCGATCTGAATCAATGTCGAGAACCTTCCACAAGCCGCCAGAAAGCTGTTCAGCCAATATCTGTTGAGCGATGAGCACCTGCGGTTGCGCCTCGTTGAGCATGAAAGCCAGCCGCTCAACCGGATAAGCCGGATCGAGTGGCAGATACGCGCCGCCGGCTTTCAGAACCGCCAGGGCGCAGACCACCGCTTCAGGCGAGCGATCCATACAAAGACCGACAATCGTTTCCCGTTTCACGCCGAGGGCGATTAAGTGATGCGCCAGTTGATTTGCTTGCTCATCCAACTGTCGATAAGTGAGCATTTGGCCGCCAGCCGAAACCGCCGGCGAGTCCGGCTTTACGCCAGCCTGGGCAGCAACCAGCTGCGGAACACACCGATCGCGCGGATAGTTTCGTTGCGTGGCGTTCCACGCGTCATTCGGATGCAAGTCGAACCCGAGGGGCAGGGATGTTTCAGCGAGACTCGAAGGAATGATTGAAGCAGTCATGGCAATCGTGGTTTTTTGGACACCTTTCAGGCGATCTTCCTCCACGGAATAAATGACTAATGGCGAGTTAAATCCGGCCTCCGAACGTTCACCGCGCGTAGTAACTGCCAAGCCTTCCCTTTAATTCTGGTGCCCTGTCACGGCCCGGGGAGGCGGGAAATGACGCGTCAATGACGGCCCGCGGTTTCGGAACTGCCATTTCGAACAGCAGTTTTCTTCGGTTTTCTGGCAAGTTGCCTCCTTTGCGATTTTCTTTAACTCGTAGTCTTAAGTTTGACAGGAGGCCACCGAGGTGACCGCTGGATTTATTTTCTTCTCGATCTTGACATCGCTCGCCAGCGGTTTGACTGAGCTGAACGATAGTCTTCTGCTTCGCATCAACGGCCTCGCGGGACGATCCTGGCTGTTCGACAGCCTTGTCGCGTTCTTCCAGGACAACGACCTGGCCAAGGCCGGCGTGGTCGGCTGTTGCTTTCTGGCCGCCTGGTACGGAAGCAAGTCCGAGGGCGGGACCAATGCCCGGCGCAAGATTCTGATTACCACCCTGATCGCGGCAGTCTTCGTCATCACCACAACCAAGGTCCTTTCGCACACAATCTTTCTGCCCAGACCAGAAATCCAGTCGCAAAAGATTTACCGGCTCGAGGGAGAGCAACTTGTCGAAATGAAGCGAATGCCGGTGCGCATCCCGCTGGATGACACCAGCCAAAAGGACTACCGCGCGTTGTTGAACGGCGATGTGGAAACCAACGATCTGGGATCCTTTCCCAGCGATCACGCGGGATTCTTCATTGCGATTTCACTGGGCATCTGGCTGGCGTCCCGCCGTTTGGGATGGCTCGCGCTGGGTTGGACCGTTTTTGTAATTCTCGCCGGCAAGATGATCGGCGCTCAGCATACACCGCTCGATATCGCGGCCGGCGCGGCTGTCGCGATCGGAGAGTTAGCGATCATTCAATACGTGGTTAGAAAAAGATTCAGCGGGTGGCTCGACAAACTCAGCGGTCTGACCCTGCGTTACAGCGCCCTCTCGAGCGCCCTCATTTTCCTGGTCGCCTTTGAGGTTTCCAGCACGATGATTCACATCAGAGCATTCCTTGGATTACTCGCAGCGATGCGAAGGCACGTGCTGCTGGGAATGGGCTCCTGATTGGGCGGTCGCGGACCGCGGGGTGAGTGCTTTCGGACAATCAAGCTTATGAAAAGATTTAGTATCGCAATCATTCTTCTCGGCCTCGTCTTTCTGACTTCATGCAAGCTGCAGAAGGAAGGCCTCGTGATCATGACTGACGCGTCGTACAAGGCCAGTATGTTTGCCACCAGCAAAACCGGCTTTGGCTCACCCGATGGACTGTTGTGGCGCAATGGCAAGCTCTACCTGGCTAATGAAGGCAGCGATGCCCTCGAGGTCTGGAGTAAAGCTGACGGACTGAAGCGGCTGGCCGATGCAAAGCTGGGGTTTCT
>DATNNY010000486.1:0-8946 GCA_035601635.1 Pyrinomonadaceae bacterium
GATCCAGCGGGATTCCCATCATGTAATAGGTCGAGGCTGAGTAGGCATCGACGTTCGGCAAAAGGCCTTTCTCGCGCTTCATCACTTCTTCGACCTTCGCCGTCATCTCATACCACTTGGTATCGCCCTTGCGCTCGCCCACCTCTTTCGAAAACCGGCGCAGGTGAGTAGCGCGCGGATCCTCTGTGCGATAGACCGCATGGCCAAAACCCATGATCTTCTTCTTCTTCGACAAAGCGTCCTTGATATAGCTTTCGACGTTGTCAACGCTGCCAATCTCCAACAGCAGTTTCATCACGGCAGTGTTGGCGCCACCGTGCAGCGGACCTGAAAGCGCGCCCAGCGCCGCGGTCACGCAGCTATACATGTCAGCCAATGTGCCCGCGACTACGCGCGCCGTGAAAGTCGATGCATTCAATTCGTGATCGGCCTGTAGAATCAGCGCCACATCGAGCACATGCGCGTCGAACTCGTCGGGCATCTCGCCCGTCAGCATGTAGAGAAAGTTAGTGGCGATGTTCAGATCGGGTCGCGGTTTAATTGGAGGTTTACCGTTCCGTGCGCGGTCGATCGCCGCCACAATAGTAGGAAACTGGGCGGTAAGGCGGGTCGCAACTCTGAGGCTTACTTCGCGCGAGAGGTCGCGAGCCTCTCTGTCGAAAAATGACAATGCGGATACCGCCGTGCGCAGGGTGTCCATTGGCTCGGCGTCTTTTGGAAAATACTCGATAGGTCCGCGAACCCATTGCGGAATTTCATAAGACGCGGCGATATGCGTCCTCAGGTCATCAAGCTCGGTCCGTTTTGGCAGTCTTCCGTTCCAGAGCAGAAACACAACTTCTTCGAACGTGGATTTCGTAGCCAGATCATGAATATTCACACCCTGATAAATCAGCTCGCCCTTTTCCCCGTTTACATCGCCAATTGAAGAGCTGGCGGCAATGACACCTCTGAGTCCGGTTGAGACTGCGGCTCCCGCCCCGCTGTCCTTCGCTTTTTCCATTATTTGGGTTCCTCGAAGTTTTGGATGAATTGAAGATAGCAAACAGGTTTCCACGTGACAAGCGAGCACTCGCGCGCGTGCTGGTTCATTTTGAACTGTCACGCGCATCCTCACCGGCGGGATGCCCGTGACACTTTTTCAAACTGACCCGGTACCCTCGCGCGGTCGATCTTGTCCTCGAGGTCTTCCGTTGCCAAAAAGAAGGATCCACGAAATACATGAAGGGGAGCTCGTCTTGTTTCGTGTGATTTCGTGGATCGTTCTTGTTCAAGCAACAGGTAAGCAAAACCAACCCACTGTCCATCCCGCTGGAAGCTACGCGCCGAAACCAAGTTCAGCGCACGCCGCCAGAATACAGAGTCACTCGATCACCACGTCGCACGCTCAGAATTTTCGCGGCCGAAGTGTCCTGGGCCGCAATCTCGAGAAACCCCGCACTACCGAAGAGTAAGAACAACTCGTCGTGGTTCTCCGCGCTATCGGCGAAGAACTGGCGAAAGGCAGAGACTTCGCGGCCATTGATCAGCAGCTTAGCTCCCGGCGCAAAATGATCACGGGTAAGATTCGTAATGCAGTTTCCAAAGCGATCGATATGAATGACGGTCGCTTCGATCACGCGCCCGTCGACTCTCTTAGGTTCCAAAGACTCAAGCTGGATCAGGTCGTCGATCACGGGACCGAATTCGTTGGGCGCGACTCCACTGGACAGCGCCGCCGCTGTGGGTGCAAAGATGTCGCGCCCGTGGAAAGTGTCGCTCACCGGATGGCGGAAAAACTTTTCGTTGGTTAAATGGACGGCGACAAAGCTCTGTTCTCGTTCGCAGATCCAACTAAACATTCCATTGTCGGGCCCGACAAAAAACTGCCTGGCGCATTCAACTATGATCCCTCTGCGCGCGGATCCAACGCCTGGGTCGACGACTGCGACATGGATAGTGCCGGCGGGAAATTCCTGGTACGCGGCGAGCAGATTGAATGCGGCAGCTCGAATATCATGGGGCGGAATTTCGTGAGTTATGTCAACGATATGCGCGTCAGAGTTGCGGGAGAGTATGGCGCCCTTCATCGCGCCAACGAAATAATCCTGCGAGCCAAAATCAGTCAGGAGGGTGATGAGCGGCATGATTGACGTTCACCACAAAGAAACAACGTCACAAAGTTGATTAGTCATCAGGTTAGCTCAAAAAGGTTGGTTTCTTCCCTTCCCTTTGGTTGGGTAGGGTGCGTGGCATGACGCGGCACAGGCCCTCTCCCCGGCCCTCTGCCAAAGGGAGAGGGAGAGAAATACTTACCATTGTGTCTTCGTGTCTTTGTGGTTGATGGTGCGCGCGACCTATTTCTCTTACCTGATCGCCACATCGCCAGCAGTGCGGATGCGCAGTTGCTGACCCCGATTTAGTTCAATCTCTCTGCCGCGTTCGCTGAGGACTCCGGCCGTGCCGACTCCGGCCCCGATGGTTGCGCCTATGGCAGCACCGGCCCCGCCACCTGCGATGGCGCCGATCACTGCGCCGATCCCGGCTGCGCCGCCGACTTTCGTCACGTCACGTTTGGTAGAATTCGTTCCCTGTACTCCGCCTTCCGAATCGACTTTGCCCGCGCCCTGGCTCCCGCCGCCCGGAATGACTTCAATCACCTGGGCACTCATCTTTGAGGTGCGGCCATCAGTGAATCGGATTTCCTCAAAAGCCAGTTGCAACTGCGCGGTGCTTCGTGCCCGACCCGCCCGCTTCACATTAACTACCCGGCCTTCGATCGTAGCGCCTTCATATTCTTTCGGCTCGATCACGCGTGCCTGGAACTGATCGCCTTTCTGTGAAGCATCGGTCGAGAGATTGCTCAGCAGCTCGACCCGCATGATCGTGTCGCGAGGAATCGCATCAGTGACCGTGACAGTTTGAGTGGGCTGTGACTGCTGCGATGTAGGATCGGCAGTCTTTGGATCCTTCGGATAGCCTACTGAGGACTCGTCGCTGTTGCGCCTCAAGTCTTGCGGGATGCTCGAATCAAACGGCTTCCGATCAAAACCGGCGCTGTAGCCCACTTCAAATCCCTGCTGATATCCGTCGCGATATTCGGCCAGCGGGCCGTAGTTTGAATTGTACGCACGATCGCCGTGTTCGTATTCGGTCTTGTTGCGAAAATCGCGGGCGGCATTGCCGGCCACGTCATTGACGCCGGCTTGATAACCATCCGAGTAACCGGTGCGATAGCCGCGCGTAAGGGCGCTCGCCTGGTTTTGGTTTTGGGGATCCAGCGCCTTCACCGGAGCCGCTACCAGCGGAACCGTCACAAGAGTTGCCAGGAGAAATAGGGTCAGAGCAAATCTGAGATTCTTCATTCTTCAGCCTTTCCTGCCGATCGTTCTGGGGTTTGCAAAAGGACAAGTTCCAGAGCGCCGACACCGTTGAAAGGGAGAGCTTTCATCAAAATGCTAACACTGAGTTCAGTCATCAACAACCCGAAACTTGACCGTCATGGTTGCCGCACCTAGACTCGGATACGCCAGGCACACGCGTTTCAGATGCGATATGTCTCTAAGCAGTTGTCGCGTTTAGCGGCGGGCTACCGCCCACCGTGCGATGCATGGGACTCTATGGTTGCAAACCGGCGGGCAGTAGCCCGGCTCTAAACAGCCCGCGTAATACCGAGCGATGCGCAAAGTCTATCTCGATCACAGTGCCACCACGCCAGTCGATCGCCGGGTCGTCGAGGCGATGCTGCCTTACCTGACGGAAAAGTTTGGCAACGCTTCGAGTGTCCATCTCTTCGGTCAGGAAGCGCGAGCGGCTGCCGATCGTGCGCGCCGCCAGGTCGCCCGGTTAATCGGCGCGCACGCCAACGAAATTATCTTCACGTCCGGCGGCACGGAAGCCAACAACCTGGCAATTCGAGGGGTTTGCGAACTCGCCGAATCGCATGGCCGGCACATCATCGCCTCTTCAATTGAGCACCCATCAGTGCGCGGCGCGATCGAGTCACTTGAGAAGCGCGGTTGGTCCGTCACCCACTTGCCGGTTTATGAGGACGGAATTGTCCGCACCGAAGACGTGCGCTCGGCCTTGCGCGCGGAGACGATCTTAATAAGCGTGATGATGGCCAATAACGAGATCGGCACGATTCAACCAATCAAAGAAATCGGCGAACTGATTAGGGAAGAACGCCAGCGTGGTCATCGGTATTTATGGTTTCACTCTGATGCCGTACAGGCAGCCGGACGTCTTCCAATCGACGTCGATTATCTCGGCTGCGATCTGCTTTCGATCTCTGCGCATAAAATCTATGCGCCGAAAGGAACCGGAGCGCTGTTTCTGCGGCGGGGCGTGCGTGTGACTCCCCAGCTGGTGGGAGGTCATCAGGAGCGCGAACGCCGCGCCGGCACAGAACCAATTGCCAACATCGTTGCCTTTGGAGCGGCCGCGGAACTAGCGAGCCGAGAAATGACTGAGCGCAACGAACACACCCGGCACTTACGCGATCGATTTGAGCGCGCCGTCGCGGAATCCATCGACGAAATAGCCTTAAATGGAGATCGTGAAAGACGGCTGCCGCATCTTTCGAACATTTCGTTTCGTTTTATTGAAGGCGAAGGCTTGTTGATTCATCTGGACATGCAGGGCGTTGCTGTTTCTACCGGCTCGGCGTGCTCATCAGGAACACTCGAGCCTTCGCCGGTGATACGCGCGCTCGGCCGCGACGAAGAACTGGCGCGTGGGGCGATTCGTTTCAGCTTTGGCAAAGATAACACTGAAGATGACGTCGATTACACCCTGGGAGCATTGCAGCACGCGGTTAAGAGTCTCCGTAAACTTTCACCGCTGTCTCGAGAAACGGTTGCGGCGAGTTAGTGGTGCCCAATTTCGATAGATAGAATCGATCCACGAAATCACACGAAGCAGATTCCTTATTCGTGCCGTTTTGTGTAGTTTCGTGGATCGTTTTTTCCGAGCGAAAGAAAAGCTCGAAACGAAATCAGAACGATGCCCGTGAGTTAACCCACTTGTCATATTCAGAAGCCTTCAAAGATCGCCTCGCGCATCCGCGCAACGCGGGTGAATTACCGGAAGCAAACGCAGTCGCTGAACAATCTAACCCCGTTTGCGGCGATCGTTTGCGGCTCAGTCTCCTGATTCGTGATGCCCGGGTCGAGTCTGCGCGATTCCTCGCCTATGGCTGTCCGCCCACGCTGGTCAGTGGTTCCGCGCTCGCAGAGATGCTGGAAGGAATGACGGTTGAAGACGCTTTGAAATTGACGCGCAAGGAAATCGTCAACGCGGTCGGGGGTTTGCCGTCTCGGAAGCAACACGCAGCGGCATTGGCGATCGAGACGTTACGCGCGGCCCTGGCCCCCTGGGTTATCTGAGTTGAGGGTTCGCCAATCGCGATCGCGTGGCGGGCGGCGCTGGCGAGGGTTGGGACTTCTTGTGATACTCGGGCCCGCAGTATTTTTTGGGTTCCTGGCCGATGATAAATGTTTTCGTGCGAATCACCGGACAACTATCGACGGCAATTAACCCGGTGGTCGGATCGATGTCGAGCGTAATCGTGCCCTGCAGTTTTGGCGCGGGATCACCATCGTAAAAGTCGCGCGAATCGTTCCTGGATCGGGGCGTTGGCTTGGCCCGCGGTGACTCAGCAGGTAGCGGCTCCGGCAAGGTCGCCGGCTCAGTCTGAGGGCTCTTGCCGTTTTCGTCACCGTCAATTTGGGCTGGCGGCTCCTGGGTCGTCTCGTCGGTTGCGTCGGTCTTTTCTGATCCCGGCAAGGTCCCGCTAATAAAAAGTTCCGCCCGCTTGGCCGTCGTATCAGCCTTGGCCAATTGGCCGGTGGTTGGGTCGATATCGGCCTGCTGGACGCCTTCCGGCATCTGCCAATCTCCAGTCCATTCGGGATGCGCATTGAGCGCCGCGCTCATGAAGTCGGCCCAAATGGGAAGCGCCGACGCCGCCCCGGTCAAGCCCAATTGCGATCCATCATCGAATCCGACCCAAACAACGCACACCAGATCGGGCGTGTAACCGGCAAACCAACCGTCGCGTGAAGTTCCGGTTTTGCCGGCGACGTTGAACTTGAATCCGCGCGCGCGTATCGGTGCGGCCGTCCCGCGGTTCACCACGTCCTTCATGATTGAAGTCATGAGATAAGCGATTTCCGGACGCACCACTTCGTTCTTCTGAGCTGTCGGTTGAGCTATCGTCGTTCCGGTGCCGGTGGTGATGCGGTCAATAGCCAGCGGGGCGGTGCGTGTTCCATTCGCGGCAAACGCCGTGTAAGCCGAAGCAACCTGGATCGGTGTTGCTTCAGAAGTGCCCAGGGCCATCGCGGGATAAGCATGCGCAACTCGCGGCAGTCCGGCTTTCGCGGCCAGATTCATCACGCGCCCGATCGTAACTTCCATCGCCACATCAACTGTTACTACGTTGAGGCTGTGCACCATCGCGTCGCGCAACGTAACCGGCTGCATCGAGTACTTATCGCCCATGTTGCCCGGCGAGTATTCCTGATTGTCGTAGGTGAACGTCTTTGGCTCGTCCTTATAAACCGTGGCCGGAGTAATTACGCGCGGGATGGGATCGTAAGCAGTGTTGAGCGCCGTCGCATAGACGAACGGCTTGAAGGCCGAACCAGGCTGGCGCAAAGCCTCGGCGCGATTAAGCTGGCTCTTCGAATAATCGCGACCGCCAACCATGGCTACAATCTCGCCGGTGTGCGCGTTCATCGCCACCAATGCCGCCTGGACCGTGCCTTCGGGAACGCGCCTGGCTTCAATCTTGTCGAGCGACGCCAGTTGTTTGGTAACAGCAGCGTAGGCCGCGCGTTGCAAATCCATGTCCACCGAAGTGTATATGCGCAGATGGTCGGCGCCTTGTCCGGAGATCAGATCGCCGAGCTGATTCTGTACATAATCGGCAAAGTAAGGCGCGTCAGAAATGTCTATCCGGCCCTTGGCCGGCGCCATCTTCAGCTCGACTGCTTCAGCTTGTTTTGCCTGGTCCGGGGTTATCGCGGAAGTTTCCGCCATCGATTCGAGCACCTGATTTCGTCGCGCGGTCGCCGTGTCGATGTCGTGGTACGGATTATAGCGATTTGGACTGCGAATCAATCCCGCCAGAAACGCTGATTCGGGCAGG
This sequence comes from Pyrinomonadaceae bacterium, assembly GCA_035601635.1. GTDB lineage: Bacteria > Acidobacteriota > Blastocatellia > Pyrinomonadales > Pyrinomonadaceae > UBA11740. The sequence continues at coordinate 7,133 of DATNNY010000486.1, forward strand.
GTCAGATTCGTCACGTCCTTATTAAAGTATGCGCTGGCGGCCTCGCCAAAACCGTTGATTGAGAAACCCGACTGCTGGCCGAGATAGACCTGATTAGAATAAAGAGCAAAGATCTCTTCCTTCGAAAGGCGCGTTTCCAGAATGACCGACATGTAAGCTTCGGCCAGCTTGCGTTTCATCGTGCGTTCAGGCGACAGGAGCAGATTCTTGACGAGCTGTTGGGTAATGCTGGAGCCACCCTGACGCGCTATCGGCGAATTCGGATCAGAATCGTAACGCCGCAGCAGCGCGCGGATGATGCCGCGAATGTTGACGCCGTGATGTTCAAAGAAAGACCGGTCTTCAGTGACCGTGATCGCCTTCACCAGATCAGGCGTTAAATCGTTATAGCCGATCACGCGGCGCTTGGCGCGTTCGCGGCCGGTGACTGAGCTGATCAATTCAGGTTCGAGCTGTGCTTTGTCACGGCGCGCGTTGTGGTCTTTGTCAGAAATTGAGGCGATAGATTTTCCGCCGCGCGCGAACTGAACCTTTAAGGCTTGAAAGGTGGCGTTATCGAGCACCGAATCCTGGCCCGGATCTATTTCTACTGTTGTTCCATCAATCACATAACGCCCGCGCGCACTATCCCCCTGCTGTCCGCGTTCAACATATCCGGCGCGCTTTAAATAAGCCAGCAGGTCGTCCTGAGAGATATTCTGACCCGCGCGGATCTGTTTCGGCGCGGCATAGATACCAGCCGAACGAGTGTAGACTTCGCCCTTCAAGAGATTGTCTATGCGCGCGGAAAAAACGATCCAATAATAGGAGAGAACGGTTACCACCAGCACGGCACAAAGCACGAGCGGAATAACAAAGTATGGTCGCCAAAGAAATCTCAGGATGCGGCGGAGGAAGCTTGGTTGTGGCTCTTCGTAACGAACGATGCGCGGAGGTGGCACACGACCGCCACGAACAACGCGGGGGATTTGGTCTTCCGGTGGATGCCGAATAGCCATGAAAAACAGATAACCCTCTCGGCCAGGGGGGACGCCGTCAGTTCAGATGCTAAACGCTTATCATCATGCTGTCTACCAATCAATTGACACACCGACGGACTTTCGTTAATTTACCGGTGTCTTCCCGACGCGCGCGGGACACAACAATCCTTGATTGGTTAGCTATCCAAAGTGAAAGGAATCCCCCAGATGAAAGTCAGATTTGTTGGACTTGCGGCGCTGTGCTGCGCCTTTGGCATCTTTGTATCTTTTTCGGGTTCTGATCGAGGCCAATCTCAGACCACCAAGATCGTCGTTAACGACGGATTGTCGAAAGACGAACGAGATCTGCTGAACGAAATCAACCTGGCCCGGGCAAACCCTCAACAGTACGCATCTTATCTTGAAAGTCTGAAGCCTCTCTTTCACGACAAGCAGTACCAGCCGTCTAACCAGGATTCGTTTACGACTCAGGAAGGGTGGACCGCTGTAGAGGACGCGATCAAGTTTCTTAGGGCCGCCAAACCACTGGGGCCGCTCAGTCCCTCCCATGGTCTTTGCCTGGCTGCCATGAGTCACGTTAAAGATCAAAGCGGAACCGGCGCCACCGGTCACAAGGGAAACGATAGTAGTTTCATCGAACAGCGGGTAAAGCCTTTTGGCTCGTGGCAGGGCGGCATCGGTGAGAATCTTACGTACGGCAACGAGTCAGCGCGCGAACGACTGCTGACTTGGCTTATCGATGACGGTTTCCCAGGCCGCGGCCATCGCGTTCGCCTCATGAGTACTAATTACAAAGTGGCCGGAGTGTGCTGCGGACCTCATCCTCAATTCCAG
>DATNNY010000487.1:0-5311 GCA_035601635.1 Pyrinomonadaceae bacterium
GCTGAAAAACTCTTATTCGATGTCCCGAGCTACAAATTTGGAGTGCGCCGACAACGGCGGCGCTTTGGATTTCTTAGCATCTTCGTGATCAGCGAATCCAAAGCGGCGTCGCGCTACGCTTGCCGCCGCACTCCAAATTAGTTTTTCAGCACCCTGCTAGAAGTCGCCGCACTCCAAGAGTATGACCGCGATCACGGCCGCGGTGCAGCGCCCGTTCGCGGGTTCTTGCTATTGAAATCGTTTATGAAAGCCTGCGTCAGATCGAGTGCGGGAACCGCCGTCAGAATAGCTGCCTGAATTTTACTCGCGTCGAGCGTCATCGTGACTCCGCGTTGGGCTGCAAACTGGTCCAGGGCCGTGCCGATTTGTCTGGAGATCGGAGCGAGGATTTGTTCGTATCGCTTGCTGATATCCTCGTCCAAACGATCTTTCTTCGTCTTACCCTCAGTTGCGAGGCTCTGGCCCTGCTGTTGCTTGGCCTGAATGGTTTTCTGATCGGGTACCGGCGCCTTCATCAACGTTTGGATTTCGGCGATCAGCGCGTTGATGCGATTCTGGATGCTTTCCAGATCATCCGTGCGCGTCTTAAACTCCGCCTCAACAGATTTGGCTGCGTCGACATAGCGCCAAATTCCGTTTTTCTCGTCGCCGAACATCGTGGTATCAACCAGGGCAATCCTGCTGTCCGGCACCGGGGTGTTACTCGCCACCGGCGTCGTCGCCGGTCTGGGCGCCGGCGTGGCGGCCGGCCGGGGCGCGCCAGTTTGTGGCCGCGTCTGGCCCGAAACCGCGATAGTCATCAACGTGAGTGCGGCGTAAATCAAGAACAGTCTTTTCATAACTTCTCCTGCCTGGTGCTGACGGATTTTCTTTCCACAGATTACACAGATTCTACAGCGAAGGACAAAGGCCCAATAACTCCGAAGGAACTAACCACGCGCGGAAGACTTCTGTCTAAAGCGTTGGTGTCCTACTTCTGCAAGCGGCGTTCAGAGTACCGACTTTGGTCGGGCCCTTATCGAGCAAGAAAGAACCCAACCAAAATTCGTACCCTACACGCCTCGGGATAGGCTGATACTTCTCACTACAGCAACAGGACATCGACGCGATGGGCATGCACCATTTCTTCGCACGGCGACCACGCAAAAACCGTGAAGCGCCCGTCCTGTGAAGCGACCAGCGCTACGGCATTTCGTTGATCGTGTATGAATTGCGCCGCCGACAAATGCCGGGTGCCCCCGTGCTGCACCGGCGGAACCCCCTCTGCCTGATTGCCGACGATCGGTTCGGTGAGCACCATCTGTTCAACCGAGGGACGCCCGGCCGCGCGTTTTATCTTGGCGCCAAAGGCGACCACTTCATATTGAGCCGTAATCACAGTGGCGCCGTCGACAGCTGTCAGACCCGCGATGCTTTCCACTGCGCTGCGCAAAGATGCCTGCCACTCGGTCTCAGTCTCGGGAGTCGGACCCTTCTTAATCAGATTGGCGAGCTTTGAAAATGGAGGCGCGACTGAATAAAAGATCGGATGCACGATCGACACGCGCCACTCTTCGCTTTCCGCGGGCACGACCAGCAAAGTGCCGCCATGTCCGTGCGCACGCATTGACGCAGCCAGTTGCACCAGCACGTTTACAGAATCGTCCCAGGTAGCCGGCGCAGTGAAAGGTCGCAGAGCTGTCAGCAGATCCGGGCAATCGGGCAGGCTCGCGCCCTGCTCGTCGACGATTTTTACCTGCTCGCCTTTGAGCACGGCGACGTTGGCGAACTTGCCAAAGCCATCAATGCGCCGGTGCTTGATCACCAACTGTCCGGGTTCGACGTCTTCAAGCACAAATCCCAAACTGGGAATCGTGCGCGTTGCGCCCCAGACGTATAGATCATTTTCGTCGCGCCAGACACCGAGATGGATTCCAGGACGCTCAACTGCCGGGGCGAGTTTGGTCAGGACCTCGGGCGTCAACGGTAAACGATCCTCGAGCATGAGCGGTTGTCCGGCTTGTTCAGGCGGAAGAAAAGCGAGCGAGATTTTTGGGAAGCGGCCTTCCTCCGGGCGGAAGCTGGCCCAGAAACTGGCGTCAATGATGGTTTCGATCGCGCGCGCGTCCGGGCCAGGCGCAAGTTTCTGCTCGCCGCGCCGGCGGGCTTCGACGAGGTGACGGGCAAAGTGCGCTTCGATCGTCGCGGCCACGGTTCTGGCCGCCTGGTAAGTAGGTTCGCGGGTCATGGGGAATTCTAGTCACAGATTACACAGATGTCACAGACGGGCCGGCAGTGGGTAAAAGTGTGTTGCTAATCTGCGGGCATTAGCCCGATCATTAGGGAGGGCTCCGAGGTGCCCTTAATGAGCCCTCCCTAACGGTCGGGCTAGCGCCCCGCGTCCCGACCCGATTGGCAGCAAACCATAGTTACTCCAGTACTCACAGACGGCCGGTCAAATATTTCGCCTACCAGGGACCTCCCCGCGTCTAAACGCGTGGTAAGGGGTTCGCCGCGAAAGATGACGCGGAATTCGAGGAGCATTTATCGAATCAGCGTTGTCTCTCCTCCTGCCTCTTCGGAGGCGGACCTAAGGCTTGCAGAACTCGGGCAAGCAAGGGCCGAATAAAACTTCAGGAGGAATCGAAAGATGAAAACGATGGTATTTCGTAGTCTGTTGTTGTCCATTGCCATCTCTGCGTTATGCGGAGTTGCCGGCGCAGTGGGACCGAAAGCCAAGGACCTGCACCGCGATCGTCGAGACATCAGGACCGACACGCGTGACATTCGCCACGACCGCCGAGACATTCGCAAGGATGAGCGTGAACGCCGGGCCGATGTTCGCGACTTGCGTGACGATAAGAAAGAAGGCGCATCAAAGCAGCAACTTCAACAGGATCGCAAGGATATCGCCGGCGACACACGCGACATTCGGAAGGACGAGCGCGAATTGAAAAAAGATCGTCGGGATCGGAAAGCCGATGTGCGCGACGTTCGGGAAGACAAACGCGAACCACCCGAGTAATTGAAAGAACAATGGCCTTCCTTTGGGGCCATGAAATCAGCGTGACTGACGTTTCAACCCTGAGGGGCTGAAACCCGGATAACCTGCTTGGTCATGCTGACGGGGGACGAGTGTTGAGGCACGCTCGTCCCTTTTTTATTGTTTTGGTGATCGGAGCGCGGGCATCCCTGCCCGCCTGAGCGCGTAGCGCGAACCAACTTCGAATAGATGCTTCCAGCGGGAGGCTGAGCGGGCTTCGCCCGCTGGCGGACAAGATGTCCGCGCTCCTCCAAAGCCTCCCTTCGCAACTTCCTCGCCCAACTGCTAAACTATTTTCACCGACGGAGGACATCAAAGAGTGGCACTCGTTATCTATACCAAGCCTGGCTGTCCTTACTGCCAGCAAGCTCGGGATTATTACAATTCAAAGGGCGTGACCTTTATTGATCATGACGCCCAGACTAATCGTGAGCTGCGCGTAGAAATGTTCAGGTTTTCAGGTGGTGATCCGACGGTCCCCTGCATCGTCAAAGACGGAAAGTACGTCCAGTCGGGGTGGGGTGATCCGCTTCGTGGTTGAACGGTGCACGACTGACGAGCGGTTCGTTCGTCACTAAAACGTTATAAAGACGGTCTAGAGGCGGGCTACTGCCCGCCGCGATCATGACCAACAAAAAAGGCGCATTAGCCCGCCGCTAAACATTCACTCCACATTGGAGGCATCACATGAAAAGTCGAATTATTCTTCTGCTGCTGCTGCTGCTCTCAATTTCAATGATTGCTATGAAAGTCTCGGCCCAGGATGGAAACACATCTATGATGCTGCAACCCCCGCCTACCGAAAAGAAACCGAAGATTACTGAGATCAACGGTGACCGTTTGGTCGATAACTATTTCTGGCTCCGTGAAAAAACGAATCCGGCGGTCATCGCCCATCTGGAAGCGGAAAACGCATACACAGCGGCGGTGATGAAGCCCACTGGGGCGTTACAGGACCAGCTCTACACCGAGATTCTCAGTCATATCAAACAGACAGATACAAATGTGCCGTATCGCTGGGGCAATTCCTATTATTACTCCCGCACCGTGGAAGGAAAACAGTATCCGATCTATTGCCGCAAGCAGGGCAGCCTGGACGCCAGTGAAGAAATTCTGCTCGATCTGAACGAACTGGCCAAAGGTCAGAAGTTCATGGCCGTGGGCAGTTTTGCTCCCAGTGATGACGGCACGCTGCTGGCGTTTTCCACCGACAACACCGGCTATCGACAATACACGCTGCAGATCAAGAACCTGCGCAGCGGCGAGCTGCTGCCTGAAAAGATTGAACGCGTCGACGACGTAGCCTGGGCCACCGACAACAAAACTCTGTTCTACGTGACTGAAGACGCGGTCACCAAGCGAAACGACAAAATGTTTCGCCACGTGCTGGGCTCTGATAAGTACGAACTGATCTATGACGAGAAGGACGAGCTGTTTGACATCGGCGTTCAGCGTTCCCGAGACAAAGCCGTAATCATGGTCGGGGCGTTCAGCAAGACTTCGACCGAGTTTCGCTTTATCCCCGCCGACAACCCCAACGCCGTCTGGAAAACGATTGTCGCGCGCCAGGCCGATCACGAATACGACGTCGAACATCGCGGCGATCTCTTCTATATTCGCACCAATAAAGGCGCGAAGAACTTTCGCGTCGTGACCGCGCCCTTGTCCGATCCGTCTGAAAAGAACTGGAAAGAGTTCGTAGCTCACCGGCCCGCCGTCAAGGTCGACGGAGTCGATCTGTTCAAGGATCATGCCGTCCTGTCGGAATGGGAAAACGGCCTGCAGCAAATCGAGGTCATCGACTTCAAAACGAACAAGCGCCATCGCATACAATTTCCGGAACCTGTTTACGCCGCCGGACTCAGCACCAATCGAGAATTCGATACAAAGGTGCTGCGTTACAACTATCAGTCACTGGTCACCCCGAGTTCAGTTTTTGATTACGACATGAATACGGGCCAGGCGACGTTGCTGAAACAGACCGAGGTCCCGGGCGGTTTTGATAAGGCGAATTACAAATCCGAACGGGTATTCGCGACTGCCTCGGATGGGATGAAAATTCCGATGTCGGTAGTTTACAAGCGCGGTGTGACGCTGGATGGATCGGCGCCGATGTTGCTTTATGCTTATGGCTCGTACGGCATTCCGATCTCGCCTACTTTCTCAGCCGGTCGCCTGGCTTTGCTCGATCGTGGTGTCATCTACGTCATCGCGCACATTCGCGGCGGTGGTGAGTTGGGCGAGCCCTGGCGCGACGCGGGCCGCATGATGCAAAAGATGAACACCTTT
>DATNNY010000488.1:0-5269 GCA_035601635.1 Pyrinomonadaceae bacterium
GGCCGCCGTGGAAAGTGCAATGCGTGGTTGCGATACTGTCGTTCATTTCGCGGCAGAGTCGCACGTCGACAGGAGTATTTACGAGCCGGCTCCAGTAATTCAGACTAATGTCACCGGAACTTTCATTCTGCTCGAAGTGGCACGTAAAGTCTCGGTGTCGCGGTTCGTACATGTTTCGACCGACGAAGTGTATGGTGACCTTCCTCCAGACGACTTCGCTGACGAAAACTTTCCCTTGCAGCCGAGCAGTCCGTACTCTGCGTCGAAGGCGGCTTCGGATCTCCTGGTTCGGTCGTACGTCAGAACTTACAAGTTTCCCGCTGTGATCACGCGATCTTCGAACAATTACGGCCCTTATCAGTTTCCAGAAAAATTTGTTCCTCTCATGATCACCAATGCCCTCAGCGACAAGGCGCTCCCTGTTTATGGCGATGGAAAGCAGCAGCGGGATTGGCTGCACGTCGAGGACAACTGCCGAGGGATTCTAGCAGTTCTGGAAAAAGGCAAAATCGGAGAGGTTTACAACCTTGGCGGACAAGACCTCGAGGAAAACCTCACATTGGTTCGGCGCATTCTCAAGCTAACTGGGAAACCCGAGAGCTTAGTGTCCTATGTGCGGGACCGCCCGGGTCACGATCGTCGTTACGCTCTGGATTGCACCAAAAGCGAGACCCAACTAGGCTGGCGCCCGGACATTACCTTGGAAGATGGTCTGCGGCAAACAATTGAATGGTATAAGAACAAGAGTGATTGGGTAGCTGACGTGCATGCCGGCGAGTACCTTTCATATTACGAGAAGTACTATCACAATCGCGATAGCTCTCTTCATGCGATTGCTGGTTCTTCGACAAAGGGTTCCCATTAGTCTCGAGGCGAGCTTTCCCGCCACACTGTAAGGCGCCGCAATCGACGAACATGGGAGTTCATGGAACGAATAGAGACATCGCTTCCCGGTGTAATTGAGCTGCGTCCTGTAATTCATGGTGACTCACGCGGCTTTTTCATCGAAACCTACCATCAAGCGAAGTTCACGGGTCTGGGCATACCTGGTACTTTCGTCCAAGACAACCATTCGCGTTCTGCCAAGGGAACGCTGCGTGGTCTGCATTATCAGCTAAACCAATCGCAAGCAAAGCTTTGCCGGGTGATCGAGGGCGAAGCTATCGATGTAGCAGTCGATATTCGGCTTGGCTCCCCGCATTTCGGGAGATGGACGAGCGTTCTCCTGTCCGCAGCGCATCACAATCAGGTGTACGTGCCACAGGGATTTGCCCACGGGTTTCTGGCTCTTACCGACAACGCGCAATTTCTATACAAATGCAGCGATTATTACGCGCCAGAAGATGAGTACGGTATCCTTTGGAACGATCCGGCCTTAAGTATTACATGGGGCATTACCAAGCCTGTTCTCTCCGCAAAAGATGCAAGAAACACTCGACTCGCTGAAATCCCCGAGAAATTCCTGCCGCGGTATCAGTCAACATGAAGCCCACGATTCTACTGACGGGGAAAACGGGCCAGGTTGGCTTCGAACTTAACCGTTCGCTCTCACAACTCGGCAAGATCTTTGCCCCCGACCACCGCGACTTGGATCTTCTGAATCAGGGCAGCGTCCGCCGCGCAATTCGCGACATCCGCCCGCAACTCATCGTCAACGCCGCCGCATACACGGCCGTGGATGCAGCGGAAAATGATGAATCTAAAGCTTACGCCGTCAACGCGGAAGCCCTAGCTCTCCTCGCTGACGAAGCAAAGCGCCTCGACGCACTGGTGGTGCATTACTCGACGGATTACGTTTTTGACGGCACGAAGCGATCGCCCTACAACGAGACAGATGAAACAAATCCACTCAACGTTTACGGCAAGAGTAAACTTGCTGGGGAGCAGGCCATTCGCGCCTCAGGCGCGTCGCATCTAATAATTCGTACGGGTTGGGTCTATGCCAACCGTGGTCGAAATTTTCTACTGACAATTTTGCGCCTTGCCACAGAACGTGAGGAGTTGAGAATTGTCCGCGATCAAATCGGCGCTCCGACGTGCGCCAACGATATCGCTGCGGCAACAACTAAAATCCTGACAGAGATGTATACCCAGGATAAGAGCCGGACATACATGTCCTCTATCAGCGGCACGTACCACATGACTGCGGCTGGTGAAACGAGCTGGCACAACTTCGCAACAGCGATTCTCGGCAAAGCGCAGAGCGTTTCGCCGGAAGTTCCGTGGTTTGCCGCTGCCACGCAAGGTCGCCCGCTCATCGCGAAGCGCATCCTCCCAATTTCTAGCGATGAATTCCGATCTCCCACGCGCCGACCAATCTATTCAGTCCTCTCCAATTCGCGCCTATCAGAGATCTTCCACATCGAATTGCCAAACTGGACCACGCAATTACAATGCTGCCTTGCAACAGAGAAGATTGATGGCGCGCTGCTTAGAAGCGCCTCGACGCCTGGCTCCTAAGGTGCTGCCCTCTTAGCACCCTGTTGTGTTTTTCCCACCATAATTCCCCCATTGCCTGATCCCAGTACCCACGGAGGTGCACCAGGTTCCAGTTGGTGCTTTCAGAAGTGCCATTAGAGTTTTCTCCTTCTGTATTCAGAATCATTTCTTTCTGCGTTCAGCCATGCTTACATCTCTGTATGCGCGCGGGCAAAACACGGCCCCGACCCGCTCGGGCCGGGCGGGAGCGACCCCGAAGAACTTTGGGCGGCTGAAAGCCGTCAATTCCGGGGTTCTATAAAAGGGGGGATCGGACGCTTACCCTGACAATTGGCGCTACACGCAGCGAGTGGATTGAGAACAAATGTCAGAGACGCAGTTTTCAAGCCCAGAAGACTGCCTTCGGACGCAGTAGGCAGTTCTAATTTGAGCTACAAAACACGTCGAAAATAGCACCAGCGATTACCCGGTGATTCAGCGTGATCGTTCCGTTCCCTGTCGTCAGGTATGCTCCAGTGAAAGTCGCGCCGACGGCATTTCTCGCTGAGAACAAGCAATGCGAGGTGTCGGTGATACCTTGGACGTTTACCTGGTCCGCCGGCGCGGCAGTGGTTGTAATTGTCGCGACATACCGGGCCTGTCCCGTTATTGCGCTCTCAATCGGCCGCCAATAGGCGCCGTCGAAGATAAGCAACAGACTTTCACCGGCGTTCAGCGTCCTGTTTTGCCCGTCGGGAAAGACGATCTGGCCGTTGCCTCCTGCACTATTGGCGAGGACGTGGCCGCTTACCTTCGCGGCCGTGACGTTCAGCAGTTGGCCAACGTGCCCGCCCACGAAGGAGTTGATGGTATAGGGACCGTAGTACAAAGCTATTCCGTTGAACGTTGTTACATCCACAGAATTGCCATTCACCGAAGTGATTGGCTCGTAGTCGAACGCAAAGGGAGCGAGCATCCTGACGTGGGTCGCGCCATTTCCATCCGCAATGACGATAGGATTGGAATTGAAATTCTCCCCAACCAAGACTCCGCTCTGCGCATGGGAGGTGGCTATATAGATTGTGAAGTTGTTGGAGCTGGTGTCGAACTTGTTACCCGAATAGCTTCCGGTAGTCAGGAACGCGTCGTTATAAATCCCGCCTTCGCCGTATTGAAGATTGAAGTTAGAGTTTGTAATATTTACTGACTGGGCGAAAGTGCCCGTCAGGCGCACTTCCGCTGCGGTGTTATCGGCAGTATTTCCCTGGCAATTACCCTCGAAGTAGGAATTCTGAATATTTGCCTGCGCTACGCCGGTCAAATAGATTCCTGCGCAATTATGCAGGCCGGCGTTTTGCCCGTTGTACTCGACATTGACTGTGTCAAAGAGTATTCCATTTGCTAGATCAACCTGCGTGTTGTTGACGTAGATGCCGTATCCGTTGTTCCAGGCGGAACGTGAGTTTCGAAACGTAAGCTCGTTGGTTGTGCCCGCGCTCGCGATGTTAATCCCATTCTGCCGCGCCCACTCCACTTCCAAATTCTCGAATTGCGTCCAGATCGTTCTCCCAGCAAGATCGATACCATTTTGAAACGGGCCGTAAACACCGAGCCGAGAAAACTTATGAAAGTCATTCCTCTGTGAAATGTCAGTGCGTCCCATGATCTTTAATCCATCCGCGCAAGTAGTGCCGAAAGGGCATGAAATTGTCAGATCGCTGACCTCGTCGAAAGCTATTCCGCTAGTGTTCGTGGAATCGATGGTGATCACAGGCAGAGTCGGATCGGCAGGTTGAAGAATGACGCATCCACGTTCCTGACCGTGAATTCTCACATCAGAGGTCGTGATGACAGTGTTTTCCAGGTAGATGCCGCATGACAAGAAGATATCGACAGGCCCGCTTGGAGCGGAATTGATCGCCGCTTGAATCGTGCCGTTCGCATAGCGTGCAGTTGTGATGCCTGGCGGCGTTTTGATTTGCGCGGGCGTTGGGTTTTTCAGAATGGTTCCAGCTCTAGCCGAAGTAAAATTCTGAGCCGGCAATTTGACCACTGAAACGAGGAGATGGCAGAGAAGAAGAGTTAAATAAGGACGCCGCATGCGAAAGGATTGTATCATTAGAGTTTCTTGCCGGCGCTTTCCTTTTTAGCTCGGTTGTGACGTTGCATAAGCAGGTATTTACTATCTCCATATAAGAGAGCCTTGATTATCAATCATTTTAACCAGCGAGCTCAAGCTTCGGCGGCCGGACTATCCTTTCTTGGATCGCCAACGGAACGGTAGAATTTTCCGTAGAGGACTTGCGAACATCTGGCCCGCTTCGCAAACTCGAGAACCATTCGAGAACAGAACTCCCCCAAATCCTCCCCAAGACGGTCTCGGGAAATTGGGGGTTCGTTTACACGTCCAAAGTCGAGAACAATCCGAGGAAAAAAGCCTCTTAAAACGCTCCAAAACTGTCTGTTGAAAATTGAGTTTTTGGAGGCTAAATTAAGGTTCGTTTACAGATTCAAAAATCGAGAACAATTGAGAACAGAACCCCCCAAATACCCCTCAAAATCGTGATGTATGACGCAGCTAAAAGCTAGACGAATCAACAACATGGCTTGTCTCAAAGACACCTTAGTTGTTGGGCGCAGCGATCGGTTGCGTTGAAATGATCAGGTCGTCGAACCACATGGCCGCTGCCGGAGTACTCGTGGATCCATTCGCTTGGCTGAAATAGGGCTGGAGGATGATCCCTTGAAGACCTGCGGTGTGGTCAGAGGAATCGCCGAAGGTGAAGTTGGGAAGATTAATGAACTGTTTCAATGGTTGACCATCCGGCGCAATCCAGGCTTGAAAGCTGGT